>JAZNNB010000051.1:0-6353 GCA_045580025.1 Clostridia bacterium
CGCCCTACACAAAGCGTGGGTGATGCCTTCGGTTTTGTGCGTGACAATGCTCAAAAATTTGACCTTCTTGTTCTGTCGGGCGGCGATGGAACACTCAACGAGGGAATCCAAGGAATTATGTCCATTGAAAAGGAAAATCGCCCTCGTCTTGGATATATTCCTGCGGGAACAACCAATGATTTTGCTGCAAATATGAAAATTTCAAAGAATATGAATAGGGCAGCACAAGATATTATGTTGGGCGAAAACTTCGCTTGTGATATTGGAAGCTTCAACAATAAAAATTTTGTATATGTGGCGGCTTTTGGAGCGTTCACTGATGTGGCATATGATACTCCGCAACAAAATAAGAATATGCTTGGACATCTCGCGTATGTTATGGAGGGTGCGAAGAAGCTTTCAAATATAAAAGCATATCCGCTCAGGATGATTTGCGGGGACGAAACGCTGACGGGCGAATTCATCTATGGGATGGTGTCAAACACCAATTATCTTGGGGGAATGAAAGCGGAAAAGGCGTTCAGAGCGGAACTCAACGATGGCCTTTTTGAGATTATTCTGGTGAGAAAACCCAAAAACATTCTTGAAACACAAAATCTGCTTTCTTGCCTTGTTACTCAGGAACTTAATCCTGAATATTTTACGGTTATAAGAGGCAGTGACGTGACCTTTGTCTCTGATGAAGCTATTCCATGGACGCTTGACGGTGAATTTGGCGGAGCAGTAAAGGAAGCCAGAATTTTAAATGAGCAACAAGCGGTGACTTTGGTTATACCGCAAAAAAAATAGATTAAGGATGGTGAAGACAATGGAAAAGACTCCTCTTTCTATGAGAAAGTATGTAGCGATCTTCGGACCCACCAATGCAGGCAAATCCACGCTTTTCAATGCTATGCTTGGTCAGGATGTTTCCATTGTTTCTGAAATCGAGGGCACAACTACCGACCCTGTTACAAAAGCAATGGAGCTTATTCCATACGGTCCAATAGCGCTTGTGGATACCGCAGGACTTGGTGATACAGGCGTTCTTGGAGAGAAAAGAGAGAAAAAAACACTTGATATTCTTGAACGATGTGATATAATTCTTTTTGTCAGGGATGTGCGGTTTGCAGATGAGGGAAACTTTGATTTTGGCAAAGTTCCCGTTATAAACGTTTATACAAAATGCGACGTGGCAGATGAAAGAATTGTTGAATATGTGAAGAACACCGACAAAAATGGAGTTTTCATTTTTGACCATACACTTGAAGGACTTGCTAAGCTTCGTGAAAAGATAATTTCTGCCCTTAAAAAGCTTGATACTCAAGACGAGACCTTGCTTGGAGATATTGTTCCAAAGGGTGGGATTGTGGTGCTTGTTATACCTATTGACAGTGCTGCACCAAAGGGCAGATTGATTCTTCCTCAGGTACAGACCATAAGAGACTGTCTTGACCACGATGTCAGGGCGGTTTCGACAACTGTCAAGATGCTTGGAGATACTCTCGCGAGCCTAAAAAAAACAGACCTCGTGGTTACGGATTCTCAGGCGTTTCACGAGGTTTCGAGAATTGTTCCTGACGAAATCCCACTTACCTCTTTTTCTATGCTTCTTGCAAATCAAAAGGGCAAAATTTCACAGCTCATAAAGGGTACTGACGCAGTACCAAAGCTCTTGGACGGGGATAAAATTCTTATGCTTGAAGCATGCACCCACGCTACAACACATGATGACATAGGCAGGGTAAAAATTCCCACACTGCTTCAAAAGAAAACTGGAAAAAAATTGGATTTTGTACATTTTTCAGGTTATGACCTGCCCCAAAATCTTGAGGAATATAAACTCATAATTCAATGCGGCGGATGTATGATAAACAAAAAGGCAATTCAAAACCGCCTTGCACTGTTTGAAGAAAAGGGAATACCTGTTACAAATTATGGAGTTGTACTGGCGTATCTTACGGGGATACTGACTCGAGCAAAAAAAGTCTTTGAAAACAAAGATTAAAATAAAAAATTTTAGGAGGATATTTTATGGAAACAACACTTGTGGTAATGGCAGCCGGTATGGGCAGCCGATTTGGAGGACTTAAGCAGATGGAACCTATTGGTCCTGGTGGAGAATTTTTGATGGATTTTTCTGCTTTTGATGCAAAAGAAGCCGGTTTCTCCAAGGTAGTTTTCGTTATTAAAAAGGAAATGGAAGAGGATTTCAAGCGCATAGCGGTGAGCCGTATCCAGAAATACATAGATGTTGATTATGTATTCCAGTCAATGGATGAACTTCCTGCAGGCAGAACGAAGCCATGGGGTACAGCACACGCAATTCTTTGCTGTAAGGACAAGGTAACAACTCCTTTCGCAATAATCAATGCGGACGATTATTATGGAAAGGCTGCATATGTGGTTCTCAATGATGCACTCAAAGAAATCAAAAAAGGCGAAATGTTCCTTGTTGGATATGATTTGGCGCAGACTACAACCGAGAACGGCACAGTTACACGTGGCGTTTGCAAAGTTGAAGACGGATATCTCACAGGCATAAGAGAAACCAAAGGCATCAGCGGTTTCACCTATTGTGAGGACGGAGAAACAGTTCACAATCTCCCTGAAGATACCATCGTTTCAATGAATATGTGGGGATTTGGCACAGAAATTTTTGATTATCTCGAAAGAGAATTTGAAGTTTTCAAAAATGAAAAGGATGTTATGAAAGAAGAATATCTTATTCCTATCGTTGTTGACGATTTAATCAAAAATGGTGAAGCAAAGGTAAAGGTATTGAGAAGTCCTGACCGCTGGTATGGTATGACATATCGCGAGGACAAAGAAACCGTAATGGCAGAAATGAAAAAGCTTTGTGAAGCAGGAAAATACAACGGTATTTCTTAAATTAAAAATTTTTAGAAAGTCTCTTCATCTGAAGAGACTTTTTGTATTGAAGGTTTTTAAGTATTGTGATATAATAATAAAAGTCATACAAAAAGTTTATATGATTTAATTACTTTGAGATTATTTTCAGAGGTGATAAAATGAGAGAAATAAATGCGAAGCTTATTACACAGACAGTGAAAAAATTGTGTATAGAGGCAAATTGTTATCTTGGAGAGGATATAAAAGACCGTATTCAAAAATTCTATGATGAAGAGCCCTGGCCTCAGGCAAAAGAGGTGTTGGGCAGAATAATTGAAAATTATAATATTGCAAAAGATACCGATCAGCCTATATGTCAGGATACTGGTATGGCATGCGTTTTTTTGAAAATCGGTCAGGATGTTCACGTGGTAGGCGATATAAAAGACGCTGTCAATGAGGGCGTAAGACAGGGCTATGAAGAAGGCTACTTAAGAAAAAGTGTAGTTCGTGACCCCATCGACAGAGTGAATACCGGAGACAATACCCCTGCGATGATATATTTTGACATAGTAAAGGGTGACAAAATCGAAATTACCATAGCCCCCAAGGGTTTTGGCAGTGAGAATATGAGCAGGATTGGTATGCTGAGACCCTCTGATGGTTTGCAGGGTGTAAAGGATTTTATAATTCAGACGGTGAAAGAGGCGGGACCCAATCCGTGTCCTCCCGTTGTGGTTGGTGTAGGAATTGGCGGAACCTTTGACAAGGCGGCATATATGGCAAAGGAAGCATTGCTTAGACCAGTTGATGAACACAACGAAACTCCGTTTTATGCACAGCTTGAGGATGAGCTTCTCGAAAGCATAAATTCTCTTGGCATCGGACCTCAGGGATTTGGGGGCAAAACGACAGCTCTTGCTGTAAATATAAAGTGGTGTCCTACTCATATTGCAGGATTGCCCGTTGCGGTGAACATAAACTGTCACGTGACAAGACACAAGACGGAGGTGATATAGATGGCAATTAAAATACAAGCTCCTTTAATCCGTGAGGACGCAAAAAAGCTTAGAGCGGGTGACAGCTGTCTTATATCAGGTGTTATTTATGCCGCAAGAGACGCGGCACACAAAAGACTTTGTGGGCTTATAAAAGATGGAAAGCCACTTCCTTTTGATGTGAAGGACAGCATTATATATTTCGTGGGACCCACTCCGGCAAAACCTGGGCAGGTTATTGGCTCGGCGGGGCCTACCACATCATACCGCATGGATGCATACAGCCCTGACCTGATTGCTCAGGGGCAGACGGGAATGATAGGAAAAGGGAAGCGGGGCGCTGAAGTTATTGATGCTATGAAAGAACACGGTGCTGTTTATTTTGGGGCAATAGGAGGTTGCGGTGCTCTTCTTGGAAAGTGCATAAAAAAGTCGGAGGTTATTGCCTATGATGATTTAGGTGCTGAGGCGGTAAGAAAGCTCACCGTGGAGGATTTTCCGGTTGTGGTGATAATAGACAGCCTTGGCAATAACTTATATGAAACAGGAAGAGACAACTACCTGAAAAGCATTTCGGGAAAGTAATATGTCATAAAATGACTTAATTTTTTTGTGAGGAAATGGTATTATAAATTTACACTAAGGATTGATTTTTAATGAAAAATACATCAAAAATTATACTTTTTGCCGTAGCTCTTGTGGTGCTTTGTGCGGTGTTTGTTTTTTCGGGGAATATGACCTCGGATGATGATTTGTGGGAAAGCGCCGTCTATACAGAAGATACCGAATTTGGAAATGGTGAAAAAACAGTGATTGTCAAGGTCGTTGCAGGCGATAATTCGGTGAACTTTGTGCTTAAAACAGACAAGGAAACTCTTGGAGAGGCACTTCTTGAGAATAAGCTTATTTCTGGCGAAAAAGGTCCTTATGGTCTTTATGTCAAAACGGTCAATGGCATCCTTGCTGACTATGACGAAACCAAGAGCTATTGGTCGCTTTCAAAAAACGGAGAGCATATGCAGACCGGCGTAAGTGATACAAAATTCTCAGACGGCGAAATTTATGAATTGATTTACACAAAATAAAATATAATAAATATGTGAAAGGAGGTGAGAAATATGAAAACAACAGAGATTTATGACCTTTCAAAAACCATAGCAGCACCGCTTCTTGAAGGTTTTGAATATCCATGGCTGTGTCTTGGAAAAATAAAGGAATTTATTGTTGAAATTGGCAGAAAATTGGACAAGGAAGTGTTCCAGGAAATTTCAGAAAATGTGTGGGTTGCGAAATCTGCAAAGATTTTTCCGTCAGCTTATATTGAGGGTCCTTGCATAATTGATGAAAATTCTGAAGTGAGACAGTGTGCTTTCATAAGAGGAAGTGTTATTGTTGGGAAGAACTGTGTAGTAGGAAACTCCACAGAAATGAAAAACTCCATAATTTTTGACAATGTGCAGATTCCGCATTTTAATTATGTGGGTGACTCAATACTTGGGCATCGTTCACATCTTGGTGCAGGGGCTGTTACTTCAAATGTCAAGAGTGACAAAACTTTGGTTACCATAAATGCTGATGGTAAAAAGATTGAGACAGGGCTTAAAAAGTTCGGGGCTATGGTTGGTGATTTTACCGAAGTGGGATGCAACAGTGTTCTTTGTCCTGGCACAGTTATCGGCAGGAATTGCACAGTTTATCCGCTGTCAAGGGTAAGAGGGTATTTGAAAGAAAACTCAATTTTCAAAAGTGAAGAGAATATTGTAACAAAGGTCTGATTGAATTGCAATGTTTCTAAAAACAGTGTCATCTCTTCGGACAGAACTGTTTAGCGCCAGACCGCAAAACTTTTGTGGTGACGAGGTAAGAAGTAATCGAAGTTTTCGGCGGATGCTTCTTCGGCAAAATCCTTGTCGTGAGGATGCATACAAACAAACAAAAGTGCATCTGGTGGATTTTAAGGCCAAAAATGTTTTTTGGAGGACAAAAATAAATGGGGAAATATTTTGGAACTGACGGATTTCGTGGCGAAGCCAATGTAAACCTGACAGTTGAGCACGCTTTTAAGATAGGAAGATACCTTGGTTGGTATTATGGAAAAGAACACAAGTGCAAAGTGGTAATAGGCAAGGATACAAGACGGTCAAGCTATATGTTTGAATACGCTTTGGCGGCAGGACTTACAGCAAGCGGTGCTGATGCTTATCTTCTGCACGTTACAACAACGCCGTCCGTATCTTACGTCGTAAGAACGGAAGATTTTGATTGTGGCATAATGATTTCAGCCAGCCACAATCCGTATAATGACAATGGCATAAAACTTATAAACAACCGTGGTGAAAAAATGTCAGAGTCGATTATTGCAGATGTTGAGGCATATATTGACGGAGTTATCAGGGAGATTCCCTTGGCTGTTGGTGAAAACATAGGCAGAACAATCGACTATGTTGCAGGAAGAAACCGCTATACTGGATATATAATTTCACTTGCAAGAAATTCTTACAAGGGTCTCAAAATCGGACTTGA
>JAZNNB010000052.1:0-25455 GCA_045580025.1 Clostridia bacterium
CACCCGGATAGTCAAGGCCGCTGGCTATTGAATAAACCGGAAGAGGTTCACCCTTTTCATCCTGAAGAACATAGCTTGAGTAACCGTGAATAATGCCCTTTGTGCCATATGCCATTGTTGCCGCGTGGTCACCAACGCCTGCTCCTCTTCCCAAAGGCTCAACCCCGTAAATCTCCACGGGGTCAGCCAAAAATGGCGTAAACATACCCAGGGAATTTGAACCACCACCAACGCAGGCCGTAACTGCATCAGGCATGATGCCTGTCATTTCCAAAAACTGTTCTCTTGCTTCTATGCCAATAATTGACTGAAAATCTCTGACCATTTTAGGGAAAGGATGTGGACCTGCTGCAGTGCCTATACAGTATATTGCATCCTTGTATTCTTTGAGGTAGGCTTCAAATGCCGCATCGCAGGCTTCCTTAAGGGTTTTAAGCCCCTTTGTAACAGGAACAACATTTGCTCCCAGCATCTTCATTCTGATAACATTCGGATGCTGTTTTTCAATATCAACCTCACCCATATAAACATCGCATTCCATACCAAAATAAGCCGCCGCAGTTGCTATTGCAACGCCGTGCTGACCTGCACCGGTCTCGGCAATTATCTTCTTCTTGCCCATAAACTTCGCAAGAAGACCCTCACCCATACAGTGATTGAGTTTGTGCGCTCCTGTATGGTTTAAATCCTCTCTTTTCAAGTATATCTGACAGTTGCCGAAAATCTTAGAAAGTCTTTCACAGTGATACACCGGAGTAGGTCTGCCCTGAAATTCTTTTCTTATCCTGCGAAGCTCGTTTTTAAAGTGTGCCGAATGACAAATGGCTTCATACGCATCGTCCGCTTCCTTGAATGCCTCAATAAGTTCTTCTGCCTGATATGAACCGCCATATTCACCAAAGAACCCGTCCTGTGTGGGAAGCTCCTTTAAATAATTCTCAAAATCCTTATATTTATTCATAATAAAAACTCCTTCTTAAAAAAACATATTAAAATCAAATCCCGCAGTTTAACTAACTGCAAAAAAACACGTTGGGCTTACGCCCAGATGTTGCCACCATTTTGATTTAAAATATATTTTTTCAAAAAAGTCATAAATGTCACTCCCAAAAAAATTTCTACCCAAATAGTATATTACAATTCTCTCTGTTTGTCAAATATTTTACAACAATTATGCGACTTTTGAAAACTTTACAAACAAATGCACTGTGCATACATAATCGATAAAAACCTCCTTTGCAAAATTGCAAAGGAGGTTTTTTTATTGCTTATTTGAAATTTTAATCTGTGTTGCTTTCATTCCAGTCTGTCCAACCACAATATCTTTGATTTTTGAAACCCCGCTTTTGTCAAGTTTTTCAGCCTTTACCACAACGCTCACACTTTCGTCATCCACAAACGCAACGCAGTCAGCATAACCTTTTGCCATTATCATATTTTCAATAACCGATTCTTTCTCGGCGCTTTGGGCATATTGTTCAATTTTCGCATTTGTTTCCGCTGATGCCTCCCCTGAGATCGCCGAAACTGTCAGGATTTCTACCGCCTCTGAACGTGTGCAATCTCTCTCATATCTGGCTCTTGAAAAATAATCCTCATCAGCCGTCCCGTTTTCATTTTTGCCTTGTTCTTCTATGGGGAGCACCTCATTCGTTACTGTCAGGCTCTCATTTTGTTCTACTGACCATCGGTAATAACCTGCCGCAATCACCATAACAGCAAGCACCGAAACCAAAAGCTGTTTTCCCCTTATTCCTTTAAAAAACTTTTTCATTAAAAATCTCCCTCTCTGCCGCTAAAATATAATCAACAATTAAGCCCGCGGCAAGACATTTTTGCTGACTGATAATTTTTTATTTTCCTGACGCCGCAGAAATTTTCACTCTATGTCCCGATATTCCATAAAGGGCCTTAACCGCTTCATAAAGTTCAAGGCGAATACTTTCACTTGTTGCACCATCTGCCACAACCAAGACCCCTAATGGCACCGGTAATTTTTCTTTCACTACAAAAGGTCCCTCGCCCCCGCTTGAATCATAAAGCAAAATATCTTCCTCCTGTTGCGACTTTGACTGCGTTCGGTCTGTACTATGCTCGGTTTCAAGCTGTGAGTTTTGGTTTTTGGCAAGAACCTTTTCTTCACCTGCGTCAAAAGTAATCATCACCTTCACCTTCCCCGCGCCTTTTATTTCGGAAAGAATATCGCCAAGCTTTGTTTCGGCATTTGTTATGTACTCGTTGTCCATTGTCGAAACCGATATTGCGGCTGCATCCTTTTTATTAGGGTTTTCTTCTTCACCCGAATTCCAGAATGCCAGCAAAAGCACTGCAATAAGTATCACAACAATAACCCACTTGTTCTTTTTTTCAATTCTGCCTCTCCCGTTTTCATCCACCTCTACATTAACAGTTTTTATTTTCCTTTTGAGAAAATCAAATCCCAAACGTCCCACTCCTTTGTTTCTTAACTTTCTATTTGAACATCTATATTTTTTGTTTCAACTCCAAAGCCCTTTGAAACTGTTATCTTTATTTCTTCAATATTCACCCTTTTTTCAGATGATATTGTGATAAAAACCTGAGTTATGTTTCCAAAAGTCTTATTGTCATTCTCCTCCACCTTGACTTTTGCTTTTGCTCCACATCCAAAATCTGAATATATCTTGCCTTCAATGGACTGTTCAAGTTTTTCACTATAAAGCATGATTATCTGCTGATATTCCTTCTCCGCTATGGTATTTTTCATCTCGGCTGCTTTTCTTTGGGTTATTTCCGGAATTTTTATGTCTGACAGTTTAGGTGTTATTTCGGTTATAGGGCTGATAACAGCAAGAACCAGTACAAGTCCCACCACCATTTTTACATACTTTTTCATATTCCCGTCTGTCATAATCATATCACAGACTGCACCCAATGCCGTTATCCCAGCAATCCGCATAATCCATTCACGAATAAATTCCACAAAAATCAATCCTCTACTTTCCCAAGAGCACAACTGAATTTCCGGCATTTATAATTATGGTAAGGATAATGATAAACATCACCGCAACCACAGCAAGAATGGCAAATATTCCCGAAATTGAATCCGCAAATTCTGAAATGCACTTTACTATTCTTTTGTCACACACCATCTGAAGAATTGTCGCACAAAGCCTGAATAAAATAAGGCAAGCTGAAATTTTCGCTACTGGAACTGCTACTATAAGTGCAACCAGAGTTATACCGAATACACCTACCGCATTTTTGATTACCACGCTGCAGTTCATAACGGTCTCCGCCGTTTCAGAAAGAGCTCCGCCCACAAGGGGAATAAGGTTTGACGCCGCAAATTTCGTAAGCTTCAGTGTCAGTCCGTCTGCACCCCCTGAAACAATACCCTGAAGTCCCATAACCCCAACAAACAAAGTCATCACAACCCCTATGCCCCATTTGGTGGTTTTGTTCATAAACTGAACCATTTTTTCAGCATTCAAATCTTTTGAAAGATTGTTAACGAGACTCATTGCCACAGACATCATAATAAGTGGCAAAAAGATATATTCAAGAACCCACTCGGTGATTTCAATAACCGCAACCACGGTAATCTCGAAAGTGCCCGCTGAGATAAGAGCCCCGCTTGCTGCCAATGTTGCCATAGAAATCGGCACCATTGTACGCATAAACATAGAGAGATTTGAAATCGTCTCCTTTGCACAACTAACCACATCCAAAAAAGTTGCCGCACCTATCCCTGCTATTACGATGTAACACACAAAAAAAGCTGTATCGGTAGCACCGTGTCCCTCCAGACTGCTTTGAATATTAGTGAGATATGTACAAAAAATGCCCATTACAAAAATAAAAATCAAACTTTTCAGGCTGTTCCTTATTTCTCCTGCAAAAAGTTTAAACGCAGCATTTCCTACTGCTCTTAGCGAAAATATATTTTCGCCCTTTGCAAGTCCTGAGAGAATTTCCTCAGTATTGAAGCTTGGCACAATCTTTCTAAGTTCTTCATCTGACACCGAATCCATTGCAGCATCTATTTCATTCCCGTATATTTTTACATATTCACCAATCAAATCAAACTCTTGAGTTTCTGCCCCTGCTGTAATCCACACACAAATAAAAATAACTGACAAAACAAAAAGCTTTTTCATTTGCATACCTACATTCTTATCCAAAATTTATTATACGCTCTACCACTTCCATAAAGCTGTAAAAAAGCGGCATTGAAAGAGTCACTATTATCACCTTTCCAAAAAGCTCAATCTTTGATGCTATGGAAGTTTCGCCGGCATCACGGCAAAGTTCTGCACCAAACTGAGTGATATAAGCTATCCCTATCACCTTAAGTATCAATGTAATATATTTTGCATCCAGTCCCACACGATTTGATATGTCCGAAAACATTGAAAAAAGTGTTTTAATATAAGGCAGAACTGCAATAAAAATTATGGCAGCAGCCGCCAGCGAAATCTGAACCGCAATTTCGGCCCTCCAGTTTTTTAAAAACACCGCAAGGATAGTCGCCGCAATTCCCAATCCGACTATTTTGAATATATCCATATCCCAAGTCATAGTCCAAACACCGTTTTTATGGTTTCAAACAAAAGACTTATCTGCTCAATAACCATAAACAGCACCACCACAAGTCCCGCAAGGGTGGTAAGCATTGCCTGGTCTTCTCTTCCGCTTCTCACCAACAGCTGATTGAGAACTGCCACGAGTATTCCTATTGCTGCCACTTTGAATATAAGATCAACACCGTCCAAAACCTTACCTCCTCATTCGTAATTTCTATATCAGAATAATCACAATAAAAAATCCTGTTAAAAATCCAAGTCCTCTGTACATCTTTACGTTTGTTTTTGCAATTTCTCTTGCTTCATTTTCTGCAATTTTAAGGCGGCTGAGGGTAATTTTTATATTATTTTTTTCACTTTCCCTGTCACCGCAGCCCAAATTTTTTGAAAAGTCCAGCAGGATTTTCTTATCCTCCTGTGTGAGAAAAATCTCATCCGAAAACCTTTGAAAACCCCTTTCCCAAAGACTTTGCATATCTATGCATTTATCCTTCTCAATCCGTTCCCTTATGTAACCAATAACATCTTTCACACCGCCATATAAATTTTTGGAAATCTTTTCAAAAGATTCATATAATGGCACGGCAAGAAAATCAATGTCAAACTCAAGAAGACTTAGGACTTGCTGGAACTCAACCAGCTGACTCACACGTTTTTTGTATGACATTGCAAATAAAATTCCAAGATAACCGCATCCCATCAAGATAAAAACTGTTGCACAAAGCTTTATCATCATTTTTCCTGCCTTATCTTTGTTACCTCGCCCAAGATTTTGGTATTTATTCCCCGTCCCTCTTTTTGAAGAACAATAATCTGCTTAAACCCTATGTCAGAAAACAGCGACTTTAGATTTTCCCTTTTAAGCACCTCCTCGGCACTCTTTCCGTGGGTGCTGGCAATGACACAAACACCTGTCCCGAAACATTTAAGAACTGCGTCGGCATCACCTTTTGTTGCTATCTCATCTGTAACAATAAGTTGTGGAGACATTGACCTGAGCATCATAATAACCGCCTGACTTTTTGGTGCATTTTCAATCACGTCGGTCTGAAGTCCTATATCATTTTGAGGAACGCCCCTGAAAATTGCCGCAAGCTCGCCTCTGTCATCAGCAAGAGCCGTTTTTATTCCACTGTCAGAAATTTGCCTTGCCAAATCTCTGAGAACCGTGGTCTTTCCTCCCATCGGAGGTGACACAATAAGCGTATTCACTATCCCGCTGTCTTTTTGTATGTCACCGATTATATAATTTGCAGCACCCACAACCTCGCGAGCTACGCGGATATTGAGAGAGCTTATTTCACGAAAGTTTTCTATTCCGCACTTTCCATTTACTGCACGTCCTGCAATTCCTACACGATGACCGCCTTTTATTGTGACAAACCCCTGCTTTATATCTTCCATAAATGCATAAACAGAGTTTTCACAAATGGCTGTAAATATCTGCCTCACGTCATTTTCTTTGACTATATACGCACCGCCCACAGCAGGGGAAAGCTCTCCATCAGGGGTTATTGCAAAATTCCCGTTTGTTGTTCCGAGTATCAGCGGAAGCCGACTCCTTATCCTTATTTCCTGCAACGAGTCTTCAAGAACATTCATACCACGCCCCAGCATACGCCTCAAATTCTGGGGAAAATAACTCAAAATTTCATTATATCTTGTATTCATATTTCATATCTCCTTTGTGGCTGATACCTAACTATATGACACTTTGTCCGCATTTAGAACATAAAAAAAGAGCCTTTTGGCTCTTTTACTATATAATATATTTTTCAACCATGTCAATAAGCGTTATATCCACCAATGCATCAGCAAATATTCCATTTTCTTCATACTGTTCCAGAAAGACCTTTCCCGAGTCCCTTATTTTGCTCAATATTCCCGCATCACTGTAAGGAATCAAAAGTCTAAGCCGTTTTGCTGTGGGCTTTAATCCCTCTGCTATTGCTGTCAGAAGTTTTTCAAAGCCATATCCCGTCTTTGCGGAAATAAACACAGTATCCTTTCCCATAACCGCACCCTTATCAGCCAATGCATCACACTTGTTTGC
Source organism: Clostridia bacterium (assembly GCA_045580025.1). Classification (GTDB taxonomy): domain Bacteria; phylum Bacillota; class Clostridia; order Monoglobales; family Monoglobaceae; genus SIG440. Next base: position 6,619 of record JAZNNB010000052.1, read on the forward strand.
CACCGTCAGAATGGGTATGTCACCGCCGCCAAGCTCACAGATAAGGTCGTGGGTTATTTTTATCTGCTCCTCTGCAACTTTTGATGAAATATCACATACGTTCAGTATGAGGTCAGCATTTATTGCTTCTTCAAGAGTGGACTTAAAGGCCTCCACAAGATTGTGAGGAAGTCTGCTCACAAGCCCTACTGTATCAATAAGCATCACGCTTCTCCCATCTGGAAGTTCTAATGACCTCGCCGTTGGGTCAAGGGTTGCAAACAACATATTTTCAGCCAAAACCCCTGCCTCGGTTAGTGCATTAAGCAGAGTGGACTTTCCTACATTGGTATAGCCAACAATAGCAACTGTGATTATACCATCTTTCTTTCGCCTTTTGTGAGCATACTCTCGGCGCTTGGTGAGTTCCTTGAGGTTTGACTCAAGCTTTTGAATCCTGTTTCTTATATAACGCTTGTCAGTTTCAAGCTTTGCCTCGCCAGGACCACGGCTGCCGATTCCGCCGCCCTGACGGGAAAGAACACGACCCATCCCCGAAAGTCTTGGGAGTCGGTATTTCAGCTGTGCAAGTTCAACCTGAAGTCTGCCCTCGGCACTTCTTGCTCTTTGGGCAAATATATCAAGAATAAGTGTTGTGCGATCAATTACGTCTGTATCGGTGGCATCTTCAATATTTCTCATCTGGGATGCAGTGAGCTCGTGATTGAAAATAACCATATCAATCTCATTACTTTTGCAAAAATCTGCAAGTTCAGCGAGTTTTCCCGTTCCTATGCAGGTAGCCGCTTCAAAATGGCTCGCTTTTTGAACAAATTGAGCCACCACCCCCGCCCCCGCAGTATCGGCAAGATTCTCAAGCTCTTCCATTGAATAATCTATATCGAAATCGCCTAAGTCAACGCTGCAAAGCACCGCCCTTGGCCTTTTAATTTCCTCGTTGTTTGTTATCATATTCTATATCACCGCCTTTAAAGCTCAGGCAAACAACCAATCGCACCATTTAAATCGCATAAACGATTTGCCTTTTTAACAGCCTTTAAAATCTTTTTTTCTTCAGGGAAATTCTGCATTGCATACATCCAGATTTCTTTCAACTTATGCAAAGTATATATTTCAGAACCCAAAACTTTCAGATATCTTTCCTCCAAACAACGCGAAAAATCCACAAGTTCTTTTGTCGCAAGAGGCTTTCCGCCTCTGATTTCCCTGAAAATTGCAGGGTTCTTTATTGCGCCTCTGCCTATCATCACGCTGTTAAGCTTCTCATATTTTTGAATTATTTTTTCATAATCTTTGGTGCTGTATATATTGCCGTTAAAAGAAATTTTTGTTTTTGCACTACTATATGCTTTTTCAAATGACTCTTCATTTGGGAGATTATTATAATATTCTTCCCTGATTCTTGGGTGAACAATCAGCTCACTTATGGGATATTTGTTATATACAATAAGAATTTCATCAAACTCATCGTGGGAATAAAAACCTGTCCTTGTTTTGACAGAAATCGTCATATCCGTTCCTGAAAAAATTCCGTCAAGAAGTCTGTCGAGTGAATCAAGGTCACGAAGTGCCCCTGAACCCCGCATTTTCTTCACAACCGTACCCGACGGACAACCAAAATTCAGATTTATCTCATCATATCCCAAAACTCTGACCTTCTGGGCAAACTCCAAAAAAGCCGCCGAGTCACTCGAAAGTGCCTGAACAACGGGTTTTGTCACATTGTTTTCAGGCAAAATATCCCTTAAAGATTTGAGGCTGATTTTTTCATTGGCAGTTGGTGTAATAAACGGAGCAAAATATTTGTCACACTCCCCGAACATTTCGCTGTGCGCATTTCTGTATGTATATGTAGTTATCCCCTCAAGCGGTGCAAAATAAAGCTTCATCAAAGTCTCCTGTTTTTTGATTTGTTTTCGTTAAGGTCTGAACACTGTTACTTTATTACTTCAAGAAATCTTCTCTTAAAGGTGTGAATGTATCAAGAAGAATACCTTTTTTAATACATCGACATCCATGGGGGATACTTGGCAAATTATATAAGGTATCTCCCTTTTTCACAATCTTTGTTTCATCCCCTATTGTAAATTCAAATTCGCCATCCACCACATATGTTGTCTGGGTATGGGGATGCGTATGCATTGCGCCAACAGCACCTTCTTCAAAACGCACCTCTACATGCATAAGTTTGTCACCATAGGCGAGGATTCTTCTTTTTACTCCATTACCCAAATCTTCCAATTTGCATTCTTCCCAAAAAACAAAGGGGTTATTTTTTCTTTCATTCATTTTAAACATCTCCATTTTTATAAAAATTTATATACTATTCATTGAAATCTGCAAACAATTCAAATGCTACTTTTATTTCGTTTGATTTATTATACTACAACCAAATTATAATTACAAGCAAAATAAAGTCTTTACACCTATTTTTACACATAGAAATGGCATACCATTTGGTATGCCATAAAACACTATGCTTTTTCGTTTCTGCGCAAAACCTTTCCAGGTCTATTTCCTGTATATTCGCCATTTTTGATAACCGGCTCGCCGTTTACGATTACCCAATCAAAACCCTCGCTGTACTGACAAGGCTCATCAAAAGTTGAATTGATTTTCAGATTTTCAAGGTCAAACACATTTATGTCTGCAAAGTTACCCTCCTTGAGAACACCTCTGTTTGTAAGTCTGTAGTGCTCAGCAGGCATACCGGTTACTTTATTCACAGCCTTTTCAATAGAAATTGCACCAAGTTCGCGAACGTAGCGTACAAAGAAGTAAATCATAGACATATAGTATTGCACGTTTTCTACGGGCGGCAACTGCGGATGCTCAAGTCCGGTAGACATAGAATCTGTCATCCACATATATATGGGGTCTTTTACCACACTGTCTATCATCACCTGTTCATGGAATACATTTGCCTGCATTTCTATATTACGCAAAGCTTCCATCGAAGGCGATGACGCAATAACATCAAGGAAACATTCAGCAGGTTCCTTTCCTATTTTTTCTACAATCTCTTTAAAGCTCATACCTGCATATTGAGGCAAGTGACCTGCTGTAAGATTGATAAGACGATCCCACTGCCCTGCACCCAGAAAACTCCAATATCTGTCCAAATCATTTTTCACCCGTTCTCTTCCTTCGGGATTTGAAAGAACTTCCTTCAACTTTTCAATTCCGTCCGAGTAAAGCCATGGTGGAAGTATAGCCATAGCCAGACCCGATGAAAAACAGGTTGGAAGCATATCCGCATATACAGAAAGATTTTCTTTTTCACGAGCATCTTTAAGCATCTGCATACTCTTCTGGAGGTACTCATTGGGAACTCCATTGTCATATTTAACATTAAGATGCGATACAGTGCCCCTTATGCCCGCTTTTCTAACAACATTTAAAAATTCTTCAACAGCTTCAAGGATATATTTTCCCTCATCCCTCATATGCGAGCAATAATTCCCGTCATATTCGGCAACAATTTTGGCCAGACGTTCAACCTCTTCGGGTTCAGAATTAACACCGGGGTCAAACTCAAGACCCGTAGAAAATCCGATAAATCCCGCTTCAAGCGCCTCGCGCAAAAGCTCTTCCATAATTTTAAATTGTTCAGGAGTAACCTCTTTGCCCATTGCCCCCGCAACAATTCTTATATCATTATGACCACAAAGCCACGCAAGATTCACTGACGGCTGAAGCTTTTGAGCCTTATCAAGAACTGCCGCCATTGCTCCTTTTGGCACATCCTGACCTGTTCCAAAAATGTCATAAACTGAGGTAATGCCATCCGCTTTGGAATCAAAGGGAACTGCCCCAAGTGAATGTTTCATAGAATAGCCACAGTTGCCTACAATCTCCGTGGTAACACCTTGTCTTACTGCATTCTGAAATTCAGGAAAACACCAGAGAGTCCAGTCAGAATGTGTGTGTGAATCAATAAAACCAGGTGTAACACACTTGCCTTTTGCATCAATTACAATCGGTGCAGTCTCGTTTGAAAGGTCTCCTATGTAGTCAATTTTGCCGTCTTTCACTGCAATATCTGCAACGTACAAAGGATCTCCTGTTCCATCAATTATGCTTCCGCCCCTGATTATCATATCAGGAGAATTTGTGTATTTCATAATTTTTTACCTCATTTTTAAATATACGTTTTTCCTTTAAATTCAACTGACAAAACAGTCAATGCCATATACTTGAGTCTGTGATACCTCGAATATACAGTATAATTATACATCAGTTTCAAAAATTGTCAATGTTTTTATAGCAGTAGAACAAATTTTAGATTTATTTCAACTCAGCACAACCAATTTTCATAGTAAATTCAATGGTTTCGCCAGCTTTCAGAACAGACTCTGCGTTTCCGTTTTTCGCATTAACCGGATCGTCATAAAGAGCTGTACAGGGTTCCAGTGCAATATTATACAGCCCCTTAAGATATCCGATATTCATCCAGACTCCAAAATATTTTACAATATTGCCCTCAAATTCAACCGATACCTTTAACTTGCTCTCAGGATATATAATTCCGCATTTCATCGGAGATTTTGCTTGGTTGTGATAATATTTGTAACTTTTCTTCTCACCCTGCATATGATACTCATTTATTGCATCCTGTGCAGGTGGTTCTCCAAACATTACTCTTATATCATTGTTGTCTGCAAAAACACTCTCTACCTTTGCACCTTCTTCAGCGATAAACATCATATGCGCCGCCCAGAGATAAGGAAATTCAAAATCATTGTGATTTTCAATTTTGTATCTGATACTCAAAGTTCCATTTTCAATGGATGCCATTTTAGAATATGTAATATTTAGTTTCGAAAGATAGCATTTAAATTTAACCGCATTGCCTTCTATCATACAAGTGTGCTCTCTTCGACAAACCTCACCGTGGTCAAGATAGTCAATTCCATTTATCGAACAGGGGTCTATCGTAGGAAACATATCATCAAAGGCGCTGCATTCACAATCAATATATTCTGAATCCAAAAAAAGTCTTTTGTAATACTCTGATGGAGTATGAACAAACAGTTCTTTTCCTTCTTTTGTTTTAAAAGACACAAGCTTTGCACCGTCTTTGGGAAGAAACAAAAATTCAGCCTTGTCATCGCTGAGTTTCACTGCAGGTCTGTCTTTGTAAAAATCTTTTGAAATCATAAACTTCCCCTTAAATTATATTATTTGAAATAGCACTTAATATTACTTTCACATTCTATTTTACTTAAACTTATTATAAAACCTCTGAACCATTAAATATCGTTAAATTTCTTAGAATATTATAGCATAGCTTTTGCCTGGTCGCAATATAAAAAATTTTGTGTACTTGCACGGGACAAAAAGCCTTTGCATAAACTAACTATATATTTTCACAAAAGTCTTTCCCAAATGGGTATTTTTATTTTATGTCGCACTTTTCCGACGGATTGGAGATATGTAGTATGTTTGGTTTGTTTGATTCACTTCTTGAATCCATTGTATTCCTCATTTCTTTTGTTTCAGGAAATATGACTTTTCCAAAAACCTTGACGGCAAAAGAAGAAAAGCTTTACATAGAAAAAATGGAAAAAGGTGACATTGAGGCAAAAAACAAGCTTATCGAACACAATCTCAGACTTGTGGCACACATTTCAAAAAAATATTCCGCAAACATCCGCGACAGCGAAGACCTTATTTCCTTGGGAACAATCGGGCTTATAAAAGCTATAAACAGCTTTGACTCATCAAAAGGTACCCGCCTTGTTACATATGCCGCGCGCTGTATTGAAAATGAAATTCTTATGCTGATGCGAAGCAACAAAAAAACTCAAGGGGATGTTTCCCTCAATGACCCTATCGGCACAGACAAAGAGGGTAATCAAATTCTTCTTATGGATATTATCGGCGGAGACGAAGAGGACGTAATCAAAGAAATTGACAAAAAGGCTCAAATAAAAAAGCTCTATGAAAACATAAAAACTCGTCTTGATATTCGCGAACGCAAGATAATTGAGATGCGTTACGGACTAAACGACGGAAACGAGCTGACCCAGTCGGAAATAGGTGAAATCATGGGCATCTCGCGTTCTTATGTATCGAGGATTGAAAAAAAAGCTATTGAAAAATTGAAATACGGAATTTGCAACGATGACATATAAAAAGGAATGATTTCTCATTCCTTTTCTTTTTAAATTGTTTGTTTTTTCTTTGCTCTTGGATGTGCACTTTTGTATACATCCTTGAGATGTTTTTTGAGAACACTTGTATAAATCTGGGTTGATGAAATGTCCGTATGCCCGAGCATTTCCTGAAGCGATTTGAGGTCCGCACCATTTTCAAGAAGATGTGTAGCAAAAGAATGTCTCAGGGTATGCGGAGTAATATCTGTCTTTATGTTCGCCATAGCTGCATACTTTTTGATTATTTTCCAAAAGCCCTGACGTGTCATCTTTGTGCCGTTACAGTTTACGAAAAGATTCTCTACCTTGCGATTTCCACGGACAAGCTGTACCCTCGCTGTATCTATGTAAGTTTTTACTGCCTTTTTTGCCAGCGAATAAATGGGGATAACCCGCATTTTCTTGCCCTGATTGCAGTTGATATAACCAATATCCATATCAATATCGGACATTTTGAGTTCAATCATTTCACTTACCCGCATACCAGTGGCATAAAGGAGTTCAAGCATAGCTTTATCGCGGCAACCCTTTGCATCCCTTACATCAGGCTGGTCAAGAAGGTCTTCAACCTCTTCGTTTGTAAGAATTGCAGGAAGCTTTTTATCTGCTTTAAGAGAATGAAGATTTTGTGTGGGGTCCTGAGTGATAACGCCCTCGTTTTGCAGAAATCTGTAAAAAGACCTGATGGATGCAAGATTTCTTGACACGGTGGATGCAGACTTCCCTGATTTTTGCAAAGCAACAAGATAATCAAGAATGGTAGCGCCGCTTGCATTTTTGAAATCCGCGCCACATTCCTCCTGATATGCAAGGTATGCATTCAAGTCACGTCTATATGACACAAGAGTATTTTCTGACGCACCCTTTTTCTTTTTTAGAAAATTGAAATATTTATCAACTATATTTTTCATCAGGTTTCCTTCTTTCTATCTACCCAAAAATGAACATATCGGTCTTAAGACCGGAGGCACAACAAATGCATCGATAAAACTGCATAAAACCAAAACCGCAATCATACCAAGAAGAAAAACCAGATTTTTTAGATACATTTCTTTGCGTATATTAAGAGCTTCGCCACGTTTCTTCAAATCTCGCAGTGAAACTGCATAACGTATATTGAACACCATATAAATTATCAGCGCCGGAAACAAAATCATTATCTGCGGCAGAAGCGACGCTAAAACAAACAAAATGCCTCTGCCTTTGTAAAGCTGTATAAGAAAAACAGCGGTGAAGCCCATTTTATACCCTCTTGCCGCCACTTGAATGACGCCAAGTGGAATGAGCCAGACACAAAGTCCCGATATCCATAAAAATAACACTGTTTTTATGCTATTGTAAAGGGAAAACTTAAAAATCTCACCTTTGTCAACCGGCTGGATGGTATATGCTGACAAAAAATTGTTCATATAAGAACTAAGTGACTCATAGTTTTCGGTGTTCATAGTTATTGCCGACAAAGAACCGATTACTGTGCCTGCAACAAGACAGAAAAAAGTTAAAACAAACAAAACCTTGCTGCAACTGATGTAATCGGTTAACGTTTTAAAAAAATATTTTCTCTTCATAGCTTTCTCCCCTCGTAAAACCATTTTTACATAGATATGAGACAAGCTGTGAAAATATGAAATTTATTAAATTTTATTTTGACATTTCATCGGCTCTTTTTATACAGGCATCAACCGCACCTGAAACGGCAGAAGTAAACCCTGATTTTTCGAGTTCGCACACTGCAGCGATGGTTGTTCCGCCTGGAGAACACACCGCATCTTTGAGAGCCTGAGGATGTTCACGTGTTTCCATCACCATTTTCGCAGCACCCTCCACCGCTTTAGCCGCAAGTTTTAGCGCCGTTTCCTTTGGCAAGCCGTGTTTTACTCCGCCGTCAGCCATAGCATCAATCAGCATATAAACATAAGCCGGACTGCTTCCGTGAAGAGCTGTGGCGGCATTTATGTGTTTTTCTTCAAGAACAACCACCTCGCCCACAGCAGAAAAAATTTCTTCCGTCATTTTGAGCTCGGTTTGTGTAATATTTTTATTCGGTGAAATAACCGTCATACCGCATCCCACCTTTGCCGGTGTATTTGGCATGACACGTACTATTTTGGCATCATCACCAAGGATACTTTCTATTGTCTTAATTGTTGTTCCTGCAGCGATTGAAATGAACACCTTATCTTCCGAAAAAGTTTTCGCCTCTTCAAGAACAAAAGGAAGGATATTGGGCTTTACTGCAAAAATTATTACATCACTGCGAATTATCACATCAACATTATTCTCGCTGACAAACATTCCGCATTCACGCCACACATCAAGACTTGACGCATTTTTATCACTTATCGAAAGTGTCTCGCCGCTCACAAGTCCTGATTTAAGCAGACCGCCTGCCAGTGCAGATGCCATATTCCCCGCACCAATTATACCAATTCTCACAGTAATTCTCCTTTTTTAATATTCTCCACGAATATACTTTTCAATTCTGTCAAGACCCTCTTTGATAACTTCCATAGAGGTCGCATATGAAAGACGTACATAACCGTCAATTCCAAAGCCTTCACTGGGCACAAGTGCCACAAGCGCCCTTTCCAAAATATCATCACAAAGTGCACTTGCACTGTCAAATACCTGACCATAAAGTTCTCTTCCAAGGAGTTCTCTCACGTTCATGAAGATATAAAACGCGCCGTTTGGCTTTTTGCAGCTTATTCCATCAATGGAATTTATTCTGTCAACCATATAATCTCTGCGCTTAATGTATTCCTTCTTCATAATATCTATTGATGACTGGTCGCCAAGAAGCGCCTCAACAGATGCAAACTGCGCAATTGAGTTGGGGTTTGATGTAGCGTGGCTCTGAATATTTGACATAGCCTTTGCAACATCAGCATTTGATGCAGTGAAGCCAATTCTCCAACCGGTCATAGCATAAGCCTTTGCCATACCGTTTACGATAATTGTAAGATTTCTTATATCCTCGCCCAAAGTCGCAATATTTATATGCTCACCCTCGTATACGAGTTTTTCGTAGATTTCGTCAAATATAACATAAATATTGTTTTTAACAGCAATTTCAGCAATTTTTTCAAGCTCTTCCCTTGTATAAACCATACCTGTCGGGTTGCTTGGTGTATTGAGCACAAGAGCACGTGTTCTTGGTGTGATTGTCTCTTCAAGCTGCTTGGGTGTGAATTTGAAATCTGTTTCTTCAGCAGTATCAATAAACACCGGCTTTCCGCCAGCCATCTTCACCATTTCGGGATAGCTCACCCAAAATGGTGCAGGAATAATAACCTCATCATCTGGTTCGCAAATAGCCATAAATATATTTGTAAGACAATGCTTTCCACCGTTGCTGACAACAATGTTCGCAATTTCATAGGAAAGTCCCGTATCTCTTTTAATTTTTTCGCAGATTGCTTCCTTGAGTTCCACCGTACCTGAAGCAGGTGTATATTTTGTGAAGCCACTTTCAATAGCCTTTATTCCTGCTTTTCTAACGTTTTCAGGGGTATCAAAATCGGGTTCGCCTGCGCCAAAACCAACCACAGGAATTCCCTGTTTTTTCATCTGCTTGAATTTTGCATCAAGAGACAGCGTCGGTGACGGGCTGATGCTCTTTGCTTTCTGTGAAATATATGTTTGCATTTAAATTCTCCTTACTGATTAAAAATAGCCTAACCTATATTTTAATACAAAATCAGCGAAATATCAACCTTTTTTTTTATTATCCCAAATTTTTTTGCATTACACCCAAAAAGTTCTCTGAGGAAATCTTTTTTATAAGCATTTCGCTATATCCTCTTTTTTTCATTTCCTCAAAAATTTTGTGAATATCCTCTATTCCTTTTATACTTTTGGGCAAGCTGTCCATACCATCAAAATCGCTGCCAAGCCCAATATTATTTTCCCCACCGAGTGCGAGAATATGTTCAACGTGCCGCAGTATATCCTTTATTTCTGCATCTTTGTCAGAAAGAAATTCGGAATATAAATTTATCCCTATACATCCCCTGTTTTTTATGATAGCACAAATTTGCTCATCAGAGAGGTTTCGTATGTGACCACATATGGCTTTGGCGTTTGAATGTGTTGTCAAAATCGGTTTTGTTGTTATCTCAAGCACATCCCAAAATCCTTTTTCAGAAATATGTGAAACATCAATCAGCATTCCAAGTTCGTTCATTTTTCGAACGACCTGTTTGCCGAAATCAGAAAGCCCTTTTCCTTTTTCTCCGGCAATGCTTCCAGTAATTTCATTTGGATAGTTCCAACTGAGAGTCATTATGCGTACGCCCCGCAAATAAAGATAATTAAGGTTTTCAATATCGCCCTCTATGGCTTCACCACCCTCAACACTGAGTAGTGATGCAATCTTTCCAGATTTCAGGGCATCTTTTATTTCAAAAGCATTGTTGCAATGCTTTATGTGCATCTTATTCTTTTCTATCTCGCCAAAATATTTGTCAATCAACTGGTTGCATCTTAAAAAAGGTTTGAGTATATCGTTTTCCTTGTCAATAAATGCAGCAAAGGTCTGTATATGCTGATTTTTGCTATTCAATATGCGATTTATGTCCAAGTGAAAGTTATTGTCAAAAAGTCCGCCACCAAGATCTGTTATCTTCTGCACCGTATCACAATGTGCATCAAAAATCGTCAAATCTATACCTCCAGAAAAGCCTGCTTTATGTGGTTTATTTTCTCACATTCAAAACCGCCGCCGTCAAATGTTCCAAAAACCTCAACAATATCAAATCTTATATTGAGTTCTGTTGGATTCTTAGCAATATACCACTTTGCAGAATTAACCATGCTTTGTTTTTTATAATATGTAACCGCCTCTGCCGGAGTTCCAAACTGTTCGTTTTTCCTTGTTTTTACCTCAACAAAAACCAAGTCCTCACCGTCTTTGGCAATTATATCTATCTCACCGACCTTTGTGCGATAATTCTGTGTCAAAATCTTATATCCTTGTTTTTTAAGATATAAAACCGCCGCATCTTCACCGAGCCGTCCTGTCATTTTATTGAAAAATCCACGTTTTTTCATATTATTTCCCCAAAACCTTTGCGGTCATAAAAGATTTTCTGTGAACCTTTGAAACCCCATATTTCTGAATCGCTTCACAATGTGCTTTTGTACCATAGCCTTTGTGTTTTGCAAAACCGTACTGGGGATACTCTTTATCAAGCTCTGTCATAAGTCGGTCCCTGCTCACCTTTGCCAAAATTGATGCTGCAGCAATGGTCTGGGATTTTGCATCACCTTTAACTATGTACCTGAAAGGAATGTCATATGGATAATTATCGTTGCCGTCAATTATCACAAAATCAGCTTTTATTTTCAAATTTTCAACTGCTCTGTGCATAGCAAGGGCAGTAGCCTTTTTTATATTGATTTCGTCAATAACCGCTGGCTCAACAAACTGAATATCGTATGCAATAGCGACTTCTTTTATTTTGTCAAAAAGAAGCTCTCTTTTTTTCTCACTGAGCTTTTTTGAGTCGTTTATTTCTTCAATAACCAAATCAGGTGGTAAAATAACAGCAGCAGCACACACAGGACCCGCCAAAGGTCCTCTTCCTGCTTCGTCTATTCCTGCAATATTTTTAAAGCCTTTTTCATATAAAGAATTTTCAATTTCTTTCATTTTTACCTCTCCTTTTAAAGAAACAGAGCAGATATATTTTCATATATCTGCCCGAAAATCATAGTCAACTCTTTGGCAACTCCAATGTAATTCTTCCAATTTTTGCTGCCCTGAAATCATCAAGTATCAAATTAGCCACTCTAAGCGTATTGATATTTCCGCCAGAAACAATGCAGCCCCGCTTTTTACCGATAAGTTCCATAAGTTCAAAATCATCATATTCATCGACATCCTCATTTTCAAGCTTGAAACGTGAAATGAGCATATCAGGATAATTCTTCCTCAAAAATCCAATCAGCAAAAACGCCAGTTCTTCAATATCCATAATTTCATCTTTGATGCCACCGGTAAAAGCAATTCTTCTTCCAACCTCAATGTCATCAAACTTGGGCCACAAAATACCAGGGGTATCAAGAAGTTCGTATTTCCCCATAACCCTTATCCATTGCTTTGCTGTGGTAACGCCAGGTCGGTCACCGGTCTTTGTGGCAGCACGCCCCGAAAGGCGATTGATGAACGAAGATTTTCCTACATTCGGAATGCCCACAACAAGCATTTTAACTGCCCTGCGCATCATTCCTTTTTCCTTTTCTTTGGCAAATTTCTCCGCCAAAACCTTTTCAATAGCTACATCAAGATTTTTAAGTCCTTTTCCCGAAAGACTGTCTGCTAATATACAGCATACACCTTTTCTTTCGAAAAATTTCAGCCATTTTTCATTTGCCTCAGGGTCAGCAATATCGCTTTTATTCAGAATAATAATACGCGGTTTTTTCCCCACAATTCTGTCAATTTCGGGGTTTTGAGATGACAAAGGAAGTCGTGCATCAAGAAGCTCAATCACAACATCCACAAGTTTCAGGCTTTCAGTAATCAGCCTCCTTGTTTTTGCCATATGTCCCGGAAACCATTGAATTTGCATAATATACCTCTTATTTTAAAATCAATCTATCATACTTTCTATCTTGTTGAGTGGCCAGAACCTGAAAACAGCATGACCAATAATATCATCCTCAGAAACAGGACCTATTTCACGGCTGTCTTTACTATTGTTTCGATTGTCGCCCATAACAAAATATTCATCTTCGCCAAGAACAATAGGGTTCTCCCGACTGAACTCATCATTAGCCATTTTGCTAAACACAAAGTTTCCTACAAGGTTTGTTTTTTCCTTGATGTATGGTTCATCAATTTTTTCATCATTAACAAAAACATCGCCGTTTGAAAAGTCAATATAAAGGGAATCACCCTCTGTCGCAATGACACGCTTGATATAAAAAGGTGCCCGAGGGTCGCGAGTTTCAACAATAACAATGTCGCCCTTTTTGGGGGTATAAAACAGCTTGTTCACATAAAGACGGTCCGCGTGCTGAAGTGTCGGTTCCATAGACTGACCATCAACCACCGCAAGAGTCAGAACGTAACTTTTAAGGAAATATGCAACAATTAAAGCTACAACAATAGCCTTCACCCAGTCCCAAAGCTCACTTTTCCAGTTGGCTTTTTTTTCAATAGTCTCTTCCAAACTTTCTCCGTCAAAGCTTTCAGTTTCTTCAATTATTCCATTATTCTTTTCAAATTCTTCCATAATTATCACCTTTAATTACCCAGAATAGTCAAATGGCAGGTATTGAAAAATACCCGCCATACGTTTTTGTTAAATCTTTTCTTTAACTTTTGCAGCCTTACCAACTCTGTCACGGAGATAGTAAAGTTTTGCACGTCTAACTTTACCGCGTCTTGAAACTTCAATACGGTCAATGTTAGGTGAGTTTACGGGGAATGTCTTTTCAACACCAACACCGTAAGAAATTCTTCTTACTGTGAAAGTTTCTCTGATTCCGCCGTGGTTCTTCTTAATGATTGTTCCTTCGAACATCTGGATTCTTTCTCTGTTTCCTTCTTTAACCTTAACATAAACGCGAACTGTGTCACCGATGTTAAGCTGGGGAAGGTCTGTTCTGATTTGTTCCTGTGTAATCTGGTCTAAAATGTTCATTTGTTTCATCCTTTCTATATTCAGATATTCATGCCATACACCCACCAGACAGGCTGTATGCAGAGGACTACCCATAATCAACTCACAAAGTATATCACACTTTAATGCAAAATGCAAGCATTTTTTTATAATTTATGCAAAATTTTTATTATCGACGATTTTTGGGGTTTACAATATCACGCCAATCAAGGTCACCGCGTTCAAGACCTCTTATCATCACCTCAGCAGTCGCACTGTTTGTGGCGAGAGGAATATTGTGCACATCGCAAAGCCTGAAAAGTGCAGAAACATCCGGTTCATGAGGTTGAGCAGTAAGCGGGTCGCGGAAAAACAAAACCAAATCAATTTCATTATACGCAATTCTTGCACCAATCTGCTGGTCACCGCCCTGAGGACCCGACAAAAACAGACTTACATCCATACCCGTGGCTTCAATAATAAGGCTTCCTGTTGTGCCTGTGGCACAAAGGTTGTGTTTGCTCAAAATGCCTTTGTAAGCAATACAAAAATCTACCATCAATTCTTTCTTCTTGTCATGTGCAATTAAAGCAATATTCACGTTTTGCTCCTCCTGTTCTTTTGTACGAGAATTTGTTTAGGGGGGTATTACTAAAATTTATTATCTTTTTCGGGAAGACTTCCCAAAAAGCCTCTTTTTTTCCAATTTCAAAAGCTGCACATTCTTTCCTGTCAGTCGCTCACATATATTAAGATAGCTCCGACCGGCAAGAGATTTCTTTTGACAAACCACTGGCTCACCCTTGGTTGCAGCTGCAATAACCTCTCCATCATCAGGAACAACGCCAAGGAGGTCAATGCTAAGTATATTGAGGACCTCTTCTGTGCTCAGCATCTGACCGCGTTTTACGAGTTCAGGTCTTATCTTATTGATAATAACTCTGTGGTCAAATATCCCGTTTTGTTCAAGGAGTCCAACAATTCTGTCAGCATCACGCACCGCAGAAACATCCGGAGTGGTAACAACCACCGCCTTATCAGCTCCGGCAATGGCATTTTTGAAGCCCTGTTCAATTCCTGCCGGACAATCAATCACCACAAAGTCATATTCTTCTTTAAGCTTTTCGCAAAGCTCCTTCATCTGTGCAGGATTCACAGCATCCTTATCGGTTGTCTGTGCTGCAGGAATCAAAAACAACCCCTCAAAACGCTTATCTCGGATAGCCGCACGTTTTAAATCGCATTCGCCATTTACAACATCAACAAGGTCATAGACAATTCTGTTTTCTTGTCCCAAAATCACATCAAGATTGCGAAGGCCAATGTCTGTATCAATTAAAACAACTTTTTTTCCCAAAAGAGAAAGCCCTACACCCAAATTTGCAGTAGTTGTCGTTTTGCCAACGCCGCCTTTACCTGAGGTCACAACAATTACTTCTGACATCTGAGCATCCCTCCGCATCACAAAATAAGTATCATACAAAAACATTTTAACATAAAAGCATACAAATGTCAAAATGTTCTTTGAATTTTGAAAAAATTTTTCTCAGGTTATTTGAGCAAGGTATTCATTCCCTGTATTTCGGAAGTCACCTCGGATGCTCCCAGATAATATTCAAACATATCCCTTGCAACCTGTGCTGCATAACGGCTTGTTGCCCCGTGTTCCAAAACAACAGCAACGGCAATCTGTGGATTGTCATAAGGTGCAAATCCCACAAACAATACCGTATCGCTTCCGTTACTCACCTCGGCTGTTCCTGTTTTTCCGCCAACAGCAATACCAAAATCTTCAAAAACAGCCTTTGCTGTACCGTCTTCTGTTACACGTCTCATACCGTCTTTTACAGCTTGCACAGTTTCGTCAGAAATTTCATAATTGGAAATTTCGGTGGGTTCATTTCTGTAAACAACCTCGCCCGTTTTGTAATTGCGCACCTCTTTCACAAGATGGAGTGCATACCTTTTTCCTTTGTTTATTATGGTACTTACATAGCTTGCAAGCTGTGCAGGTGAAAACATATTATCCGACTGACCTATTGCCGCCTGCAAGGTGTCACCGGGATACCATGGCATATTTCGGGATTCGCGATATTCTTCACTTGCCACAATTCCCTCTGATTCATACAGCTCAATTCCAGTTTTTTGACCAAGTCCAAAAGCCTTTGCATACTGGGACAGCTTTTTGATGGTCAATCGTCTTCCCACATCATAGAAGAAATAGTTACACGAAACGCCAATCGCCTCGGACACATTTATTGTACCGTGAGTTTCGCCTGTGTTCTTCCAGATAAGACAAGTAGGCTTATATGACGGTGCATAATACTCATAAACACCTTTTGTCACCATCTTTTCCGTAGGAGAAATAATCCCCTCCTCCAGCGCCGCTATTGCGGTCAAAGGTTTGAAGGTGGAACCTGGAGTATAAAGTCCATCCAGCGCTCTATTCACTAAAGGTTTGTCAGGGTCTTTGAGCAGTTTGTTGTAATTCTTTGTATAGGTCGTCGGGTCATATCCCGGAAGCGAAACCATAGAAAGAACATCGCCTGTTGAAATTTCCACAGCGACAGCTGCGCCGCTGAAACAGTCTTTTCCTCTGTCTTCTCTGGCTTTTTCGATGCTTTTTTGAAGTGACCCTTCAGTTATCGCCTGAAGCTTTGAATCAAGTGTCAGAACAGCGAAATTTTCGGTTTCAGGTGACTTTTCATTGAGCATCTGAGAAAGCGAACCGCTTTTTGTCTGTTCAACTCGTTTGTATCCATCTTTTCCCTTGAGATAGCTTTCAAGAACTTTCTCAAGACCGTCTTTTCCAATTATGTCATTCATCCCATAGCCTTTATTTTTCAGCTCATCATATTCTTCTTTATAAATAATCCCCGTTCTTCCCAAGATATGTGCCGCCATAGAGCCGTTCACATATTCACGCACGGGCTCAACCTCAACATTGACACCGATAAGTTCAAATGACTTCTCCTTTATTTTCTGCACTGTGTCAATGCCTATGTCACTGGCGAAGGTATACGGATTCATTACACTAAAATTTTTTGACAGCATTGTGTATCTGACTGCCACAATTTTTCTTGTGTCGTCTTTGCTATACTCCTCAGAAACCTTGAATTTTTCAATATAAAAACCCATCACATCTTCTGCAGAATTAAACTTTTCAAGTTTGTTTTCCTTTTTCCAATTTTTCAAAGCCTCATCAGGCTTTTCGAAATCATCAAATTCAAATTTATATGGAGATGCAGAAATCGGGAATTCATCAACGTATTCAATTCCGCTGTTTTCACACATTCTTATAAGTTTAAGAATTGTTTCGTTAAGCTCCTTATCACTGTTGCTTACACTTTGAATTTGTATATAATAACCCATCTTGTTGGTAACCATAGGTCTTCCAAATCGGTCAAGCATTTCGCCTCGTGGGGCTTTTATAGGATAAGCACGCACAAGTCGATTTTCAGCCTTTTCTTTGTACTCGTCACCATGAACAATTTGCAAGCTAAAAAGCCGTGCCACGAACACAATCGCAAACACGGCAAGAAAGCATAAAATAAAAATAAAACGAGCCCTCAAACCTTTTTTATCCAATAGTTTCACCCTTATCAGAATATAAAACCTTTCCCATTTTTTTCACAAGAAAATAAACAGGAACACACGCCGCAATATTATAAAAACCCTCAGGAATCACGACTCTCAAAAGTATCAAAAAGAAATTCCCACCATTTAGTGTCAGTGAATATATAGCCCCGTAAACCGCCTCATAAACAAGAGTTTCAATAAATACCATAAGCAGTACGACCAAAATATTGTTATCTCTCAAAACCCTTTCGCAAAAATAAGAGGTAAAAAATCCAAGAAGCATCATAAGAACAGCATTTAGCCCCCAAAGTCTTCCTATAAGCATATCAAGAATAAGACCAAAAACTGCTCCTAAAATTGCGCCCTCACTCTTTCCGCAAAAAGTACATACAACAACTATATAAATCAAGAACAAATTCGGTTTGACAGAAAAAATTTCAATACAATCACCCAGCGTCGCCTGAAAGATAGAAAAAGCTAACAAAAAAGCTCCATGCAAAGTAGTCTTCATAGCAACCTCTCAAAAATCAGTTCATATCATTTTTTACTATTAAAACAGCATTGATATTTTCAATATCGGCATCAGGAGCGATTATTGCATACTGGGAAATCCCCTGCATATCAGGTCTTATTTCAAGCACCTTTCCAATGGTCAAACCTTTAGGATAGATGCCCCCAAGCCCCGATGTCATAATTTTGTCACCAACAATAATATTGGCATTTTTTGAAATAAACGAAAGTCTCAAGTTTCCGCCCAGTGAATCACTGGCGTCACCCTCTGCCACGCCATATTCACCTGACCTGACAATTTCCGCACCCACAGAATGTGCAGGGTCAATAAGTGTTATCACTCGTGACCAGGTGGTTCCTACCTCGCTTATTCGGCCAACCAACGCCTTATCGGCTGAAATAACAGGTTGATTCAGTGCAACCCCATCGGCAGCACCCTTATCTATAACAAATGTATTATACCAATTCGACGGTTCTCTTGAAACCACCTCAGCGGCATCAAGTTCAAGTTCGGGATAAGCAGCTTTCAGAGCAAGAAGGCGTCTTAACTCCTCGTTTTCGCTGAGAGCAATCTCGCTTTTATCTATTGCCAATTCAAGCTCAGCATTCTGAATTTTAAGCTTTTCTATTTCCTCTTTCAGTTTATCAATACTCGAAAAGTAACCAAAAAAGTTGGATATTCCATCTCCCGCTTTGGTAAAAAGCTTTTGAACAGGAGTCACAACCACTTGAGTTATATTTTCAAGAAAGGTAATATCAGGACTCACCGCATTCACAACGCCTACAATTATTCCAAGAGAGACAGCTGCCACTACCAAACCGAAAACACATCTGTTTTTAAAAAACCTTTTCAAAAGATGTATCTCCTCTCACAAATTCAATTATTCAGACATCAAAAGGGTGTGCAGTGTCTTGATTTCTTCAAGGGCTTTTCCTGCACCGATAGCAACACATTCCATAGGAGACTCCGCAATAAAAAT
>JAZNNB010000053.1:0-2513 GCA_045580025.1 Clostridia bacterium
CCTGCGTCAAAGTCAGATTTTTCGTTGGTAAGCTGTATAATCCAGTCAACAAAGCCTCTCAAAAATCCGCCTTCACCAAACTGTATAAACTTTTCACTTCTTTGTGGTTTTGTAAACATAAAAAACTATTCCTTTCGAGTATTCTTACAAGGCTATTATAAATCAAAAACATCTTGTTTTCCTTTAAAATTTTGCTATTTTTCGTTAAAAACACGAAAAAAATGATTGATTTAGGAATAAATATATGATAAAATGTATGCAGGAGTGATAAAATGCAAATCAGTAAATTCCAAAACCCCAATTTTTCACATACCATAATTTCAAACAAGAGGTCAGTTTCAAGAGTTCATATCCATGACGAATATGAGCTGTATTACCTGTTAAAAGGCGAAACAAACTACTTTATCCGTGACGAATTTTTCAAGGTCAAAGAGGGAGATTTTGTTTTTGTTCCCAAAGGTGTCATTCACAACACCGACAGTGAGGAATGTCTTGATAACGAACGCATTCTTTTAAGTTTCAGCGACAGTGTATTGACACCTGAAGCTTCTGAACACATAAAAGTTCTTTCAAAAGAAAAGCTTATTTATATACCGCAAAAAAGCCGTCATATAGTTGAAGAATTGCTGAATAAAATCAAAAACGAATATGAAAGCAAATCGGACTTTTCAAAAGAACTCATTAACCTCTATACTTTGGAAATCCTTGTTCTTTTGTGCAGACTTAAAGAAACAAGCACCAGAGATTTGGACGAAACCGAAAGGATAATCCAGTCAATTTCAGAATATATAAACTCAAACTTTCATCAGGATTTGACTCTCAAATCATTAAGTCGCAAATTTGCTATGAGCGAGGGGCACTTGTCCCGAAAATTCAAGTCAATATCAGGTATGGGACTTTGCGAATATATCACCTTTGTCCGCATTCACAACGCCGCCAAGCTCCTTTCAAGAACGGACTATTCACTTACGGAAATTTCATCAATGTGTGGTTTCAACGACAGCAATTATTTTTCTTCGGTTTTTAAAAAAATCAAGGGAACAACCCCTTATAAATATTCAAAATACAAGAAAAGTCTTTAAAACAAATTGTTGACGTACAATCTTTGATATGTTAAAATAACCAATATAGGAGGGATAGATATGTCTATTACTAAATCTAAATTTGGAGAGCTTAACGGAACTGATATTATACTTTATACTCTCACCAACAAAAGCGGTTTGACCGCCGAAATACTGAATTACGGAGGAATGCTGAGACGCCTTATATACAAAGATATAGACATGCTTCTCAGTCACAATACCTGTGAAGATTATCTGAAAAACGAGGCTTATTTTGGTGCTCTCATCGGAAGAAATTCAAATCGAATCGCTTGTTCGAAATTCACTTTAAACAGTAAAACCTATGAGCTTTACCCCAATGACGGCCGCAACAATCTTCACGGCGGAAAAGCTGGATTTGACAAAAAAATATGGGATGCAAGAATGATCGACGCTGAAGAACCAGCACTTGTTCTTTCCATAACAAGCCCCGATGGTGAAGAGGGTTTCCCTGGCACAGCGGAAATTAAGGCTACATACACTCTTACAAATGACAACCAGCTTAAAATTCATTATGAAGCATCTTGTGACCAGGATACCGTAATGAATCTCACAAACCACGCTTATTTCAACCTCAACGGTCACGCAAGCGGAAACATTGATGGTCACACTCTTTGGATTGACAGTGATTTCTATACACCAAACAACGATGAATGTATTCCAAACGGCGAGGTTCTCAGTGTAAAGGGCACTCCCTTCGATTTTAATACAGATGCAAACCTTGGTGAACGTTTCAATTCAGGCCACGAACAAATCGAAAAATTCGGTGGTTTTGACCACAACATCGCACTAAACGGCAAAGGCTACCGCAAGGTAATTGAAGCAAAGGGTGACAAAAGCGGCATCGTTATGGAAGTATACACCGACCAGCCAGCTGTTCAGTTTTATGCAGGAAACGCAATCGACACCGAGCGCATTTGCAAGGACGGAGTAAAATACCCAACTCACGGTGGATTTTGTCTCGAAACTCAGTCCTTCCCCAACGGCATAAACGTTTCACATTTCCCTGACGGATTTTTGAAAAAGGGCGATAAGTTCGACAGCGTTACGTCTTACAAATTTATATAAGCAAACACACAAAAACAAGGCAGAAATTTCTGCCTTGTTTTTTTCTGGAAACTATCTATTGTTTTTTGTGCACATATAAAAAGTGTTGCGGCTTGCGGGTTTATTCTGAATCGAGTCAAGAGCTTCACCGAAACGCTGAAAGTGTACAACTTCACGTTCTCTCAAAAATTTAATTACGTCATTGACATCCGGGTCATCCGAAACCCTCAAAATATTGTCATAAACCGCCCTTGCCTTTTGTTCTGCCGCCAAATCTTCAACCAGGTCTGCTATCGGGTCACCTGTAACAGCAAATTCCTCTGCCTTCTGGGGATTTCCACCCGCTGAGATTGCATAAACGCCTCT
>JAZNNB010000054.1:0-15052 GCA_045580025.1 Clostridia bacterium
AAATTTTCTGGAGTTGGTCATAAAGGCTCAGGCCCTTTTCTTTGTAATAAACCGCCATTTCGGCAATAAGCATACTTGCTGAAACTGCGTCCTTGTCTCTTGCGTATGTTCCGGTAAGTGAGCCATAGCTTTCCTCAAAGCCAAAGAGGTAAGTGCCTTTTCCGCTTTCTTCGGCTTCCTTTATTTTTTCGCCGATGAACTTAAATCCCGTAAGGACGTCTTTTAACTCTATGTTATAAAAGTCACAGATTTCTTTTGCCAAATTTGTGGTAACAATGGTTTTAACCACAAAGCCGTCTTTTGGCAAGATTCCCTTTTCCTTTTTGCTTGACAAAATGTATTCGCAAAGAAGAACGCCTGTCTGGTTTCCGGTGAGGACCACATATTCTCCTGATTTATCACGGACTAATATGCCAACACGGTCGGCGTCAGGGTCTGTACCGATGATTAAATCAGCATCGTTTTTCTTTGCAAGGTCAATGGCAAGGGTGAACGCCTCTTTGTTTTCAGGGTTTGGTGATGCAACTGTCGGGAAGTCGCCGTTGGGGGCTTCTTGTTCTTTTACCACAAGAATATTTTCAAAACCAAGCTTTCCGAGTGCCGCACGGACGAGTTTATTTCCTGAGCCGTGGAGGGGGGTATAAACAAATTTCATATCCTTTCCGGCTTTTTTTACTATTTCGGGATTTTGACTTTGTGCCAAAACATTGTCAAGGTATGCGTTTTCGGTTTCTTCGCCTAAAAACTCAATCATTCCTGACGCCAAACCCTCTTCAAAATCAATTATTTTTGCACCGCCAAAGATAGGTGTTTTTTCGATTTCTTCAAGGACAATGGAAGCAAGCTCAGGAGAAAGCTGTGCTCCGTCGTTGCCATAAACCTTGTAGCCGTTGTATTTGGCTGGGTTGTGGCTGGCGGTTATTGCAATTCCAGCTGCAGCCTTTTTGAATCGAACAGAAAACGAAAGCTCGGGAACGGGTTTGAGCTCAGAGAAAATATATGCCTTTATGCCATTGGCAGCAAGGACACGTGCTGAGGTTTTTGCAAATTCCTCTGATTTGTTTCGACTGTCGTATGCTATGCAGACGGAGAGCTCTTTTCCGTCTGGATTTGTTTTCTTCAGCTGATTTGAAAGACCCTGGGTCGCACGGGCAACCACATAGGAATTCATACGATTTATGCCAAGGCCGATAATTCCGCGAAGACCAGCTGTTCCAAATTCCAGAGATGCACAAAAACGCTCTTTGATTTCGTTATCATTGTTCTTTATGTTTTCAAGCTCGCTTCGTTCAGTGACTGTAACGTTTTGGAGCCAGCGTTCGTATTCCTTAATGTATGACATATAATTTCCTGCCTTTCCTTTTATGTAATGTTTATTATATAATATAATAACATATATAATATTTTTTGTCAAAAAGATTGATATTTGACTTTAAATTTGTTATTATTTATATTATAGAAAAAATAAAAGGAGAATGAAAAATGATTGCAATCGGTTCAGACCACGGCGGTAT
The DNA here is from genome assembly GCA_045580025.1 of Clostridia bacterium. Lineage (GTDB taxonomy): Bacteria > Bacillota > Clostridia > Monoglobales > Monoglobaceae > SIG440. The sequence goes on from JAZNNB010000054.1 coordinate 1,515, forward strand.
AAATCTTAAAAACATTATAAAGGATTTTCTTGACAAAAAAGGCATTCAGCATAAGGATTTTGGCACATACACGACAGATTCCTGCGATTATCCTGATATTGCAAAGGCTGTATGCGGTTCGGTGGTTTCGGGTGAAAGTGAAAAGGGAATTCTTGTTTGCGGAACAGGCATCGGAATGAGTATGGCGGCAAACAAAATAAAGGGTATCCGTGCGGCACACGTTACTGATACATACAGTGCAAGAATGACAAAAGAGCACAATGATGCAAACGTGATTTGCCTTGGAGAGAGGATTACCGGCTGTGATTTGGCGCTTGAAATAGTGAACGCATATCTTGAGGCGGCTTCCCAGGGGGGAAGACACGAGACAAGAGTGAATAAAGTTATGGATTTAGAAAAATAAAACTTGTTGAAAGAGGAATTTTTATGAAAGAGGTCCGCAAGGTAAAAATCGGGAATGTGACAATCGGTGGCGGTGAAAAAATTGCTATCCAGTCAATGACCAATAAATATACGGCTGATGCCACGGCTACAATAGCTCAAATAAAAGAGCTGGAGGATGCAGGCTGTGATATTGTGCGCGTGGGGATTCCTGACGAGATGAGCGCAAAAGCCATTTTTGACATAAAATCGAATATAGATATACCTCTTGTTGCGGACATTCATTTTGACTGGCGGCTTGCTCTTATTTGTATGGAGCGTGGAGCTGACAAAATTCGCATTAACCCCGGCAACATCGGGGGCGAGGACAGGGCAAAGGCTGTTGCTGATGAGGCAAGGCGGCGGAATATCCCTATCCGTATAGGAGTGAATGGAGGCTCTTTGGAAAAAGAAATCCTTGCCAAATATGGTGCGCCTACTGCAGAAGCAATGGTGGAAAGCGCTGAGGGACACGTGAAGATTTTGGAAAAATACGGCTTTTTCGACACGGTTATTTCAATGAAATCTTCAAATGTCAAGAGGACTATTGATGCATACCGCTTAGCCCGTGAAAGGTTTGATTATCCTTTGCACGTGGGTGTCACAGAAGCCGGAACATATAAGGGAGGAGTGGTGAAGTCGTCAATCGGCATTGGTGCACTTTTGGCTGACGGGATTGGCGAAACCATCAGGGTTTCGCTTACCGATGACCCCTGTCTTGAGGTTGAAACGGCAAAAACTATCTTAAAATCTTTGGAGCTTTTAAAAGGCGGTGTTGAGGTGGTGTCGTGTCCCACCTGCGGAAGATGCAAGATTGACCTTATCTCAATCGCAAAGGAAGTAAATGCTCGCCTTGAAAATTGTGACAAAAGCCTAAAAGTTGCTGTTATGGGGTGCGTGGTGAATGGCCCCGGGGAAGCAAAGGATGCAGACATCGGTATTGCCGGAGGAGACGGCTGTGCAGTGCTTTTCAAAAAGGGCGAAATTGTTGGGAAAATCCCAGAGGATAAAATTGCTCAGACACTTTTTGACGAAATTGAAAAAATGGAAGGGAATTGATTTGGTTGTCAAAAATACTTGAGGTCTTTGACAAGGTGACGGTGCTTGAGACTTTTGCCAAAATCCTTGATAAAACCGAAATTATTGACTTTGTGGTTGACGTTGGCAAAAAGTCTGCCAGTGTCACACTTGAATGTGACTTTCTTATTTCAAAGCCGGAGCTTTTTGACTTTTCCGAGCAGGTGAAGACGGCATATTCCCTTGAGGATGTTGAAATAAAAGTCAAATATCGCGGGATAGAATTTTCAAAGGAGTACTATAAAGGACTTCTTTTTTCGCTGTTTAAAAAATGTAATATATGTAAAGCCTTTCTTATATCAAGCACGGCTGACCTTGAGGGCGATGTGCTGAAAATAGGCAACGTGAAAAGCGGCAAGGAGATACTCAAAGAAAGCAAATGCGAGAAAATCCTTGAAGAAATTATCAGTTTTGAGCTTGGCAGAAAAATAACTGTAGAGATGGACGCAAAGACCATTGATATGGATGCATACAGTGCCGAAAAGTCTGAGCGCCTTGAAAAAATAAGCAAAAAGTTTCAGGATATGGCGCCCATCAAAAAGGAGGAAGCACCCAAAGACGAAAAGGGTGCGGAGCTCTTGGCGGGTACGATTTTTGGAAAACCTATTGAGGAGAATATTTCTGAAATGGTTTCACTTCGTGCAGGTATGGGGATTTGTGCGGTCTTAGGTGAAATCATTGATGTTGATATAAGAGAAATACAAAAAGACGGAAAGCTTGCCTTTATTGCGGTGAACTTTGACCTTGGGGACGACAGCTGGGGTATTTCTTGTGAGCTTTTTGGAAAGGCTGACAAAATTCAGCCAGTTCTTCCTGCCATTAAAGAGGGAAATATCCTAAAAGTGAGAGGCGACTATAACTTTGATGAGCGTGCCCGCTGTGAAAAAATGAAAGTCCTTTCCGTTGAACTTTTAAACAAGCCAAAGCCAAGGCAGGATTTGGCGGATGAAAAGAGAGTGGAGCTTCATCTTCACACAAAAATGAGTGTGAAAGACGCGGTTACCGCCCCAAGCGATTTGATAAATCGTGCGGCGGCTTGGGGGCATCGTGCCATTGCGATAACAGACCACGGTGTAGCACAAGCTTTCCCAGAGGCGCTGGGGGCTTTATCAAAAATAAGAAAGAATGGTCAGGATTTTAAAATAATTTATGGAACTGAGGGATATTACGTAAACGATTTGCCCTTTGGGGTGGACACTGTTCCTGAAAGCATAAAGGATAAAATCTACATAGTTTTTGATATAGAAACAACGGGCTTAAAAGCGGAGAGCGAAACCATTACCGAAATAGGTGCGGTGAAAATTATGGACGGCGAGGTGGTAAACACCTTTTCAAAGCTGATAAATCCAAGGCGTGAAATCTCGCCCCAGATAACCGAGCTTACGGGCATCACAAATGAGATGGTAAAGGATGCCCTGACCATTGATGAGGTGCTTCCTGAGTTCCTTGACTTTTGCGGAATGCGAAACAATGTAAAAAACACCATTGTTGCCCACAATGCAAAGTTTGATGTAGGCTTTATAAAGGCGGAAGTCGAAAGATACAATGCGAAAAATGAAGATGGGAAGCTTTCTTTTGATGACTACCCTGTAATTGATACAGTGGCACTCTCGAAAGAATTGTTCCCGGACGAAAAAACCCACAAGCTTGATGCTGTATGCGCGCGGCTTGGGATAACTCTTGAAAATCACCACCGTGCTCTTGACGATGCAACTGCAACGGCGGAGGCGTTCATAAAGCTTCACGAGATAAAAGAACGCCGAGAATTGAACATTGATGAAAATTGGACGGTGGACGCTAATCCGGAACTCTTGAAAAAACCGTATAATCATATTGTTTTGCTTGCGAAAAATGAGGTGGGGCTTAAGAATCTTTACAAGCTGATTTCAAAGTCGAATCTTGACTATTTTTACAAAAGGCCACGAATTCCAAAGAGCGTGCTTTCGAGATTTCGTGAGGGCTTGATTGTGGGAAGCGCCTGCGAGGCGGGGGAGCTTTATACTGCTATCCGTGAGAATAAACCTGCGGAAGAAATCGAGAAAATAGCGGCTTTTTATGACTATCTGGAAATTCAGCCCCTTGGAAACAATGACTTTTTGGTTCGATGCGGTGAAATTGAAAGTCGAGAGGCGCTGAAAGAACTGAACAAAAAGGTTGTGGCTCTTGGCGAAAAACTGGGAAAGATAGTGGTTGCAACCTGTGACGTACACTTTATGGACCCGAAAGACGAGCTTTACAGACGTGTTCTTCAGGGGGCTCAAGGATATGACGATGCTGATATGCAGGCCCCCCTTTATTTCAGAACAACAGACGAGATGCTTGAGGAGTTTTCATATCTTGGAGCAGAAAAAGCATATGAGGTGGTGGTGAAAAACACCAATCTTATTGCTGATATGATTGAGGACATTGTCCCCTTAAAAGGCGGCACATACAACCCGTCAATAGAAAACTGTGAGCAGGACCTTGAGGATATGTGCAAAAGGCGTGCCCACGAGATTTATGGCGAGACTCTGCCTGAAATCGTTAAAGCGAGAATGGATAAAGAGCTTGGCTGTATTTTGGGATACGGCTTTGCTGTGATGTATATGATTGCTCACAAGCTGGTGAAAAAATCCAACGAGGCAGGATATTTGGTTGGCTCCCGTGGCTCTGTTGGGTCAAGTTTTGCGGCGTATCTTGCGGGGATTACCGAGGTTAATGCACTGGCTCCCCACTATATTTGTCCAAACTGCAAGACATCCGAGTTTTTCACCAAAGGCGAATATAATATAGGAATAGATATGCCCGAAAAGAATTGTCCAAATTGCGGAAAGGTCATGCACAAAGACGGCTTCAATATCCCCTTTGAAACATTTTTGGGTTTCAAGGGCGACAAGGTTCCTGATATAGACCTCAACTTCTCAGGCGAGTATCAGGCAACCGCCCACAAGTATGTAGGGGAACTGTTTGGAGATGCGTTTGTGTTCAAGGCGGGGACTATCGGCACCATTGCGGACAAGATGGCTATTGGCTTTTATGGAAGAAAGTATTATGAAAACAAGGGTATAAAACCAACTCAGGCGGAGCTCAAAAGAGTTTCGAAGGGCCTTATTGATATAAAGAGCACCACGGGTCAGCATCCGGGGGGAATTATTGTATGTCCCAAAACAATGGACATTCACGAATTTTGTCCGGTACAGCATCCGGCGGAGAAAAAGGACTCGGGAATAATCACAACGCATTTTGACTTTCATTCAATCCACGACAACCTTTTGAAGCTTGATATCTTAGGTCACGACGACCCCTCTACAATCAGGATGCTTGAAACCCTTACGGGACTTGATGCAACAAAGATTCCTCTTGATGACCCCGAAACCATGAGCATTTTTTCCAGCACTGATGCCATTGGTGTTAGCCCTGAACAGATACACTCAAAGGTGGGAACTTTCGGTATTCCTGAATTTGGAACATCCTTTACACGACAGATGCTTCTTGATACTCTTCCCACAACCTTTTATGAGCTGGTGCTTATAGCGGGTCTTTCCCACGGAACAGACGTGTGGCTGGGGAATGCTCAGGAGCTTATAAAATCGGGAACGGCCACACTCTCAGAGGTTATCGGTGTGCGTGACGATATTATGACATATCTTATGAACAAGGGCGTAGAGCCGGGACTTGCTTTCAAAATAATGGAGTTTGTCCGCAGGGGGCGTGCTGCAAAAGAGGGTATGCCCGAGGAATATGAAAAGCCAATGCGTGAGAACAATGTTCCTGATTGGTACATTGATTCCTGCAAAAAAATCAAGTATATGTTCCCCAAAGCTCATGCGGCAGCGTATGTAATGATGGCTTTTCGTGTAGCATATTTTAAGGTGCATCACCCCCTTGAATTTTATATTGCATATTTCACCGTCCGTGCCGACCTTTTTGATGCAAAGATTATGGCTCAGGGCGACGAGGTGTTATGTGCAGAAATGAAAAATCTTGAAATGCGGCAAAACGAATGGTCGGCAACAGAAAAATCGGTTTATACCATTTGTGAAATTGTGCACGAGATGTATCAGAGGGGATTTGAGTTTTTGCCCGTTGACCTCTATCAGTCGGACGCTTTCAAATTCCAGAGGGTTGACGGAAAGATAAGGCTTCCCATCAATGCCTTTCAGGGTGTTGGTGATGCGGCGGCACAAAATATTGTGGATGCCCGTAAGGATGGGGAATTTGTTTCCATAGAAGACTTGAAACAACGTGCTCATCTTACAAAAACAGTTATAGAAACTCTGTCTGACAACGGATGTCTTGCGGGGCTTTCCGAAACAAGCCAGATTTCGCTTTTTGATGAATTATAAAGGAGAGAAAAATATGACAATAGCAGAAAGACTTGCAGGTGAGCTTGGTCTCAAACAATGGCAGGTGGACAACACCATAACACTTCTCGATGAGGGAAACACCATCCCGTTTATCTCGCGTTATCGAAAAGAGGCAACGGGTGAGCTTAATGACGAGGTGCTTCGCGCGTTTTTTGACAGACTCGCATATCTTCGCAACCTTGAGGAACGGAAAGAGGATATAAAGCGTATTATTGGCGAGCAGGGAAAACTCACCGACGAGCTTTCCGCAGAAATCGACAAGACAGAAAAGCTTTCAGAACTTGAAGATATTTATAGACCGTTTAGACCCAAACGCCGCACCCGTGCAACGGTTGCAAAGGAAAAGGGCCTCGAGCCTCTTGCTATGGAAATTTATCTCCAAAGCACCAAGGCGGAAAGCCTTGAAGAACTTGCTTCTCCCTTTGTTGATGCAGAAAAGGGTGTTGAAAGCGTAGATGAGGCAATAGGTGGCGCTATGGACATTATTGCAGAAATTATCTCTGACAATGCCGAGCACAGAAAAGAAATCCGCAAAAGTTTTCAGGAAAAGGGGCTTCTTTGCTCAAAAGCCGCAACGGAGGAAGATTCGGTTTACAGAAACTATTACGATTTCTCAGAACCGGTGAAAAAGGCGGTTTCTCATCGCGTGCTTGCTATTGACCGTGGTGAAAATGAAAAGATGCTCATTGTTTCTGTATTTTGTGAGGAAGAAAAAGTTATTGAATATTTGAAGAATGCCGAAATAACAAATCCAAAATCCATAACAGCGGAAATTGTAGAGAAAGCTTGTGAGGATGCATACAAGCGCCTTATCGAGCCCAGCATTGAACGTGAAATAAGAAGCGAGCTCACCGACAACGCTCAGGAACAGGCGATGCAGGTTTTTAAGGTAAATCTCAAAAATCTCCTTATGCAGTCGCCTATTCGCGGTCAGGTCGTTTTGGGGCTTGACCCTGGCTATCGGACCGGCTGCAAGGTGGGTGTTGTTGATGAAACAGGCAAGGTGCTTGACACAGGCGTCATTTATATAACTCATTCAGAATCACAAAGAGATGCTGCAAAGGTATTTATAAAAGGACTTATTAAAAAGCATAATATCACGCTCATATCTATTGGTAATGGAACAGCATCAAAGGAAACGGAAATTTTTGCATCGGGACTTATAAAGGAAATCCCCGAATGCAACACAAAATATATTATTACAAACGAGGCGGGAGCGTCCGTTTATTCGGCATCAAAGCTTGCCACAGAAGAATTTCCTGATTTTGACGTAACACAGCGAAGTGCAATTTCAATCGCAAGACGTGTTCAGGACCCACTTGCAGAACTGGTAAAAATCGAACCAAAGGCAATCGGTGTCGGTCAGTATCAGCACGATATGAACCAAAAGCGTCTTGGCGAGGTTCTTGGCGGCGTGGTTGAAGACTGTGTGAACAGCGTAGGAGTTGACCTCAACACTGCATCTGCAGCGCATCTTGGCTATGTTTCAGGAATAAATATGACAATAGCTAACAATATTGTAAAATACAGGGAAAAAGAGGGGAGATTCACAAGCAGAACACAGCTTAAAAAGGTTGGAAAGCTCGGGCCAAAGGCCTTTGAACAGTGTGCCGGCTTTTTGAGAATTGTTGGCGGCAAAAATGTTCTTGACAACACCTCTGTTCACCCTGAAAGCTATGATGCGGCAAAGAGCTTGCTTGAACATCTTGGATACACTCTTTCGGATGTAGAAAATGGCAAGCTTGGTGACATAAAAGACAGAATGAAAGACAGCAACCTTAAGGCGCTTGCCGAAAAGTTGGGCGTGGGTGTTCCTACCCTTAGGGACATTGTGGATGAAATAATCAAGCCTGGGCGTGACCCTCGTGACTCGGTGGAACAACCACTTCTCCGTGAAGATGTTATGAGCATGGAGGACTTAAAGCCGGAAATGATTCTTACTGGAACTGTGCGGAATGTAATTGATTTTGGTGCATTTGTGGACATCGGTGTTCATCAGGACGGGCTTGTGCACATTTCTCAGCTTAGCGACAAGTTTGTGAAGCATCCTATGGATGTGGTTTCTGTGGGGGACATTGTGAAGGTAAAGGTTTTGGAGGTTGATGTTGCCAAAAAGAGAATTTCTCTCACTATGAAAGGACTTTGAAATGACAAAGCTTGACGGATTTAAATTCTATAAAAACTTTTTTTTCCTGATGCTTCCTATGGCACTGAAAGAACTGGTGGCGGCATTGGTAAATCTTCTGGACACAGTGATGCTTGGTGAACTCGGAACTGACGTTATTGCGGCGGCGGGGATTGCAAATCAGTGGTACTTCCTTTTTGCAGTTCTTGTGTTCGGGACTTGCGGTGGTGCCGGAGTTTTTGCGGCACAGTATTGGGGAGCAGGGAACTTGCCAAGGGTGAGGAAAGTTCTTGGAATAAACCTTATTCTTGTAACAATGCTCTCTTTGGTGTTTATACTTATTTCCGGTCTTGCGCCGGAAATGATAATAAGGATTTTCAGGAAAGATACAGCGGTAGTAGAGCTTGGCTCAAGGTATTTGCGCATTGTATGTATCTCATATTTGTTTTCAGGACTTACCTCGGCTTATGATATAAGCCTTTGCTGCAGCGAAAACGTGAATATTCCCTTTATTTCCCGATTTGTGGGGCTTTTTGTCAATGCCTTTTTGAACTGGGTGCTCATTTACGGAAAGCTGGGCGCGCCTGTCCTTGGAATTGAGGGGGCGGCCATTGCCACCATTATTGCAAGAGGAATAGAGCTTTTAATTATTCTTGCGGTGGTTTATGGGAAAAAGCTTGTTCAGGCGGCGAGGCTCGCTGAACTTTTGACAATTCCAAAGGATATGATTGGAGGTTATTTAAGAGCATCAATCCCCGTGGCGCTGAATGAGGGAGCCTGGGCGCTTGGAACAGTCAGCTATTCATGGGTGTTTTCTCAAATCAGCACTGAGGCTATGGTGGTCATCACCATCGTGCAGAACATTGAAAGACTTCTTTTGGTATTCTTTCACGGTGGCGGAAATGCTGCCGGAATAATGATTGGAAAGCTTGTAGGGGCGGACCAGTCGGACAAAGCATATGAGGTCTCGAAAAAGCTATGCATTATGAATACGGTGTTCGCTCTCTGTGTATCTGTTTTGTTTATATTTTTGAGGCCCCTTGCTCTTATGCCCTACAATGTAGAACCTGCAGTGCATCAGGCGGCGTTGAAACTTCTCTTTATGATGGCGATTATTATGAATGTAAAGGCTCTTACCTTTTTCTTTATTGTAGGCGTTTTCAGAAACGGCGGCGACACCAAAAACGCGGCAATGATAGACATTTCGTCTATGTGGCTTGTGGGCGTGCCATTTGCGCTGATTGCAGGGCTTGTTTTTAAGGCGCCTCTTGAAATCATTTATCTTGCCACCATGAGCGAAGAATTTGTAAAACTGGCACTTTCGCTTTATTGGTTTGTTAGCAAAAAGTGGATAAGAAACCTTGTGAAATGAGTATTATTAAAGGAAAGGGCTTGCCCTTTCCTTTTTTGTTTCACGTGAAACAATCTGATTTTGTGGTTTGCAAATGTTTCACGTGAAACATTTATTTATTTTGTGCAATGTTTTTCGCAAATACTATTGTATTTTTAAAGGAAAAGTGGTAAAATGAAGACCAAGGAAACAAAATATAGGCTATGGAGGTTTGAAATGGGAAAAGTAATTGCCATTGCAAATCAAAAGGGCGGTGTGGGAAAGACCACAACTGCTGTGAACTTGAGTGCTTGTCTTGGGCAAAAGGGGAAGAAAACTCTTCTTATAGATATTGACCCACAGGGCAACAGCACAAGCGGACTTGGGGTAGACCCAAGAAAAATTGAAAAATCAATATATGACTGTCTGATAAATGATGTTCCTATGAGTGAGGTGCTGGTGGAGACTGGATTTGACGGGCTTTGGGTCTGCCCGTCAAACATCGACCTTGCCGGTGCGGAGCTTGAGCTTGTGGCAAAGGAAAACCGTGAATATGTGCTCAAAAATTCCATAAATGAAATAAAAGGCGATTTTGATTTTATTTTCATTGACTGTCCGCCATCGCTTGGACTTATTACCTTGAATTCTTTTACGGCGGCGGATTCTGTTCTGGTGCCTATTCAGTGTGAATATTACGCTCTTGAGGGGCTTGGACAGCTCACAAATACCATAAAAATGATAAAAAAGAAGCTTAATCCTGAACTTTCTTTGGAGGGGGTTTTGCTTACTATGTTTGATGCAAGAACCAATCTTTCCATTCAGGTGGTTGACGAGGTGAAGAAATTTTTCAAGGGAAAGGTTTATGCCAGCATAATCCCGAGAAATGTAAGACTTTCGGAAGCCCCCAGCTTTGGACAGCCCATTATTCAATACGACAAGCATTCAAAGGGTGCGGTGTGTTATATGGATTTGGCTGATGAGGTTATTGAAAACAACTGTTAGAAAGGAAGTGCAGCCGTGGCAGAAAAAATGCCGAAAAAGGCGATGGGCAGAGGCTTGGGAGCTTTTTTTGATGATGTATCAGAGAATATAATCCCCGAAAAGTCACAAAAAGAGGAAAAGTCCGGTGTAAAAGTTTTGAAGCTTCGGGATGTTGAACCAAACCCACTGCAGCCCAGAAAAAATTTTGAAAAAGACAAGTTGGAGGCGTTGGCGGCGTCCATCCGTGAACACGGGATAATTCAGCCCATAGTGGTAAAATCCCAGAAAAACGGGATGTACCTGATTGTTGCGGGTGAAAGACGCTGGAGAGCAGCGAAACTTGCGGGGCTTAGCGAGGTTCCTTGTGTTGAGGGAGACTACACCGAAAAACAGGTTATGGAGTTGGCTCTTATTGAAAACCTGCAGCGTGAAGATCTCAATGCTATTGAAGAAGCCCAAGGCTATAAAAGGCTTATGGGTGCTTTTGGGCTCACTCAGGAGGAAGTTGCTGTCCGTGTGGGAAAAAGCCGTAGTGCTGTGGCCAACTCTTTGCGAATGAACGGACTGTCCGAAAAACTTAAAGGAATGGTCGTGGCAGGCGAGCTTTCGGGGGGTCACGCCAGAGCGCTTTTAGCTCTTGAAAAAGAATCGCAAAGGCTTTTGGCTGCCGAAAAAATTGTCAAAGAGGGGCTCAGTGTTCGACAAACCGAAAAACTTGTTGCTTTTCTTGGTCAAGAACAGAAAAAGCCGCAGCCGACAAAACCTGACAAAAATATAGAAAAATATTTTAAAGATTTAGCAAGAGAAATTTCTTCGTGTCTTGGCGCAAAGGTTACCATTAAAAATGGTAAAAACAAAGGAAAAATAGAAATTGAATATGTTGGCAATGCGGAACTTGAGGGAATTTTAGAAAAAATCAAAAAATAGAAAATTTTGGAAAAACGTTAAAAATTAGCGCTTAAAAATGCCCTTAAAACACAAAAAATTGATGCTGCCAATGAAACGGTATTGAAAGATTAGGGCGAGCCTTAAAACGGCAAAAATTTGTCTTCTGAGAGGAGGGGTTATGACATGAAAAAGAATTACAAAAAAATTTACAGTTACGGAATTATATTTCTTGTCTGCGTGATTGCCATTGTTGCGGTGGGAATTTTATCCCAGCACAATCCACAGGGTGAGAAAATTGATTATCAAAATCTTATAGAAGCAAATCAAAACAGTATAAGACTTCTTGAAGAAGAAAATGCTAAACTTAAAAAGACTATTTCCGAGCTTGAAAAAAAGCTTTCCGAGGAAAAGCTTTTTGAGTCTGATGTGACCACCGTCTCTCAGGCAATAAACGATATGAAAGAAATTTATGAAAAATTTAAGTCAGGAGAAAAAGATAAAGCAAAAGATGATTTCAAAAAAATTGAGCCTATTGGATTTGACGATAATGCGCTTTTGTATTACGAAATTTTAAAAGACCTTTTGGAAAAGTAACGGTTAACAAACAAAAAGAAAAATTTGCCGCAAATAAGCAGCTGAAGGAGAGAACAAAATGATAGATATTAAAATTTTAAGAAACGAACCCGAAAAACTTATTGAAGCTCTGAAAAGAAGAAAGGAAGACCGCATAGACGTTGACGGACTTCTTGCTCTTGACAAGAACCGCCGCGAAGTGCTTTTCAATGTTGAACAGATGAAGAGCCGCCAGAACGAGGTTTCAAAAAAGATTCCTGCAATGAAGAAAGCGGGCGAGGATACAACAGCTATTTTTGCTGAGATGAAAGAGCTTTCAGATAATATCAAAAAGCTTGACGAGGAAGTAAGAGCTATTGATGAGCAAATCGAAAAAATTATGTACACAATCCCCAACATCGCAAACCCAACAGTTCCTGACGGTGATACAGATGAGGACAATATTGAAGTACGCCGCTTTATGGAGCCTACAAGCTTTGACTTTGAGCCAAAAGCACACTGGGACTTAGGCGAAGATTTGGGAATATTGGATGCTGCAACAGCTGCAAAGATAACAGGTACAAGATTTACTGTTTATAAGGGAGTAGGGGCGCAGCTTGAAAGAGCTGTAATAAACTTCTATCTTGACACACATACCCGTGAAAACGGATACAAGGAAATTTTCCCGCCATTTATGGTACACAGAAACAGCATGGTGGGAACAGGTCAGCTTCCCAAGTTTGAGGAAGATGCTTTCAAAGTGGCAAATACAGACTATTTTATGGTTCCTACAGCAGAAGTTCCTGTAACAAATATGCATCGTGATGAAATTCTTGACGGCAGCAAGCTTCCTATTAAGTATTGTGCATATACTGCTTGTTTCAGAGCAGAGGCAGGAAGTGCGGGCAGAGACACAAGAGGTCTTATCCGTCAGCATCAGTTCAACAAGGTTGAGCTTGTTAAATTTGCAAATCCTGAAAATTCCTATGAAGAGCTTGAAAGCCTTGTAAACGATGCTGAATCAGTGCTTAAACTCCTCAAGCTGCCTTACAGAGTGGTTAAAATCTGTATTGGTGACCTTGGTTTTACTGCTGCAATGAAATATGACATCGAGGTTTGGATGCCAAGCTACAACAGATTTGTTGAGATTTCATCCTGCTCAAATTTTGAGGATTTCCAGGCAAGACGTGCAAACATCAAGTTCAAGAATTCTGTAAAGGACAAGGCTCAGCTTGTTCATACTCTCAACGGCTCAGGTGTTGCTATTGGCAGAACTGTTGCTGCAATTTTGGAAAACTATCAGAATGCAGACGGTTCAGTTACTGTTCCTGAGGTTCTGAGACCTTATATGGGCGGAAAAGAAGTAATTCTTCCCGAAGAATAATATAACAAAAAGGCCATCGCAAAGCGATGGTCTTTTTCATACAACAAAACCCCTGCCTTGACAGCAGGGGTTTTGTGTTATTCGTATATAATTTATTTCCAGAAACCACAGATATCTTTCTTTTCTTCAATCAGATGAAGAATCATCAGCATTCTGGGAAGATGGAATGGACCTTTGAATATATTACCCTTGAGGTAGTTGGCAGGAGTGTTGTCATAGTGGAGATAACCATACCATTCTCCATATTCTTTGTCGGCAAAGTTTGTGAATGCATAGTCAAGAAGCTGTTCATAGCTTTCGAGATATTTCTTGTCACCAAAAACTTCATATGCCATACGGTTTGCAATGATAGCTTCATTCTGGGGCCACCAGAGCTTCATATCCCATTCAAGCGCAGTTGGAGGATTGCCCAATACGTCTGTAAAGGAAATGATA
>JAZNNB010000055.1:0-15477 GCA_045580025.1 Clostridia bacterium
TGTATCCAGTGTAACCAGTGTTCACTTGTTTGTCCTCACGCTGCTATCCGTCCTGTTCTTCTTAATGCAGACGAAGTTGCAAAGAAACCTGCAAGCTTTGAAACAAAGGCTGCTACAGGTTTTGCTGGTATGGAATACAGAATTCAGGTTTCACCTCTCGACTGTCTTGGCTGTGGCGTTTGTGCTCAGGTTTGTCCCGCTAAGGAAAAAGCACTTACAATGAAGCCTATTGCTGAAGTTGAATGTGAAGCTCCCAACTGGGAATTCGCTATGACTGTTTCTTCAAAACAGGATGAAATCGACATCACAAAGAGCACAAAGAACTCACAGTTCGCAACTCCTATGCTTGAATTCTCAGGCGCTTGTGCTGGTTGTGGTGAAACACCTTATATCAAGCTTATCACTCAGCTCTTCGGCGACAGAATGATGGTTGCAAACGCTACAGGTTGTACATCAATCTGGGGTGGCTCTGCTCCTTCAATGCCTTACTGCAAGAACGCTGAAGGCAAGGGTCCGGCTTGGGCTAACTCACTCTTTGAAGACAACGCAGAATTCGGTCTTGGTATGGTTCTCGCTAACAAGAAAATCAGAAACACTTTGGTTTCAAGAATGAATTCAGTTATGGATGAAGTTAAGCCAGAACTCGCTAGCGCATTCAAGGCTTGGATTGAAGGCAAGGATAATGCTGATGCATCAAAGGCAGCTGCAAAAGAAATCGCAGCTCTTATCAAGGATGCTGATATGACAAATCCTGCAATCAAAGAAATCGCAGACAGAACTGACTTCCTCGTAAAACGTTCACAGTGGGTATTCGGTGGTGACGGCTGGGCTTACGATATCGGTTACGGCGGTCTTGACCACGTTATCGCATCAGGCGAAGACATCAACATCTTCGTTGTTGATACAGAAGTTTACTCAAATACAGGCGGCCAGGCTTCAAAGGCTACACCTACTGCTGCTGTCGCTAAATTCGCAGCTTCAGGTATGAAAGTCAAGAAAAAAGACCTTGGTATGATTGGTACAACTTATGGATATGTTTATGTTGCTCAGATCGCTCTTGGTGCTGATATGAATCAGGCACTTAAAGCTATCAAGGAAGCAGAAGCTTATCCGGGTCCATCACTTATCATTGCATACGCTCCTTGTATCAACCATGGTATCAAGACAGGTATGGCAAACACAATCGCAGAGGAAAAGAAAGCTGTTCAGACAGGTTACTGGCACCTCTGGAGATACAATCCTCTCCTTAAGGAAGAAGGCAAGAACCCCTTCATCCTTGACTCAAAAGAGCCAACTGGCACTGTTAAGGAATTCCTCGAGGGCGAGAACCGTTATCTCATGCTCAAGAAAGCATTCCCCGAAGTTGCAGCACAGCTCTTCGATAAGGCTGAAAAAGACCTTATGGAAAGATACGAAATCTATAAGAAGAACGCTGAATGCTAATTTCTTAAAAGGCTTAAAAAACACCCCCCGTACAACGGGGGGTGTTTTTTTTATATATTTAGTTTTATTATTCAATGATAGTTCCATCAGCATGAAATACTGGAAGCGGTGCAAGGTATGTTATATCTTCTCTGCCTATAGCATCGCCTTCTGCAAGAACTGCCATGCGACCTACCACTTTCCCGCCAACTTGCTCAATAAGAGTTTCAAGTGCAGCAAGCGATTCACCAGTGCTGATTACATCATCCACAATAAGAACACGCTTATCCCTCATTGCCTCCGCCTCTTCTGCCCCAATGCAAAGCGTCTGTTTGTGAGCAGTGGTAATAGAATCAACCTCTGTTGTAATTACATCTTTCATATAGAGCTTGGGGCCTTTGCGCGCAACAATATAATAGTTGTGTCCTGCTTGTCTTGCCATTTCATAAAGAAGCGGGATACCCTTTGACTCAGCTGTAATCATAACATCGCACTCAGGTGCCTTTTTAAGCAGTTCGCGTGCACTGTTAACCGTAATTTCCACATCACCAAACATAATGAATGCTGCAATATAAAAATCGTCCGAAACCTTGCAAAGTGGGAGTTCACGAGTCACTCCGGCAATTTCCATTTCATAAAATCTGTCCATCATAACAAGCTCCTTTACATCGCAGAAAATATCCCTCGTCTTTGAAGACGAGGGATATCTGCCTTCATTTTTATATCTTATGCAAGACCCATAACCTTGAGCACAATATAAATTGCGAACAAAGCAACTGAAACCCACATTACACCGCTGATGTCTTTTGCCTTGCCAGTAATGAGTTTCAAAATAACCCAAGCGAGCATACCGAACATAATGCCGTTTGCGATTGAGTATGTGAGAGGCATCATAACGATAGCAAGGAATGCACCGATTACATCTGCTGCATCGCCTTCAAAGTCAACTTTCTTGATTGAAGAAAGCATCAGAAGACCAACATAGAGCATAGCAGGTGTTGTAGCAAATCCGGGGATTGCAAGGAAGATAGGTGCAAAAATGATTGCGATAAGGAACATAACAGCTGTTGTAACAGCAGTAAGACCTGTTCTTCCGCCTGCAGCAACGCCGGCACTTGATTCAACATAGCTTGTAACAGTTGATGTACCAAGACAAGCACCAACAACAGTACCAACAGCATCAGCCATCAAAGCACCACCAGCTTTGGGAAGTCTTCCTTCTTCATCAAGAAGGTCACCTTTTTCGGCAACACCAATAAGAGTACCAACCGTATCAAATATATCGGTATAAAGGAATGTGAACACAACAAGAATGAATCCTGCAAAGTTCTTTACTATAAATCCAAAATCAAACTGGAAAAGAGCTGGAAGAGCAAAGTTTGCTTTGATTGATTCCCAAGTAAGATTGGGGATTACAGAATAAACACCGTTCGCAGGATCAGGAACATACCAGCCGATAAGTTCAGCAACTATACCAAGAACCCATGTGATAATGATTCCAAGAAGAATTCCGCCGGGAACCTTGAAGTGCTGAAGCACGCCGATTACCAAAAGTCCAACAAGTGCCAGAACAACACCAGGTGATGCAAGGTTGCCCATTGCAACTGTTGTAGCAGGGTCAGAAACAACAATTTTTGCATTTATAAGAGCAATAATTGTAATGAAGAGACCGATACCTGCTGTGATACCAAACTTGAGGTTTGCAGGGATTTTGTTTACCAGAGCTTCACGGAACTTGAAAACTGAAAGAATCATAAATATGATACCTTCAATCAAGATAGCTGTGAGAGCAACCTGATATGAATAGCCCATAGCACCACAAACTGTGAATGCAAAGAATGCATTGAGTCCCATACCTGAAGCAAGAGCCACAGGATAGTTTGCAAAGAATGCCATACAAAGTGTTGCAATAGCAGCAGAAATTGCTGTTGCCATAAACACACCTGCAGGTGTTGCACCAGGGATACTGCCAAGATAGCCAGGATTTACTGCAAGGATATAGGACATTGCAAGGAATGTAGTAATACCTGCGAGAATCTCAGTCTTGACATTTGTTCCATGTTCTTTTAATTTAAAAAGCTTTTCCATGAGATTTCACTCCTCATATAAATTTTTTTACAAAACTATTTTATAACACTTTTCGACTTTTTTCAAGTAAAATAAAAAATTTGCAATATTTTGTATGGTCCTACAATAAAATATACCATTATTTGTATATTTCGCATATACTGACCACAATATACTGTATTTCAAAAAAAGATGCAGGCATTTCGCCTGCATCCGCTTTTAATTTTAAATCTTAATAAATTCCTTGTGCCATCATAGCCTTTGCAACCTTCATAAAGCCTGCAATATTAGCACCTGATACCAAGTCATAGCCAAGACCATATTCTTCAGCAGCTTCAACAGAAACCTTGTGAATGTTTGTCATAATACCCTTGAGTTTTTCATCAACTTCTTCTTCTGACCAGCTGTATCTCATTGAGTTCTGTGCCATTTCCAAAGCAGATACCGCAACTCCGCCGGCATTAACAGCCTTTGATGGACCGATGATGAGACTGTTTTCTTTGATAAATTCCATACCATCATCTGTTGTAGGCATATTTGCAACTTCAATATAATATTTTGTGCCATTTGCAACAATTTTCTTTGCTTCATCAAGATTTACTTCATTCTGAGTAGCACAAGGCATACAAATGTCAACCTTAACTTCCCAAGGCTTTTTGCCCGCAAAGAACTGACAACCAAATTTATCAGCATAATCCTGAGCTTTGTCACGGCCTGACGCTCTCATTTCAAGCAAATAATTGATTTTTTCTTCTGTAACAACGCCGTCTGGGTCATAAACATAACCGTCAGGACCGGAAATTGTAACAACTTTGCCGCCGAGCTCTGCAACTTTTTTGCAAACGCCCCAAGCAACGTTTCCAAATCCTGAAACTGCAACTGTCTTTCCTTTAATATCATCATTACAATGTTTCAAAACTTCAGTTACATAATATGTAGCACCAAAACCTGTAGCTTCAGGTCTTATGAGAGATCCGCCATATTCAAGACCCTTGCCTGTGAGAACACCGTTTTCCCATACAGCCTTTATTCTCTTGTACTGACCATAAAGGTAACCGATTTCTCTTCCGCCTACACCAATATCACCAGCAGGAACGTCAACATCGGGGCCAATATGTCTGTAAAGTTCTGTCATAAACGCCTGACAGAATCTCATAATTTCACCATCGCTCTTTCCTCTTGGGTCAAAATCACTACCGCCTTTACCGCCGCCAATAGGAAGACCTGTAAGGCTGTTTTTGAAAGTCTGTTCAAATCCAAGGAATTTGATAATTCCAAGGTATACAGACGGATGGAAACGAAGACCGCCCTTGTAAGGACCGATAGCACCATTGAACTGTACACGATAACCTGTGTTCACCTGAGTCTGTCCATTGTCATCAACCCATGCAACTCTGAAAATAATCTGTCTTTCAGGTTCAACCATTCTTTCAAGAATAGCCGCCTTTTCATACTCCGGATGCTTTTCAACCACCGGAGCGATACTTGTAAGCACCTCTGTCACAGTCTGAATGAATTCAGGCTCTGACGCATGCTTTCTTTTTACGTCTTCAATCACTCTTTCGATGTATGACATAAAATATACCCCCCTAAAATTTTTAACTTATTTATTTTATCACTTTTCTGTGACCAATGCAATACTTTGATGGAAATTTTGTAATATTTTTCTGCAATTAAAGATTACAGCCACTTTAAAGTGGCTGTAAGTCATTGGTTAAATTTAAAGTCCTTTTTTCTCTTTTTCCTGAATTTCCGGGAAAGCTGAAAGCATCGGCTCAACATCCTTGCCAAGAAGCTTTCTGTCTATGTAGTTTTTGGTAATTTTGCAAACCAATCCTGACAAAACAATAACACCAATAAGGTTCGGTATCATCATAAGACCGTTGAATGTATCAGAAATATCCCATGCAAGTGATGATGTGAGAAGCGCACCACACATAATCATAACAAGATGAATAACCTTGTACACCTTTATAGTTTTTGTTCCGAACAAATATTCCCACGCTTTTGAACCATAATGATCCCATCCAAGGACAGTAGTGAATGCAAACAAAAAGATTGCTATAGCTATAAACTTGCCGCCAATATTCCAGTAACCAAAAACAGTATTAAAGGCATCTGCCACCATTGTAGCGTCATTAGTATAATATCCCATTGGTGCTGTTAAATCAAAAACACCCGATGTTAGAACTACAAGTGCAGTGAGTGTGCAAACAACCATTGTGTCCGCAAACACCTCAAAAATACCCCACATACCCTGCTGAACAGGTTCTTTTACACTTGAATTTGAGTGAACCATAACAGAAGAACCAAGGCCGGCCTCGTTTGAAAATACACCACGCTTAAAGCCCTGAACCATAACTGTTTTTATAATCGAACCAGTAACACCACCAGCAACCGCAATAGGACTAAATGCTGTAACAAAAATTGTTTTGAAAGCAGGAATAATCTGACCATAATTCTTTACTACTATCACGAGGCTTCCAAGCACAAAAAGCACAACCATAAACGGAACGATTTTTTCAGCAAAGGCAGCTATTCTCTTAAGTCCGCCAAGAACGATAAGTGCTGCGATAACAACAAGTACGATTCCCAAAATAACAGAATAAAGAGTTACCCCATCATAAAGCTGAACATTCGCAAGTGCAGAAATTGGAAACGCAGATTCAATATTTACAACAATTTTGTTAATCTGACCCATGGCACCAATTCCAAATGATGCAAGCAAGGTAAATATTGAAAAGAGTACTGCCAAAACTTTTCCTATCCATTTGCATCCTTTCTTTGAACCAAGTCCATCCTGCAGATAATACATTGCACCGCCTGACCATTCACCATCTCTGTTTTTACGACGATAATATATACCAAGCACGTTTTCTGAATAATTAGTCATCATTCCAAAGAATGCAGCAACCCACATCCAGAAAACCGCACCAGGACCACCAATGCAGATAGCAGCGGCAACGCCCGCTATATTACCTACACCAATAGTTGCCGCAAGAGCTGTACAAAGTGCCTGAAAAGGCGAAATTGATTTATCCTTAGTGTGACCGATTACCTCTTTCTTAAAAAGACTGCCAATAGTTGCCTTCCACCAGTGTCCTATATGAGTCACCTGGAAGAATTTTGTAAGTACTGTTGTTAAAACACCTGTAAAGAGCAACAGTACAAGTCCGAGCGTAGTCCATACAAAAGTGTTAATATCACCATTGTATTTTTCTAACACAGCTAAAAATTGATTCATGGTTAAAAACCCTCCTAAAAATAAATAAAAATAGCCGTCTGAGTAACACTCAGCGGCTCCGGAAATGACATACAGACCTATGTAATATAAAGATTTGTCTGCTCCGTCCTTTTGCCTGAGAGATTCAGTCGATAAAACCGACCTTGCACCTTCGGCACTCAAAAAGAGATTCTCCGGAGTCCCCTCTGCTTTCAGTTTGAAAATTCTGAAAGTTTCACTGGGTTACCAATACATTATACACCTATTTCATCTTTTGTCAATACTTTTTTTTAAAATTTGTCGATTTCAACCGGATTGTATTTTTTAACACTTTTAACTTCTCCAAATATAATATAAGATGGAGGTGAATTGTATGAATATACATATAGTAAAAAGCGGTGAAACTGCCGCTTCAATCGCACAGCAATACGGCGTCCCTGAATTTGTTGTTGTTACCCTTAACAATCTTGAGGAAATTCCCACTTTGGTTGAAGGTCAGGCACTTCTTATCCTAAAGCCAACCCAAATCCACACAGTAAGTGCAAATGAAACGGTGTATTCAATAGCACAAGAATACGGAATCAGCACCAACGCCTTATTCCGCAACAATCCTATTTTAAATGGGAGGGCAGTTATTTATCCCGGACAGACACTCGTAATTTCATTTGAAAGAGCTGTCAGCCGCGAAATAGACGTGAACGGTTATGCTTACCCTTATGTGAATATGTCCGTTCTTGAAGGCATACTTCCTTTCTCCACCTATCTCACACCTTTTACTTACGGAATAACCGAGCAGGGCGGCCTTGTTTACCTCGATGACGAAGAGCTAATCGAAAAAGCATACAGCTATGGTGTTCTTCCTCTCATGCATCTTTCTACCCTCACCGAAAGCGGTGGTTTCAGCAACGAGCTTGCAAGCACGGTCCTTAACAATCCCGAAATTCAGAGTCGGCTCATTGAAGAGGTTGTATATAATATGCAAACCAAGGATTATCGTGGACTTGACATAGATTTTGAATTTGTTTATCCCGAAGATAGTCTTTTATATGGTGAATTCATTGGAAAACTGAGAACTCGGCTTAATCCCTTAGGCTTTGAGGTTATTGCCGCCCTTGCCCCCAAAACTTCTGATACACAAAGAGGTCTTCTTTATGAAGGACACAACTATCAGGCAGTAGGAGATAATGCAGATGCCGTTCTTCTTATGACATACGAATGGGGGTATACCTATGGTCCTCCTCTTGCTGTTGCGCCAATAAGAAATGTACGTCAGGTGGTAGAATATGCTCTTACACGAATACCTGCAGAAAAAATTTTTTTGGGCATACCAAACTATGGCTACGACTGGACCTTGCCATATGTGAAGGGCGAGAGCCGTGCAAGACTTATATCAAATGTTGAGGCGATAAAAATTGCTGCACGGAGTGGCGTCAACATACAATTTGACGAAATTTCACAGTCTCCTTGGTTCAGGTACACAGACGGCAGCAGCAAAGAGCACGAAGTCTGGTTTGAAGATGTACGCAGTATTATGCAAAAATTCAATCTCGTAAACGAAAAATCACTTCGCGGTGTAGGCTACTGGAATTATATGCGCTCATTCCAACAAAATTTTTCTCTTCTAAATTATATGTTCAATGTAAGACAATAACACATAAATGTGCACTGTTGTTTGTTATAAAAAACAATCTGTTTCAAAAGGCAGATTGTTTTTTTATTTTTTATTTGCTTTTTTTTGACATTTATAGTATACTATTTACATTATCAACATATAGGGGGTTCTATTTATGACAAATGAAAAACGAAGCAGCTTTACTGGAAAACTGGGATTTGTCCTCGCTGCAGCAGGCTCTGCTGTTGGTCTTGGTAACATCTGGAGGTTTCCTTATCTTGCTGCAAAATACGGCGGCGGAATTTTTCTGCTTGTTTATATTATTCTTGCTGTTACTTTGGGTTTTGCCCTTATGACTGCCGAGATTGCTATTGGAAGAAAAACTGGGCTCAGTGCCATCGAAGCATTTAAAAAGCTCAATAAAAAGTTTTCTTTTGTGGGTTGGCTTGCGGCTCTTGTTCCTGTTATTATTTTGCCTTACTACTCCGTTATCGGCGGTTGGGTTATGAAATATTTATTTGCCTTTGTTTCAGGAAATGGTAGTCTTGCTGCAGGTGATGATTATTTTGGTGGCTTTATAACACAAGCCGGCGAACCGTCAATCTGGTTCCTTTTATTTCTTGGTGTTACCGCTTTAATCGTCCTTTGCGGTGTAGAAAAGGGTATTGAGAAGGTCAGCCGCTTTATGATGCCGGTGCTTGTTATCCTTTCTATTATCATAGCAATCTATTCTATATGTTTGCCCGGTGCCCTTAATGGCGTGCTTTATTACATACTCCCTGATTTCAGCAAATTTTCTGCCACAACAGTTCTTGCAGCTATGGGACAGCTTTTCTATTCAATGTCACTTGCCATGGGAATTATGATTACATATGGTTCATATATGAAAAAGGATGTAAACCTTGAATCTTCAGTTGGAAACATCGAACTTTTTGATACAGGAATTGCCTTTCTTGCCGGACTTATGATTATTCCTGCCGTGTTTGTTTTTTCGGGCGGAACTCCTGAAGCTCTTGGTAAAGGCCCAAGCCTTATGTTTGTAACACTCCCCAAAGTTTTTGAAACCATGTGGGGCGGACAGATAGTAGGCAGTGCGTTCTTCCTTCTGGTTCTTTTTGCCGCTCTTACATCATCAATTTCCCTTATGGAAACCGTTGTTTCAATCGTATGTGATAAATGCAAAATAAACCGTAATTTATCCTGTCTGATTGTTTTTGTAGTTTCCCTTGTTCTTGGTTTGTTGTCAATCTTTGGTTACAGCATCTGGAGCAGCTTCACAATCATCGGACTTCAGTTCCTTGATTTCTTTGATTTCATTAGTAATAGTGTTCTTATGCCGATTGTTGCTTTCTTGACCTGTATTTTTGTGGGTTATGTTCTCAAACCGCAAGCTCTTATTGAAGAAATTGAACTCTCTGCAAAATTCAGGAGAAAAAATTTGTTCACTTTCGTAATAAAATATCTCGCACCTATTTGCATTGTTCTTATTCTTATTTCATCGGTGCTCGATGCCTTTGGAATTTTCAAAATTTAATATGCTATGCACATAAAAGCCTTGCAGCAAATTGCTGCAAGGCTTTTTGTTTTGTTTATTTGTTTTTATTGCTTTTGCAACTGTTGCTGCACAAGTAACGGCATCAGCATCCTTATTTTTGCTGTTTAAAATTTAAAAACAACTTTTCCGTCCTCAAGAACCAGCTTTGCAGAAAACTCTTTTCCACTCTTTTTTGAAATAAAGCCCGAAATGAGTTCACTTGAACCATCCTCAAGAATTTTTCTTATCGTTTCAATCGATATTACTTTATTGCATATCAGATTGCTTACAGAAAACTTGCAACCATCACGGTAACCGCTACATCCATAGCCGAAACGTGTCCTTTTCACATCTTTGCCACAAAGGGGACATTTGCCCACAATGTCACCGACAAACCCGTCGAAGTTCTCTCCGCCCTGTTTTGCCGCATCGAAGATTTCGGTTATTTCGCGCTTAACCATTTCAACCGAATCGGAAACTGTACTTTCACCGCGAAAAACTTTTTTTAAGGATACACCCATTTGGGAAGTCTTGAATTTATCCATAATTATATTCATTCTGCCTAAAGATTCAATCAAATGTTCCCCAGCAGGTAGAATTGTATAAGTATCTTTTTTCAGAAGTATATATTCACTCTTTCGCGCGTTGTCGATTATCCCAGTACGAGTTGCCTCTGTACCAAGTTCAAGACCCTCAAACATTGCGCGATATTCTTCTTCCTCCGCCTCTTTTTCCCCAAGTTGTTGTTTTTCGTCCTTGAAAGGATTTTTGAGGTAGTTGTTGAGAGTTTCTATTGTATAGTGTTTCGGCGGAGAAGTTTCTTTTTCAACCGGCACGAAATTTATATTTACCTTGTCCCCTTTTTCAAGAGGCGGCAAAATCTTGTCCTTTTTGGTGTATGCATCATATGCCGTCCAGCCAGGGCTTAGTATGACAGTTCCTTTGAGGCCGAATTCCTCAAAATCACCTACGGAAACCGTAATCTCTGTTTTTTCTACTGTACATTCTTCCGCACAGAAAACCGCTACAAAACGCCGCATAATGCTGCTATAAACCTTAAGCTCATTCTCGCTGAGTTTGTTTTTGTCCGGAATCTTATATGTAGGCGTAAGTGCCGAGTGAGATTCAATCTTTGAGTCGTCAAAAATTTTCTTATCAAACCGAAACTCCACCGGATACCCAAGTTCTTTCACAGACGCAAGGATTGTTTTCATCTTTCCCTGCTCAGCCACAGCAAGATATTCCGAGTTTGTTCTTGGATACGTCACATAACCCTTTTCATAAAGACCCTGAAGAATTTCAAGACTCTCCGCCATTGACATTTTGTATCGCTTTCCCAGATAGTTCTGGAGCTTTGTAAGTGAATAAAGCTTTGGTGGATTGAGTTTATCCTTTTTCTTCTTTTTTGCGGTAACCGTAGCCTCTACATCATTATATTTCTCGCAAAGCTCATTTGCTTTTTGAAGTTCGTTTTTGGAAAACCGACGTTTGCTTGTAAGCTCTATTTCTTCACCGTTCGTGACCGCCTTGCTCACCGCTGCATAATAAATTTCGGGTACAAAGTTTCTTATTGACATATCTCTGTCATAAATCGCTTTCACAATGGGCACAATCACCCTGCCCACCCGAAGCAATGTCCCTGCTCTTAGGCTCGCATAACGTGTAAGATTCACACCATAAAGCCAATCTGTAAAGGTCCTTGCATAGCCCTCATTTGCCAGATTGTCATATTCGCTTTCGCTTTTTAAGTTCCGGAGAGCTTCTTTCACCGTCTGGGGTGTCTGGTCAGGAAGCCATATTCTTCTCAGATCTTTCTCTGTATCCCCAAGAGCCTTTTGGATACAAGTTCTGACTATTATTTCTCCCTCACGGTCGGCATCGCCTGCATTGATTATAGTATCAATGTCGCTGCGGTTACAAAGACTCTTTATAATTTCAAATTGTTTTTTTGCTCCACTATCGGTTTTTTTGCTGTTGTCCTTTTTTATTTCAAACTTGAATTTTTCAGGGAAACAAGGCAAATTATTCATTGTCCATCTCGGATTTTCTTCTTTGGAGCCTGAATATTCCTCCACATCTGCCAGAGAAAAAAGGTGACCAAAAGCCCAGGTTACAATGTAACCCTCGCCCTCAAAATATCCCTCATGCTTTGTCATTTTCCCAATCCCTGCCATAATATTTCTGGCAAGGCTCGGTTTTTCTGCAATAATCAGTACTATCTCAAAAACCACCTTTTCTTAAGGGATGCTTTATCTTAAATCCCCTGAAAAAAGAGATTATCGGACGGCAAAGCTATCCGATAAGTCATCTTTTTTTCTGTTTTAGTCTTCAAAATCAAACTCGTCTGCATTGCGAGCCTTGAATTCTTCATACGCTCTGTCAAGAAGCTCAAGGTCTTCTTCGTATGCAAGCTCATAGGTTCCATCTTCTCTTTCCAGCATCTTGAGGATGAACACTTCATCAATCTCGTCTTCGTCCTCGTCCTCTTTGAATGGAATACAAACAACATAGTCCTGACCATCAATCTGAACTGTGTCAAGATGAATAACCGTCTGCTTGTTGCCCTCATCATCAAAAAGGTCGATTTTGTATTCGTTCATTTCATTTTCAAAATTTTCTGACATATTAAAATACCTCTTTTCTTTGTTTTAGACCCCTGAACCGCTGTCCAGATAGGCTTGTAATATAAACGCTGCAGCAATTTTATCAACACTGTCCTTGCGTTTTTTACCGCGAACATTTGTTTCATTCATAAGATTGTGCGCCGAAACCGTAGTAAGCCTTTCATCCCACAAAACAATGGGGCAATCAACCAAAGTCCCCAAAAGCTTTGCAAAAGCTTTTGTTTTTTTGCCGCGCTCTCCAACCGTTCCGTTCATATTTTTGGGAAATCCCAGAACAATTTTTTGGATGCCAAGTTTTTCGACAAGTTCTGCTGTATGCTGCACCACCTTGTTCATATTTTTTTCGGCATAGGTTTCAAGGGTGTGAGCCGAAAAACCAAGCGCATCAGATGTTGCATATCCTGTACGGCTGTCACCAAAATCAACGCCTAAAATCATAAGCTGATTTCCTCCCAAAACCTTCAATCTCAGTTTTATATTTTATCACATTTTATACTCTTTATCAAGATAATTTTTATATTTTATAAACTTATCAATAAATAGCTTTGTTCTTCCACTTTCCAAATCTATAAAATACCGCAGTAATGACAGCGCCCATTACCCAGGAAACAAGCAGTGAAATCTGAATACATTCACATCTTCCAAAGGGAAGCTCAGGAGTTCTGGTCAAGTACGAAATTCCATATGCCACAGGAACTCGAAGCGCCACTGTCGTGATTAAAGAAATCCACATAGGCGTCATGGTGTCACCCGCGCCACGCATAATACCCGAAAGGCTTTGTGTTACAGCAACAGCTATATATCCAACCGCCAGAATTTTCATCAGATAATAGCTTGTTGATACAAGGGCATCTGTTTCGGTGAAAATCCCCATAAGATGTTTGCCAAAAATCAATATAATTCCTGTTATAGTTGCCGAACATCCTGCTGCAAGCCAAGTCCCCTGTTTTGCACCTTTAGTCACACGGTCATAAAGCCCTGCCCCTACGTTTTGTCCCGCATAGGTGGTAAGCGCCATTCCAAAAGAAAAGTTTGGCATCATAGCAAATCCGTCAACACGCATAATCACCACGTTTGCGGCAATAAACAATTCGCCGAACTGATTTGTAAGGGACTGAACAATTATCATAGCCGACGAAAATATCGCCTGAGTAAGTCCCGACGGAAGTCCCAGCTTTATTGTGGTCTTTACAAACTTTGAAACGGGTTTTAGATATTTAAACCCAAAGTCGAAAAATTCTCTCATTTTTGCAAGCTTTATAAGACACAAAATTGAGGACACAATCTGTGCAATAACGGTAGCAAGTGCAACTCCACCTACTCCCATCCCAAGCTTTGCAACAAAATATATATCCAAAACAATATTTATAACCGTGGCAACCAACAGATATATAAGTGCCGAAAAAGAATCGCCCATGCCTCTTATAACACCACTTAATATGTTGTAATACCCAAGTCCTGCCATACCCAAAAGGGATATCATAAGGTAATCTGCACAGCCGTCAATAATTGTTGTTGGGGTGTTGAGCATTACAAGTATCGGTCTTATGAACGGCGTCGCTATCAAAATCAGCAATATGCAAGCAATAGCAGTGATGGTTATGCTTGTCCCTATGGTGCGGGAAAGTCCCTCCCTGTTCTTTGCCCCGAAATATTGAGAAACCATTATGCTTGTGCCGGTGGATATACCAATAAACAACACCAGCAGCATATTGAGCAACGGCATCGCACTCCCTACTGCCGCCAGAGCATTGTCTCCTATGTATCTTCCCACCACAACGCTGTCAACCGTGCTGTAAAGCTGTTGAGCAATGTTTCCTATTATCATAGGCAATGTAAATGTAATTATGCTCTTCCACGGTTTTCCAACTGTCATGTCCGTGGGTGCAAATATACTTTTTAACACGTATTTCACCTCTGTCTTTTGCCATTTAAGCTTTTTGGCAAATAACCCTTTCAAATATTTTGTCAATTTCAGTTTTTTTTGGCGGATTTGTTCCCTCTGTGAGACATGCAGCTGTCCCAAACGCTGCCGCAAGCCTGAGAGCATCCTCTACCCCAAAACCATTTGTCATTCCTGCAATAAATCCTGCAATCAGGCTATCTCCGGCACCTATTGTGGAAACCACCTCCACTTTCGGCACTGATATAACAAATTTATGGTTTTGGTTACAGTACGAAAATCCCTGTTCCCCAAGGGAAACAATCACGTTTTCTATACCTCTTCCACAAAGCTCCTCTGCAAGTTTCAATGCATCTCGGGTGCTTTCAGCCTTTTCTTTGGTCAGCTGTGCAATTTCTTGCTCGTTTGGTTTTATCAAGAATGGCTTTATCCTGAAAAGCTCGTTCTTTGAAAACGAGTTGCAATCCACTATGATTTTCGCTCCAAGCCCCTTTATTTTTACAAGAAATTCAGCAGCCTTTTCTGTTGAAATTCCTTTCGGAAGTCTGCCTGTAAATGTAACTATTGCATTTTCATCACATTCATTTTTTATAATCCCAAACAGCTCATCAAGGATAGATTCACTTATTTCGAAGCCCTCAGCACTTATACGGGTTTCACCATCACTTGTATGAAGTGTAATATTTTCGCGAACCAAACCCTTGGTCATAATGGTGCGGCACAAAAGACCGTCTTTTTTCAAGGACTCCAAATATTCTTCACTGCCGGATTTTCCAAGAACAAGAAGTGCTGTGTTTTCAACGCCAAAGTTCTTTAGTGCTCTTGAAATATTTACTCCTTTACCGCCGGCATGCTTTGCCACTGAATGTGCATAATTTTCAGCATGAAGTTTGAAACTTTCAACCCCTAAATGCACATCAAATGCCGGATTTAGCGTAATTGTAAAAATTTTCATATTTCATCTCCGATATGTATTTATTATTTAGACTCGTGTCAAGTTGGGCCAAGAAATCGGTTATTTTCAATATAAGCAACAAAATTCCACTTTATGTCTTTGATATAACACCGATTTGTTGATTTACCACAATATAC
>JAZNNB010000056.1:0-3965 GCA_045580025.1 Clostridia bacterium
TTTGATGCGTCAACAACAAACAATGTCTCGTACTTGTTAATAATTTCAACCATTCTTTTCACCTCCTTGTGGACTTTGACTTTCGGTCTCCCCGAAAGTAAGGATTTTACTAACCAATAGATTATATTACATTTTTTTCATGTTGTCAAGCTTTTTTTCTCTTAACTTGACCGCATAATGCAGCCATATCAAAAATATACTTTATAATAAACCCTAAAAGGATGATAACTTATGAAAAAATTATGTATGCCTGTCTTTTATATCTTACTACCACTGATTATACCAATGATGGTGGGACTAACCTTTCCCCGCACTACCGAAAGCCTGATTTCATTTCCTTTCTCAAACAAAACGGAAATTTCTGATACAATAACTACATTGAATGTAAAAACCAAAACCACAGAAAAACTCCCCCTCGAAACCTATCTGGTGGGGGTTTTAGCTGCAGAAATGCCTGCATCCTACGAAGAAGAAGCGCTGAAAGCCCAAGCAGTTGCCGCCAGAAGCTATATTATCAGCAAACTGGACAGTGAAAATTCGGACCATCCAAATTCACAGGTCTGCACAGACCCAAATCATTGCAAGGGCTGGCTTTCGGAAGAAGACGCCAAATCAAAATGGAAAAAGGACGACAAAAACAAGTACTGGAAAAAGCTTACAAACGCCGTAAAATCTACAAAAGGTGAATATATGACCTATAACGCCGAGGTTGTGGAAGCCTTTTTCTTTGCCTCCAGCGGCGGAAAAACCGAGAACTCGGAAGACGTATGGAGCAGCAGCCGCCCATATCTTAAATCCGTTGAAAGCTATGGCGAAGCTCTTTCCGAAAACAACGTTTCCACCGCCACATTCACCCACTCCCAATTTGCAGAAAAGCTAAACCCTCATTTGAGCCAGCCCATTGACCCATCAAAACCGCCGTCAATAAGCGAACCCGTCAGAACAGAGGGCGGAAGTGTTTCAACAATCAATATTGGAGGAAAAACCTTCAAGGGTACCCAGCTTCGCAGTATTTTCGGTCTTAAATCTGCCAATTTCACCATCACGCAAGATAGCACTGCTGTCACTTTCACTGTAAAAGGCTATGGTCACGGAGTGGGTATGAGCCAGACCGGCGCCAACTATATGGCAAAGGAAGGGTACACTTACAAAGAAATACTCAGTCACTACTACACTGATATAGAATTTTCAAAGCTTTAACATAAAAACGAGGTGTTTTTTTGAGCAAACAAAACGTTTTGAGAAGCGCCGCTTTCCTTACATTATCTGGAATAATTGCAAAAACGGTAGATTTCTTATTCCGTGCCTATTATTCAAAACAGCTGGGCAGCGAGGGTATGGGCATACTTTCTCTGGTTTTTTCATTCCACGGACTTATTCTCACCTTTGCCACAGGGGGGTTAGGCGTTGCCGTTTCCAAAACCTTGTCAAGCCTCTATGCAAAAAAAGACTATACAGCCATAAACAAGACTATGAACTGTGCCATTTTCTCCGTGCTGTTTCTAAGTCTCGGAGCAATCTCAGCCGTCTGCCTCTTTTCAGAAAATATAGCAACCTCATTTCTCAAAGAGCCTCGTGCCGAAAGAAGTATAATTTATCTTTCCCCCAGCATTCTCTTTATGAGTATCTCATACTGCATCAAGGGTTATTTTTATGCCTCCCGAAAGGTTTTAATCCCTGCATCCTCCGAGTTCCTTGAACAAGCTGTCAAAATAACAACCACAACCTTTCTAATAAATCGTTTTCTCACTTTGGGTATCCCCCACGGCTGTGAAGCTGTGTTTTTGGGAATTTCTGTGGGCGAATTTTCCTCTTGCCTTTATCTCTCATTGTTTTATACAAAATTTCGCCGCAAACCCATCAGCAACGCGTCACAAACTGCGGTTTTTTCCCCACTGATGAAAATTGCCCTGCCTGCAATGACCACCTCGCTACTGGGTTCTTTCTTGCGTATGAACGAAAGCGTCCTCATTGTTTCAGCCCTCAAAAAGTCAGGTCTTTCGCACACTGCCGCCCTTAAGTCCTACGGAAGCCTTTATGGAATGGTGATGCCCCTCACCATTTTCCCCCTCACACTTTTGTCATCCTGTCTAACCTTGCTTGTTCCCGAAATCTCCCGTGCTGACGGAATGAAAAGCCGACTAAGACTAAAAACCCTGATTTCACGAATTATGCGCTTTGCCGCACTGGGCGGTTTTTTGACCTGCACAATTCTTGTTATTTTTTCAAGCGAGCTTTCATCTTTGGTCTACTCAGTACCTGAGCTTTCACGTTCAATAAAAACCATCGCTTTTCTTTCGCCTGTTATGTTTATCGACTCGGTGTGCTGCGGAATTTTAGGGGGCCTCGGCAAACAAACAAAACTGCTTATTTTTAGTCTTTCCGACAACATATTCCGTCTCGCTTCTATTTTTATACTTGTGCCGCATTTTGGTGAAAAGGCTCTGTTTTTCACCGTAATTTTCAGCAACCTTTTAACAGTAAGTCTGACTCTTTCCGCTGTAATAAAATCAACCAAAACACATTTCGAGCTTTCAGGCTGGTTTTTAAAGCCTGTGGCAGCCACTTTTTTAACATTATGCATTTCCGCCATTTTTCTGCCGTTTTTTCTTACAAAAACACCACTTGAAATTATTTTTGCAATAGCTTTCACCATTCTCCTATATATTTTTTCAAGCACCCTTTTCTCAAAAAATCTCCGCAGCGATATTTCGTGGCTACTGGGGCGAATGTTCTGCCAAAATTAAAAAAGCCGAGGCTCTCCTCGGCTTTTCACTTTTATCTTTTTGCTTTTTCAAGCATCTCAACAAGTTCTTCCCTATTATAGCTATATCCCTTATTGCAAAACTGGCAGACAATTTCTGCCTCACCCTGCTCATCAATAATATCCTGAATTTCCTTTTTTCCAAGACTGATAATTGCTCGACGCATCCGCTCATCACAGCAATCACAGTGATAATCCGCTTCGGTTTCTTCAAGAATGTCAATCTCAAAATCTCCCATAACAGTACGGATAATTTCTTCAACCGAAAGACCCTTTTCAAGCATCCCTGTGACGCTTGTAATCTTCTCTGCAGTTTTCTCAAACTTTTTCAAGTTAAACTCGTCACAGTCAGGCATAATCTGAACAATAAATCCCCCCGCCTGTCTCACGCTGTAATCCCTGTCCACCAAAACACCAAGTGCAACAAGACTTGGAACCTGCTCGGACTGGGCAAAATAAAATGCGAGGTCATCACCTATTTCACCAGTCTGGATGGGAACCTGACCGATATAAGGCTCCTTCATATTCATATCTTTCACAATGCTTAAATAACCGTTTCTGCCGATTCCGCCGCCAACATCAAGTTTGCCTAAATGGTTAAGCGGAAGCTCTGCCAAAGGATTTTCAATGTATCCCTTCACGTGCCCCTTTGAATTTGATACCGCCATAACTCTGCCAAGAGGACCATCGCCCCGAAGCTGAAGGGTAAGTGAAGTCCCCTCATCCTTGAGCATAGCACCCATAAGCGCTGCTCCCGTAAGTAATCTTCCAAGTGCCGCAGTTCCCACAGGCATGGTGCCGTGGAACTTTCTTGCCTTTTCGACCAATCCTTTGGAATTTACGGCATAAATTCTTATGAAACCGTTTTTGGTAACTGCTTTAATAAGTTTATCAGGCATTTTATCAAAACCTTTCTTTTTCTTCTTAGAAAAAATCGGCTCACAAGTGAGCCGATTTCAAGTCTGTTTGTGTTTATCGTATATTGAAAAGGATTATACGCGGGTAACGTTTGCCGCCTGCGGTCCCAAGTCGGATCGTAGCCATGTCGTTCTGTGGGCCAAGGAGTTGACTCTCTACCTTGTCTTCCTAAGCCCGCTTGGCCTCCGACTTCGGCCCACAAGTGAGCCGATTTCAAGTCTGTTTGTGTTTATCGTATATTGAAAAGGATTATACGCGGGTAACGTTTGCCGCCTGCGGTCCC
>JAZNNB010000057.1:0-9089 GCA_045580025.1 Clostridia bacterium
TTATTTGTCAATTATCACCAATGTAGAAGAGGATCATCTCGACTATTTTAGTGACCTTAATCATATTATAACATCTTTTAAAAAAT
Source organism: Clostridia bacterium (assembly GCA_045580025.1). Classification (GTDB taxonomy): domain Bacteria; phylum Bacillota; class Clostridia; order Monoglobales; family Monoglobaceae; genus SIG440. The sequence continues at coordinate 87 of JAZNNB010000057.1, forward strand.
TTACAAGCCTAAATTCACCCTCAGGATGCATTATTGTTTGTTCTGACGATAAAAATGCCATCGAAGTTGTGAAAGATACACAAAAAAAAGTGGTCACTTTCGGCTTGCTTAGTAAAAATAATGATTTTTTTGCTGAAAAACCCTATGTTAATGACCAGGGTATGACCCAATTTGACGTATATGCCTATGGAGAAAAAGTTGCCACCCTCCGACTTTTTGTGCACGGCGAACACAATGTCAGGAATGCACTGGCTGCATTTGCAGCAGCTTGGGAAATGGGCGTTGACATAAGCGCCATAAAAAGCGGCCTCGAAAGCTATACCGGTACAAAACGCAGATACGAAAAGCTGGGCGAGGTTGATGGCATAAAGGTAATCGACGATTATGCCCACCACCCCACCGAAATCGAAACCACCCTAAAATCTGCTAAAAACGTGTCACAAGGCAAGGTCTGGTGCATCTTCCAACCCCATACCTTTTCTAGAACAAAAGCTTTTTTGGATGAATTTGCCAAAGCCCTTGAAATCGCCGACACGACAATCGTCACCGACATTTATCCTGCAAGAGAAAGTTTTGACGGCACAATCCACAGCTGCGATGTGGTTCAACTTATGAAAAACGGCGTGTATATAAATGACTTCGGCGCAATAAAAAGATACGTGCTGAAGAACGCAAAAAAAGGCGACACCATCATTACCATGGGCGCCGGAGACGTCTTCAAAATAGGACATCTTCTAATAAACGAAAACTAAAAAACAAGCCACCTGCTTTTGCAGGTGGCTTTTATTATGAAATTCAAACCCTTACACCGTCTCAGTACGGATTTTCTTATCTTCAATATAAATATGCTTGTTGCAAATTTCAAAAGCCGCACGTTTGTGTGAAATAATGAGGCAAGTCTTGCTTTTGAGATTTTTTATATTTTTAAGAAGCTTTTCTTCGGTCTCCTCGTCAAGTGCCGAGGTCGCCTCATCAAGAAGAATAATGGGCGCATCTGAAAGAATGGCACGGCTCACAGCAAGCCTCTGAATCTGTCCCTCCGAAAGCCCCGCGCCTTTTTCACCTAAAACTGTGTCAAGACCGTCAGGGAGGGCACGTATAAACTCTGCCGCACATGCAACCTCCGCCGCCCTCATAATCTCATCATCGGACGCATCAGGTCGCACCATAGAAATAGCATCACGTATAGTTCCAGACAACAAAAGATTTCCCTGTGGAACGTAAGAAAACAGCGACCGCGAATTCTTTCCTGCCGTGATTCTTTCCTTGCCCAAATCAAGATATATTTTCCCGTTTGACGGCACATAAACCCCAAGCAGAAGCTTTAAAAGCGTGCTCTTGCCTATGCCCGAAATTCCGCCAATAACAGCAAAGTCTCCCTTGCCGATTGAAAGGCTGGCATCCTCAAACACTATTGTTTTACCATATCCAAATGAAATGTTCTCAAAACAAAGTCTCTGCAACGATTCATAAGTTTTGTACGCATCAAGAACCTCGCCGCTTTCCTCTTCGCCAGGAAGATTGTCAAGCTCAATAATTCTCTCTGCCGACGCAAGAACAGAATAATACTGAGGAACGACTCCGGAAAGCCCCGCAAAAGGCGCTTGAACCTGATTCACAAGCTGAATGATTGCCGTAAGCGTGCCAAAGGAAATAGTCCCCAAAAACAGTCGATAAGCGCTCCACACCAAAGCATAAAGTGAGCCTGCACTGAAAATGACGCTCAGCCCCGCAGACGACACAAGAGTGATATTTTTGCGCTTCATCTGAGCCTTATAATTTTCCTCCTGAAGCATATCACCTTTGTCTGTGATTTTGTTCTCAATTCCAAAAACCTTTATCATAAGGATACTGCTAAGGGTCTCCTGAAAGAACGAGCGCACCTTTGCCTCTGTTTCCTGAATACGCTTATGAGTTCTTTTAAGCACTTTTCTGAATGCTCCAATAACCAACAGCAAGATGATTCCACCGAAGAGAAAAATGAACGCAAAACCACGGTCAAGAACGGTGAGGGAATAAAGCGCATAGCAAAGCCCCGCCACCAGCGCCAAAGCACTTGGAATCAAGGTCAGTACGCCTTTTGAAACAACAGATACATCGTTGTTGAGCCGGGTCATCAAATCCCCTGTGTGATACGAAGCCACCGCCGAATAGTCCTTTCCAAGAAGCTTTGAAAAAATATTCCCACGAAGACTGTTGTTGAGCCGTGCGCCTACGTGAACTTCGATTGACTGTCCAAGAAGACGGATTCCCACCTGCACAAGAATTATAGCAACAAGCTTTGCTGCCGCAAGAAGAAAGCCTTCAAAATTCCTTGGAACTGAAACCGCAGCATCAATAACATGCCGCGAAGTCAGTGCAAAGATAACCCCCAAAATAGCAAGAGTGCACCGGAGCACAGACAAAAGGAATATAGAAATCAGCCGTGCCTTTGAGTGTCGGTACAGCCATTTTAATGTTTGCTTGTCTTTCATTTTATCACCTGCCGTATAAAGCATAAATCTATATTAAGTTTAGCACAACACCGCCAGTTAGTCAAGGGAGCCTTTTCCCCAAAAAATATTCCTCCCCAAAGAAAAGACAACTCAGAGGGAGCATAAAAAAAGAGGGCCTCCCCTCCTTTTTAATATCCTTATTTGTATCTGTCTATATCCGAAAGGCTTATTCCCTCGTGAAGAGCGATATTTATTCCGTTTGCGATTATCCTTGACATTTCCTCTGCCTGTTCATCAATATCCTTTGGGGTAACAATGAAATCCCCCACATTTTCACCAAGCACCTCTTTGAGAAGAAGAAACCTGTCTTCTTCCTCTGCGTCTTTCAGCATTTCCAAAAAACCTTGATTTCCCCCTGCATTTTCTTTCATATTTTTTATAAGCAAATCTATGGCATCTGCCGCGATTGTTGCCGCATCAATCACCGTAGGAACACCAACTCCAATCACGGGAACCCCCATTTCTTTCTTGTTCAGGGACATACGACGATTTCCCACTCCAGCACCGGGGGTAATTCCCGTATCCGACAGCTGAATAGTTTTATTCACTCTATCAACCGAACGGGAACAAAGAGCGTCTATTGCTATTATCAGCGAGGGTTTTATCTTTTCGCTGAGTCCTTTTATTATCTCCCCTGTTTCAAGTCCCGTAATTCCCAAAACACCGGGGGCTATGCCACACACACTCTTCAGCCTCTTATCAATTTCCTCGGGCATATACCGGATAAGATGCCGTGTAATAAGCACATAATCAAGAGTGACTGGGCCTACTGCATCAGGGGTGATATTGCGATTTCCAAGTCCCACCACCAAAACGTTCTCAAGAGAATTCCCTCTGATAAGCTTCTTAAGTTCTTTGGCACAAGCCTTGCACGCCGCTTCATAGACCGTCTGCTCCATCCACCAATTCTGTGGAAGCTCTATGGTTATATACTGGCCCTTTTCCTTGTGCAGCAATTTTTCCCCGTTTTCATCAAGAACTTCAACGGTTGTAGCCTTTATGTTTCTTTCAAGAATCTCCTCCTCAGCCCTTACCCCTTGAATTTCAGAAAGTGTCTCTCCTGCCTCAAGCAATAATTCCCTCATTTCAAGGGCAAGGTCTGTCCGTCTGTTAAACATTTTTTCTCCTTTCTTATCCGTCCATCCCCCTTAGCCACATAAATCTTGACACAAGATAACCTTTGTGATAAAATGTGAGCAGAATGAAATCCTTTTATTTTGGGGGACTTTAACAAGTTTTCATGAGCTTTTTAATGGCAAACCAAAAACCATTCTTAGCTTGTAAAATCCTCCAGGAATCCCGTAAGGGACGACGCACTGTAGAGTTTTATTCCGTCACTTAGCATCTCAAAATCGTGCTGTGACAAATCGTTTTTGAAGATTTTGTGGCTGTAAAGGAACTCCTCCTTTCCATCGTGAGATACATATATCCCGATTTCCTCGCCACAAAGCTTCACCAGATAATAATCAAACTTTGCGCCATTTGTCCGATTGTCTTCCGTATCGATTGAAGATTCTTTGGGAACAGTGGTCTTTGACGCCTCCACCACAGGTGCGGCAAGGGCGGAGTTTTCTTCAAGACTCGCTTTGGTTATATTATAGGTAAGAACTCCTGTGGCGACCGACACAACTGCCATAAGGATGAAAAGCATAAATATTTTGAACGTAGTTTTAAGCATACTCGGGTCCAACCTTTCTTTTTTGGCTTTTTGTTAATTTTTTACACTTTTTCATGTTTTATACCCAAAGCGCAAAAACTTTTGGTTTGATATTTTATTTTACGCCTCCGTTTTGGCAGGCAAAAGGAGAGATTTTCTTGAAAAACAATCCTTATTCAAAAATTTTTTTAAAGGTGTTTGGCATCACGGCAGCATGCGGCCTTGCTCTTGCTTTCCTTGTTTTTCTTGGGGCAGTGCTTGGCTTTTTTGGAAATATGCAATCCCTCGACATTGATTCAATCATTTCAAACAGCTCGAGCCAGGTTGTTTATATTGATTCATCAGGGAACGAACGTCCTCTCACCACCCTTTCTGCCGAGCAAAATCGCATTTGGGTGGACTTTGACGACATTCCTCAGGATATGAAAGATGCTTTTGTTTCCATTGAGGACGAGCGGTTTTATTCCCACAGCGGCTTTGATATGAGGCGTACGTTCAAAGCATTTCTGGTGTTTGTAAAAAATAAGCTCACAGGAGGCAAAACCACCTTTGGCGGAAGCACCATCACCCAACAGCTTGTAAAAAACCTCACTCAGAAAACCGAGCGAACCGCTGCTCGAAAAATTCAAGAAATCTCACGGTCGGTAAATCTTGAAAAACGGCTTTCAAAAGATAAAATTCTTGAGCTTTACCTCAACTCCATTTATCTTTCACAGGGTTGTAACGGTGTCCAGGCAGCATCTCACAAATTTTTTGGCAAACCCGTAAGCGAGCTCTCTTTGGCAGAGTGTGCTTCAATCGCCGGCATAACACAGTATCCCACACTCTATGACCCGCTGATTAACCCTGAAAACAACAAGAAAAAGCAGGAACTGGTTCTCTCCAAAATGCTTGAACTTGGCTATATAACCCAGGAAGAGCACGATGAGGCGATGGGCGAAGAATTGGTTTTTGCCGAATTTGACGAAAGCTCACTTGTTACCGGAACCATACATTCCTACTTTGTTGACCAGATTGCCTATGACGTTTTGGAGGGGCTCAAGGACCTTGGTTATACTGAAAGCATCGCAAAGAAAATGCTCTATTCAGGCGGTCTCAAGATTGTTTCAACCATTGACCCGAGTGTCCAAAAGGCTATGGAAAAGGTGTTTGAAAACACAGATAACTTTCCCAATTCCACAGGAGAAGACCCCGCCCAATCTGCTATGGTTGTTATGGATCCATATACCGGACAAGTCAAAGGTATGGTTGGCGGCGTGGGTAAAAAATCAGGAAATCTCGTTCTCAACCGTGCAACACAAACTCTCCGTCAGCCCGGCTCATCAATAAAGCCCATTTCGGTTTATGCACCAGCTATTGAGCGTGGCATCATAAATGCAGCAGACATTTATGACGACAAGGCGATTTCATACGGAGAATGGACTCCTCGAAACTATGACCACACTTACAGCGGAAAGGTTTCAATTCGCACAGCAGTCCGCAAATCCCTCAACACCATTCCCGTTCAAGTCCTTGATGAAATGGGGGCAAATGCTTCATTTAATTTCCTCACCCAAAAGCTTGGGGTTTCATCATTGGTTAAGAATCGTGCTGGCAGCGACGGAAAGGTTTATTCTGACATAGGTCTTTCACAGCTGGCACTTGGCGGCCTTACCGACGGAATTTCGGTCATTGAAATGACTGCCGCATACACACCATTTGTGAACCGTGGGATTTTCACAAAACCTTATTGCTTCACCTCTGTTGTAGATTCAAAGGGCAACGAGCTTCTTTCAAACAAACCAAAACAAACCATTGCCTTAAGCGAACAAACCTCGTATATTATGAGCAGACTTCTTTCAGAGGTGGTATCTTATGGAACAGGCGGCGGCGCACAGCTTGCATCGGGTATGTATACCGCCGGAAAAACCGGTACAACCTCTGACAGCCACGACCGTTGGTTTGTTGGATATACACCCCACTACGTAGGCGCTGTATGGTATGGATATGACATTCCACGTCCTATGACACATTCAGGAAACCCGTGCATAAAAGCTTGGAAGCTGGTTATGGACGAAATAAACAGCGGAAAGGCAAAGACCTCTCCCGCTGTCCCCAAGGGCGTAAAATCTGTCAGCTATTGTGCAGAAACAGGTCTTTTGGCAGGTGAACACTGCGGCGAAAATATAACAAGCTTCTGGTTTACCAATGACAACGCACCAAAGGAGACCTGCAAATCGAAGCATCTCCCAGAGGGCGAAGAAGAAAACCAAAACACCGAAACTGCAGAAAACCCTGAATCTGACACAACCGACAATGGCAGTGAAACAGCTCCCACACCTGAAGTTATCGAAGAAGTTACCGTTCCTGCCGCATAAAATTTTAAAAAGCAATAACCCTTGCACCGCTATGGTACAAGGGTTATTTTTTTGTTGTTTCTATTTTTTTGTCAACTCTGCCACATACAATTCTGTTGCAATCCATTTATCAAGTCTACCCGACCTGACCTCCGCCGCATATCTCGTACCCTTAAGAGTCATTTCCCTGAGGTAGCCCTCACTGAATCGCCTGCTCTGTTCACACAATTTTTTAACTACAAAAGGGTGTTTTTTCGGTTCAAAATATGTGGCAATATTATCAACCAAAACTCTATCCTCCAAAAGCTGCTTCACCATCAAAAGCTCACCCATCCGTGATGCCACAAGGGAAAGAATTGTCGCCGGATTTTCACCTGACGCCCGAAGAAGCCCGAGGTCCTCAAGCACCTTTTTTCGCCTGCCCTCTGCAATGTCATCAATCAGTTCAAACACCCTTGCCTCCAAAGATTTTGACACCACTGCCTCAATATCCTGCGCAGTGATTTTTTCTTTGTCAGCCGCAAAACCTATCAGTTTTTCAAACTCATTGAAAAGCTGCGCCATAGACTGCCCTGAAAGTTCTATTATTCGGGAAATATCCTTTGAAAGAACGGTCTTGCCTCTTTCCTCAAACATTTTTTCAAGCCAAATTTCAAGCTGTTTTGGTGATAACAAATCAAACTTCACCAACGCACCGTTCTTTTTAATTATGTCAAGATTTTTCTCTTTCTTTTTGTCAAATTCATCTTCAGTGAAAACCAGCGTTATATATTCTGGCAAGGAAGAAACAAGTTCACAAACCTCAGCAAAGTCTTTGGCTTTGGCATTTCCAAAAATTCCGCTTTTTGAAACCACCACCATTTTTCGCTCTGCCATTACCGGAACAGAAAATACCTGATTTTCAATTTCACGGGCTGTTATTTTTTTACCCTCAATTTTGACAAAATTAAATTCCTCAAAATCCGGCTCTACAATCCGTTTCTTTATAGCCTTTATCTTGTTTTCAAGCAAAAACTGTTCCTGTCCGTAAAAGAAATAGAGTCTTCCTATCTTGCCAGCAGAAATCTCTCTGTCAAGGTCTCTTATCTCCAACGCCTTTCACCTCCCGAAAAACTTTATCTTTCAGTATGAATTTTTTCTATTCCGTTTCTTGCAATTTCAAAGGTAATATCCCCATCTGTGTCTGTGCGATATACCCTTATATCATCATTCTCAAGATTTTCCAGAACTTCATAGTGGGGATGCCCATAAGAATTTCCCTTCCCTACCGAAATAACAGCATATGTAGGGTCTGCCGCTGCCAAAAAACCTCTCGAGGATGAACTCGATGAACCGTGATGAGCAACTTTTAGAATGTCACACTCAATATCTCCTCCTGCGGAAATTCCGCTTTCTATGCGGCTTTCAATATCACCGGTAAGCAAGATTTCCGTATCAAAGCAACTCGCCATAATAACCAGTGAGCTGTTGTTGTGAAAATTCTTTCCTTCCGCACCGCCTTTTTCGGGATGCAAAACTTTAAGGGAAAAATCCTCACTGATTTTTATGATATCACCCCTTGAAACATACTCTACCTCACAGCCGCTTCTCTTTGCCGCCCGTTCAAGACCTTTTCTTGTGCCGTCGGTATCAGAATAATCGGGCAAAATCAGTTTCTCAATCATCCCATCCAGAAGGCTTTCATAAATTCCACCCTCGTGGTCACTGTGATAATGGCTGACTATGGCAATATCCACCACTTCTCCTCCGCGGGAACCGAGAAAAGATGCCAAATTTTTTTCATATTCGTCCGCCTCTCCGCCGTCAATCAAGACAGTAGTCCCGCAAGGCGCTTCAAAAAACGTCGCATCCCCCTGTCCTACGTCTACAAAGGTAACGGCAAAGTTTTCAGAATCAATATTTTCCGGATAAGTCTTTGCCGCCAAAGCAGCAAGGATTGCCGCAAGCACCCACAAAAAATAAAAAAGTTTCTTTTTGCTACGCATAATAAAGCCTCTCAATAAAACAAAAGGGCTGCCAATTTTTTGACAACCCAAGCTTTTGATTTTTAGAAAATACGTCTGCCACAGGTAATTCGATTTGCATAATTTCCTGTAACGATGCTTTCGTATTTTACAACATCCCCTGTCTGCGGGGAGTGAATCATCATTCCGTTGCCTACATAAATTCCCACATGGTTTATGTAGCCACTGCGGTTTTGAAAGCCCACAATATCACCGGGCTGGAGTGCATTCTTTGGCACCCATGTTCCATTTGTCATCTGGTCTGCTGCAACACGATTGAGTGTCACACCCATCTGTTTATAAATAAAATAAACAAACCCGCTGCAGTCAAAGCCGTTGGGCCCTGCCGCACCATAAACATAAGGTTTTCCAAGATATTTTTTTGCAAGTTCAACAACAGCTTGTCCCTTAGATGTTACGCTTTCATTTCTGTTGGGCATTTCGCCTTGAACGATTGTTATGTAATCAAGTGAAACATATCCTTCTGTTCCATAATATGAAACCCTTGCCCA
>JAZNNB010000058.1:0-27227 GCA_045580025.1 Clostridia bacterium
GGGGAAACAGTCAAAGACTGTGTTTATTTAAGCGGCGGTGCAATGACAGGAAGAGTGGCAAATAAAAATGATGTTGTTACGAAGACAACAAATGCAATATTGGTATTGCCCAAAAATCATCCTGTTATTATGAAGAAGAAAACAAATTCAAAAGTTAATATATACAGAGCTATGAGTGCGTGCTGTCAGTGCAGAATGTGTACTGATATGTGCTCAAGAAATCTTTTGGGGCATCCCATTGAGCCACATTTATTTATGCGAGCTGCGGCAAAAGGAATGACTAAAGATGTTACGGCTATGCTGAACTCTATGTATTGTTCACAGTGTGGCATTTGCAGTATGTATGCCTGTCATCAGGGGCTTTCGCCGTCAATGCTTATTGGCGAGTTCCGGGATGAAATCAGGAAGCATGGAATAAAGCCTGAAAAAGAACCAAAAATTTCAGGCGTAGATGAACACAGAAAATACAGAACCATACCTATGGAAAGGCTGGTTTCAAGGCTTGGAATTTCAAAATATGATGTTGAAGCTCCTCTTGATGACAGCCCTCAGGATTTTTCAAAGGCTGTGAAATCACTAAAAATTATGTTGAACCAGCACATAGGTCAGCCGGCAAAGGCTGTGGTGAGTGTTGGGGATGAGGTCAAGAGGTTTGAAAAGTTGGCAAGCTGTGAGGGCTTGGGTGCAGAAATTCACAGCCCCCTTGACGGAGTTATAAAAGAAATTACAGAGAAATATATTTTGCTTGATATAAAGCGGTAGAAAGGGAGGAAACATAGATGGGAAAAGCATTGGCAATGGCTGAATTTACAACGGTTTCCACCGGTATGAAGGCCGCTGATATGATGATTAAAACAGCTGAGGTAAATGTTATCGAAGCTGAGGTTGTTTGTCCGGGGAAATACATAATTCTGATTGAGGGCGATTTGAGTGCGGTAAGGGCTTCGGTTGATACTGTGAAAAATATGTTCCCTGAAAAGCTAATTGACAGCTTTGTTCTGGGAAATCCTCACGAAACTATTTTTCCTGCTATTTATGGCACCACTGAGGTGCAGGATAAACGTGCCCTTGGTATTTTGGAGACTTATTCTGCGGCATCAATTATTTTGGCTGCAGATATTGCAGCAAAGACTGCGATTGTTGATTTGATTGAGCTTCGTATTGCTCGTGGCATGTGCGGAAAATCCTATATGCTTCTCACTGGAGAGGTTGCTGCGGTTGAATCAGCAATAGAAAAGGCAAAACGCGAGGTAAGTGATGGAACAATGTTCCTTGACAGCTCGGTTATTGCAAGTCCTGACGATAAAATGTGGAATACAATTATATAAAAGTTTGAGGTGAATTGATATGTTTGATGAAAAGGATATAAGGCGTATAGTTGAAAGTGTTGTTCAGAATATGGATGGAAAGGTAGTGCCCAAGAAAAATCTTAAGGGTGTTTTCCCCACAATGACAGAGGCTTTGGAGGCAGTGTCAAAAGCTTATATTCAGTATAAGAGCTATACGGTTGAACAAAGAGAAAAGATGATTGCTGCAATCCGCCGTCTGACATTGGAAGAGGCTGAAGAAATGGCGAAGCTTGGTGTGGAAGAAACAGGTATGGGCAGAGTTTCTGACAAGATTATCAAGCATCAGTTGGTTGCAAACAAGACTCCTGGAACGGAGGACCTTTGTCCCACTGTTAAAACAGGTGACTGCGGGCTTACTTTGATTGAAATGGCACCTTATGGTGTTATAGGAAGTATTACACCTTCAACAAACCCCAGTGAGACTGTTATCTGCAACTCAATAGGTATGATTGCAGGCGGAAATGCGGTTGTTTTCAACCCCCATCCAAATGCAAAGAGAATTGCAAACTATGCTGTTGACCTTGTGAACCGCGGCATACTTGAAGCAGGCGGCCCTGAAAACTTGGTTGTTTCTGTTGAAAATCCAACTATGGATTCATCAAACGAAATGGTTGGTTCACCACTTGTTAGAATGCTTGTTGCAACAGGTGGTCCTGGTGTTGTTAAAATGCTCCTTTCTTCAGGAAAGAAAGCAATCGGTGCAGGGGCTGGAAATCCTCCTGTTATTGTTGATGACACAGCTGATATTGAAAAAGCGGCTTCTGATATTATTAAGGGTGCAAGCTTTGACAACAATCTTCCATGTATTGCTGAAAAAGAATGTTTTGTTTTCAATTCGGTTGCAGACCAGCTTATCCTTCATATGCAGAGAAATGGTGCATATCTCTTAAAGGGTGCACAGGTTGACAAACTTGTGAAAGTTGCTTTGGTTGAAAAGGACGGAAAGTTTGGCATTAACAAAAAATGGGTAGGAAAAGATGCGAAACTCTTCCTTAAGGAACTTGGCATCGATGCAGACCCAAGACTTATCATTTGTGAAACAGATGCAAAGCATCCATTTGTTCAGGTCGAAATGATGATGCCGATTCTTCCTATCGTAAGAGTAAAAGATATTGAAGAAGCGATTACAGAAGCTTGCAAAGCTGAACACGGAAACAGACATTCAGCTCACATTCATTCAAAGAATGTTGACAGACTTACGGCTTTTGCAAGAGCAGTTGAAACAACAATTTTTGTAAAGAATGCACCTTCTTATGCTGGTATTGGTGCTGGTGGCGAAGGCCATACAACATTTACCATTGCCGGTCCTACCGGTGAGGGTATTACATCCGCAAGATCTTTCACACGCCAGAGAAGATGTGTTATGGCGGATGGTCTTCATATAGTTTAAATTTAACGAAAAGGATTGTGCATAAATGAAAGCATTAGGAATGATAGAAGTTTATAGCTTTACGACTGCAGTAGTTGCTGCTGACCTTTGTGCAAAAGCTGCTGATGTAAAAGTTATTGCCTTTGACAGAAACCGTCCAAAGAGTGCGGCTGCTCCTGCACCGCTTGTTATGCAGATAAAGATTGCGGGCAATGTTGCGGCGGTTAAGGCTGCTGTTGAAGCCGGAACTGAATATGCAAAGTCAGAGGGCAAACACATTGTTTCACACATTATCCCGAATCCTGGTGATGGTGTTGAAAAGATGGCTTATCTGCTTGATATGAACAAGGATAAATACAACAAAAAACTTCCTAAAAACTTTATGAATGAGGAAGATGTGGATGGAGACACTATTGGCGCAGAATCTATTGGTCTTCTTGAAATAGACGGCTTGGTTGCATCTATTGAAGGGCTTGATTCTATGACAAAAGCTGCAAATGTAAGGGTTATCCACTCTGAAAAACGTCTTGGAGGATGTCTTGTTACATTTATTGTTGCCGGTGAAGTTTCAGCGGTTAAAGCTGCTGTTGAAGCTGGTCAGCAAAGCGCACAGCCACTTGGCAAGGTTTATGGCAGTGCTGTTATTGCAAGACCTCACAGAGAGATTACGAAGTTCTTTGATATGGACTAAACTTAAAATCGACAATCCGGAAAGACGGAAATATAAATCAGGAGGCAGATTCCTGCTGTCTTGAGAGGTGAAGCTTATGTATTATGATACAGATACAATCGCAAAGGCGGTTCAAAGCGTTATTAAAGATATAGACAATGACGGAGAAATTAAGGTTGGTGTTTCCCAGCGTCATATCCATTTGTCTCAGGAAGACCTTGAAATTTTGTTTGGCAAAGGATATCAGCTTACAATCAAAAAATATCTTATGGGTCGCGAATATGCGTCAAATGAGGTTGTGACATTGGTCGGCCCTTCACTTAAGGCTATTGAAAATGTCCGAGTTCTTGGCCCTGTGAGAGATAAGACTCAGGTTGAAATATCAAGAACTGACACGTTTGTTTTGAAGGTAAGCCCTCCGGTAAGACCATCAGGCCAGATTGAAGGCTCTGAAAGGGTGGTTGTTGTCGGACCTAAAGGCAGCGTATATCTCAAAGAGGGTGTAATAATTGCCAATCGCCACATTCATCTCACTCCTGTATATGCTGCGGCAAACGGCATAAAGGACAATGACTATGTGGATGTTGAGGTAGAGGGAATAAAGCCTACCAGATTTTATGATGTTCAGGTCAGAGTAAGAGATGATTTCAATGTTGAAATGCATATCGATACGGATGATGCAAACTCTGCCGGACTTAAAAATGGAGCAAAGGTGAAAATCCTGAAGAAAAAATAAGAATCGCGAAAGTGGGAAATGTTATGCTTGCACTTGAACGACAAAAGAAAATTCTTGAATTTTTAAATACCGACGGGGTTGTTTCAGTAAACCGACTGAGCAATGCTTTAGGTGTTACAGAAGAAACGGTAAGACGTGACCTTGAAAAACTTGAAAAACAAGAGTCTCTCAGAAGAACTCACGGTGGTGCAGTTTCTGTTGAGGGAAGCGCACATGAATTTTCTCTGGAAAAGAGAAAGACTTTGAATGTTATTGCAAAAAAAATGATTGCGAAAGAAGCTGCGAAGATGGTTGTTGATGGCGATGCGATTTTTCTTGATGCTTCAACTACCACATTCTTTATGGCAAAAGAGCTTAAAACTCGAAGGAATGTTACAGTGATGACCAACTCGCTGAGGGTTGTGGCAGAACTTTCGGGCTGTGAACACATAAAAGTGATTATGATAGGCGGGGTTATGAGTCGCAATAAGTCGTTTGTGGGAAGACTTGCGGAAAAAAGCATTGAAGAAGATTATTTCGCAAACAAGATGTTTTTCTCAAGCAAGGGAATAACGGCAGATGCAGGAATTCTGGAAAGCAACGAGACAGAAAGCGGTGTCAAACAGAGGATGTTTGAAAACTCTGACAAAAAATATTACCTTTGTGATAATGGTAAAATTGGTGGAGTTGGATTTGTAAAATTAGCTTCTTTTGAGGAAATTGACTGTTTGATTACGGATGCAGATTTGGATGAAAAGCTTTTGGAAAAACTTGCGGAAAACGAAGTAGAGGTTATTCGTGTAACTGAATAAATTGAAAATTTAGAGTCTGAAACCAAAAAGGTTTCATACTCTTTTTTTATGCAAAAAGTCCGATATTGTGGATTGAGAATTCATAAAGACACAATATGGTGTAATGTTACAAATAAATTACAAATTTTTTAAATTTTTTTAAAAAAAGTATTGCAAAAGTCCCAAAAATGTAGTATTATATAGGAAAGTGGTATGAAGTGGAGTAAAATTCCATAAAGTGGAACAAAAACAGAACTTTACAAGGAGCGCAAGGCTATGCTTATCGGCGAACATTTTCATAACCTTGATACTAAGGGCAGAGTAAGCATTCCATCTAAATTCAGAGATGATTTGGGTGGAACTTTTGTGCTGTCCAAGGGTGTAAATGACTGTTTGTGTGCATACTCCAAAGAAGAATGGGAAAGTTTCAAGGAAGAACTTCTCGGGCTTCGTGGTGCAGATGCACGTATGCTCCGCAGATTTTTCTTTTCAGGTGCTACTGAATGCGAAATTGACACACAGGGCAGAGTTGTTATCCCGCCTCTTTATCGCGAATATGCGGGCCTCGGACGTGAGGTTGTCATTGTGGGTGTCTCAAATTGTATGGAAATTTGGGATAAGGCGGCTTGGAACAAGTATATGAACAATCCGGCCCTTGAATCTGCTGAAATTGAAAATGCGATGGAGCGTCTTGGCTTATGATGAGCGAGTTCAAACATATTTCGGTTCTACTGAATGAAAGTGTTGATATGCTTGATGTCAAACCGTCTGGCGTTTATGTTGATGGAACCCTTGGCGGCGGCGGTCATGCAGAACTTGTTTGCTCAAAGCTTTCAGATGGTGCCACCTTTATTGGTATTGACCGTGATATGACAGCCATAAATGCAGCCAGCAAGAGGCTTGAAAAATACAAAAATATAACGAAAATAGTTCACAGTAACTTTGCTGATATAAAAAATGTGCTTGAGGGTCTTGGAATAAGCGGAATTGATGGTGCGATTTTAGACCTTGGAGTTTCATCACCTCAACTGGACGTGGCTGAAAGAGGTTTCAGCTACAATATGGATGCGCGGCTTGATATGAGAATGAACAGAGAAGACAAGCTCAGTGCATTTGAGGTGGTTAATGAATATTCCGAAAGTGAACTTTCCAAAATCATATTTGATTATGGTGAGGAACGTTTCGCGAGACAGATAGCAAGAGCTATTTGCGAAAAACGAAAAGAAAAAGAGATAGAAACAACATTGGAGCTTTGTGAAATAATAAAAAATGCTTATCCCGTAAAAATGAGATTTCAGGACAAGCATCCGGCAAAAAGGACCTTTCAGGCAATCAGGATTGAGGTCAACAACGAGCTTGGGATACTTAGACAAGCGATATGTGATTTTGTTGATGTACTTAATCCGGGAGGCGTTTTATCGATTATAACCTTTCATTCACTTGAGGACAGAATAGTAAAACAGACCTTTTCAGATTTGGCATCAGGGTGTGAGTGCCCAAAGGATTTTCCTATATGTGTTTGTGGGAAGACTCCTAAAGTAAAATTAGTAAACAAAAAGCCCATAATTTCAGGAACTGCAGAGCTTCAGGAAAATATGCGAGCACACAGTGCAAAACTTAGGGCTGTTAAAAAAATATAAAATTTGAGGTGGAGCAAAATGTCTAATTTGTACAGTTACAATACAAGCAGTGCATATAAGTTTGACTTTAATTATGGCGCCGACAGACATACTGAAAACAAAAGACTTCACGAGGAAACTAAAAAGGAAAAAGAAAAAAGCAACAATCGCAGCTTTTTGAATATCACAAACTTTATCAGAGTGGCACTTTGTTTTGCCATAGCTTTTGTTATAGTAAATGGCTATGTGAAAATCAATGAGGCTTATAGCTCGGTTGCAAAGCTTGAAAAACAGTATAATGAAATAATTGCAACAAATCAGGACCTTCAGGTGAAGATAGACAAGGCGGTTGACCTTGAACAGCTTTTGACCATTGCAAATGAAAAGTTTGGAATGATAAGTCCTGAAAGATACCAGATGTTTTATGTAGATTTAAGCCAAAGCGATTTTGCTCAGGTTTGCAACGATGAAAAGAACAGAGAAACTGAAGTGGCAATGAGCGGTGTTACGGGAACAATAACCGGAGCAATGAACATATTTAAATAAAAGATAAGTTCGTTTTGGTATATTTAAAATGCCCTATGAAATATAATTTATAGTGGCATATTCTAAACCGATTTATTCGTTTGGAGGTAACTGTGGTGCAAAACGAACAAAGTACATTTACTCAAAGAAAGAAGATAGGATGGCTGCTCGCAGGGGCAGTCTTCCTTTTCTGCGCTTTAATGGTGAGAGTGGCGTGGCTTCAGATTGTTCGTGGCGAAGAGCTTTCTTCGGCAGCACGTGAGCAGCAGACCAGTGATAATATTATTACTCCCGAGCGTGGACTTATTTATGATCGCAATATGAAAATATTGGCAAACAACCTGAGCGTTGAAACAATAAGCATAACGCCAAAGAATGTAAGAGGCAACAAAAAACAAAGCGCAGAAGAAATAGCACGGAATATGGCTGAAATTCTTGAACTTGATTATGAAACGGTTTTTGGAAAAATCAATAAGCAGTCAAGCTTTGAGTATATAAAGAAAAAGGTTGAGAAGGACCAGGCGGACGCCCTCAGAGAATATATAAACAAATACAGCATTGACGGAATAAAATTTGCAGAGGATACAAAAAGATATTATCCTTACGGGAATTTTGCATCTCAGGTCATTGGTTTTGCAGGAAATGACAACAATGGACTTGAGGGAATTGAAATGGTTTACGACGAACAGCTCAAGGGTGTGCCTGGAAGAATTGTTTCGGCCAATATGACCGCAGGCCTTGAAATTCCTGATAATTATGAAAGCTATTATGAGGCACAAAACGGTCAAAGCGTGGTGCTGACCATTGATGAAACCATACAGCATTTTGCTGAAAAGCATCTCGAACACGCAAGAATTGAAAATCAGCTTCAGGAGGGTGCTGCAGCTATCGTTATGAACGTAAAAACCGGTGAAATACTGGCGATGGCAACAAAGCCTGACTATGACTTGAATCAGCCGTTTGAAATCAATGCAGCGGTTGAGGAGAAATATCCCGATATACTCAAAGAACTTGAAACTATGGACGGCAGTGAATATAACGCGAAACTTACTGAGGTAACGCAATTTTTAAGACGAAACAAGGCTGTGGTTGACTCATACGAGCCCGGTTCGACTTTCAAAATTGCTGTCGCGTCAATGGCTCTTGAGGAAGGCGTGGTATCCCTTGATGACCATTTTTATTGCGGTGGCTCCATAAAGGTGGCAGACAGAACAATAAGCTGTGCAAACAGAAACGGACACGGCTCACAGACATTTGTTCAGGCGGTGCAGAACTCTTGCAACCCTGCTTTTATTGAAATCGGCGCGAGGGTAGGTCGTGAAAAGTTCGTGAAATACCTGGAGGGCTTTGGATTTCGTGAAAAGACCGGAATTGAGCTTCCGGGAGAAACCAGCGGTATCTTTCATGAGTTTTCAAATTTCAAGGAAATCGACCTTGCGACCTCATCTTTTGGACAGAGCTTTAATATAACACCTCTTCAGATGATTACACTTGCATCAGCAGTTGCCAATGGCGGAAACCTTATGAAACCGCATTTGGTAAAACAGCTAGTTGATGAAAATCAGAATGTGATAAAAGAATTTGAACCCGAAACGGTTCGCCGAATTATTTCAGAAAAAACAAGTAAGACAATGTGCGAAATTCTTGAGTCGGTTGTATCGGTGGGCGGCGGTAAAAACGCTTATCTTGCAGGATACCGAATTGCAGGAAAGACGGGAACATCAGAAAAGCAGCCTCGTGGAAATGGCAAGTACGTAGCATCTTTCATAGGCTTTGCGCCCGCTGATGACCCTGAAATCGCATGTCTCGTAATCCTTGACCAGCCTCCTGTTGGTTCGACTTATTATGGTGGTCTTATAGCGGCACCGGTTGTTAAAAATATTCTTGAAGAGAGTCTCCAGTACATAGGAGTTGAGGCAGAATACACCCAGGAAGAATTGGAAATGATTGATATAACAGCTCCTGACATCACGGGCAAGACCAGAAAAGAGGCGGAAGCTGCTCTCAAAGAGGTTGGAGTAAACATAAGTATAAAGGGAACGGGAGATGTGATTCTTGATCAGGTTCCAAAGCCATATTCAAAGCTCGCAAGAGGCTCAAAGGTTGTGGCATACACCGAGGGCGAAGAAAACAAAAAGACGGTTACGATTCCTGATGTAGTAGGATGCTCGGCATCAGAGGCGAATAAAGGAATCACAAATGCAGGTCTCAATGTAAAAGTGAAAGGCCTTTCGAATGTCAACGGAATTTCAATTTGTTCCGAACAGTCGCCTGCTGCAGGTACTGTTGTGGAACCGGGAACTATTGTTACCCTTGATTTCAGGTATATCGAGGTAAGAGACTGATTTTTAAAATACGATTTTAGGAACGGGGGATTGGCTATGTTATTATCTCAGCTGCTCACTGATGTAGAAATTATAAATGCATGGGGAAATATCGATGTGAAAATTTCCGGTGTTGCTTTTAATTCTCAGGAAGTAAAGCCTGGGTATGTGTTTGTGTGCATAAAGGGCTTCAAAACAGATGGACACGACTATGCCGAGGATGCTCTTGAAAAAGGGGCGGTCGCAATAGTGGCAGAAAAGCCCTTACCCGATATTGCAGCTACCACTGTTGTGGTTAAAGACACTCGATATGCACTTTCGTGTATTGCGGCGGCTTTTTATGACCATCCTTATAGAAAGTTTCGTCTTATAGGAATAACAGGCACAAATGGTAAAACCACAACAACATATCTTGTGAAATCAATTCTTGAAAGCTGTGGTGAGACAGTCGGTCTTATTGGAACAAACCAAAATATGATAGGAAATCAGATAATCCCTGCACACCATACAACTCCTGATGCGCTGGAATTGATGCAACTTTTTGACCGTATGGCAACTGAGGGCGTAAATACAGTGGTTATGGAAGTGTCATCACATTCTCTTGCTCTTGACAGAGTGGCTTGCTGTGAGTTTGATGTGGGTGCATTCACCAATGTGACTCAGGACCACCTTGATTTTCATGGCACAATGGAAAACTATACCAAGGCAAAAGCTGAGCTTTTCAAAAAATGCCGCACAGGTGTTTTTAATCTGGATGACGATGCTTGCGAGATTTTGCGCGAGGATGCGACTTGTGAAATATTAACCTACAGTACGAAAAATGACTGTGATTTAAAGGCGGAAGATATTGAATACCGTGCAACAGGTGTGGAGTTTGATCTGGTTTCAGGCGAGGTGCGTGAAAGGGTTGCACTTTCTATACCAGGTGGATTTTCGGTGTATAATGCACTGACTGCTGCCAGTTGTTGTCTTGCGGCGGGGCTGTCTCTTGAGAAAATTTCAAATGGATTGAGGACAGCAAAAGGTGTAAAAGGCAGAATTGAGGTTGTGGAAACCAATACGGATTATACAGTAATAATTGATTATGCCCATACGCCTGACGGACTTTATAATATTTTAAGTGCTATACGCGGTTTTGCAAAAGGCAGAATTGTTACTCTTTTTGGATGCGGCGGTGACCGTGACAAGACAAAGAGACCTCAAATGGGAAAAATCGCCGGTGAAATGTCGGATTTCTGCATTGTGACAAGTGACAATCCGAGAAGCGAAGAGCCAAAGAGCATTATCGAGGATATAATTGTAGGGCTTAAGGAAACAGATTGTAGATATGCTGTGGTTGAGAATCGCTTTGAAGCTATTGAATTTGCTATTGACAATGCAAAGACTGATGATATAATTCTTCTTGCAGGCAAGGGGCATGAGCCTTATCAGATACTTAAGGACAGAACTATTGTATTCGACGAAAGAGAGATAGTTTTAAAGCTTATTGATTCTTCTGAGGCTTAAGGAGTGTGAATGATATGGAAAATATCCTGACAATAAAGCAGCTTGAAATGGCATGCAAGGGAAGAGCAGAGAACTGCGATGGCGAAAAAGTGGTAGCAGATATTGTTACGGACAGCAGAAAAATTACTCTGGATTCTGTTTTTGTTGCACTCCGGGGAGAAAAATTTGACGGGCACAATTTTGCAAGTCAAGCCATTGAAAAAGGCGCTGTATGCTCTATTGTTGATGAAAGCTTTGACAATAAAGAAAACATCCCGGTGATAGTTGTGGAAGACACATACAAGGCACTTCGGGATGCGGCAAAATATTATCGTGACAGATTTTTGATTCCGGCAGTTGCTATAACAGGAAGCGTCGGAAAAACCAGCACAAAGGATATGGTTTATTGTGTGCTGGGCAATAAATACAAGGTGCTCAAAACAGAGGGGAATTTCAATAACGAAATAGGACTTCCCCTCACAGCTTTCCGACTTTCGTCGGATGATGAGCTGGCTATTTTTGAAATGGGAATGAGTGCATTTGGCGAAATTTCACGACTTACAAAGATTGCGTCACCAGAAACCGCTATAATAACAAATATAGGTTTTTCACATATAGAACACTTAGGCTCAAGAGAAAATATTCTGAAAGCGAAGCTGGAAGTGCTTGAGGGAATGTCAGAAACAGACGGAACAGTTATACTAAGCGGAGATGACCCGTATTTAAACAGTGTGGTAGGAACACTTCCTTTTGAGACACTGACCTATGGTATTGATAATAAAAAATGCGACATTGTTGCTGAAAACATCAAAAAATTTTCAGACAGTATAACCTTTGATGTTCAGCTTGATGGAACGGTGTACAATATCAGGATAAATGCTCCTGGCGTTCATCATGTTTACAATGCTTTGGCGGCAATACTTACCGGAATGAAGTATAATATGTCAATGGAACAAATCATTGAGGGAATAGGCAAATTTGTGCCTCAGGGTATGAGACAGAATATTGAAACTCTTAATAATTACAGGATAATAAGGGATTGTTACAACGCAAGTCCTACGTCCATGAAATCAGGCCTTGAGGTTTTGGCGGTAACCATGCCCAAGGATGCTGAAAGTCCTTACAGAAGGGTTGCTGTTCTTGGTGATATGCTGGAACTTGGCGATTTTGCCCGTGATGCCCATATATCCGTGGGAGAACTGACCTGTGACTATGATTTGGGATGTCTTGTTGCCATTGGAAAAAACGCTGAATTTGTGGCAAAGGGAGCTATTGAAAAAGGCTTCAATTCATCTGAAATATATATTTTTTATGATAACAATGCCGCAAAGGCTCACATTATGGAAATATTAAAGCCCAATGATGTTATTCTTTTTAAAGGGTCACGGGGTATGCGGCTTGAAGAGATTGCGGATTTTATTTCGGAGCAGGATGCTCTTTAACAACCACAGAAAACAGTATTAGTGAGGTTTTTTAAATGATTAAAGCTATTACAGTTGCATTGATTTCGTTTGTTTTTGCGGCAGTCTTTGGAATTTTCCTTATTCCGCTGTTGCACAGACTTAAATTCGGACAGGAAATAAGAGAAGAAGGTCCAAAGTGGCACCAGAAAAAATCAGGGACGCCAACAATGGGTGGCATTATATTCATAGCTGCGTCCGTTATTTCCTCAGTCATAGGTGCATTTCTTTTTGGAATCAATCGTGATGTTGCAGACATAAAGGCTCTCATCAGCCTTTTGGGAATATCCTTGGGCTTTGGCATTGTGGGATTTCTTGATGACTACATAAAGGTGATTCTCAAACGAAATCTTGGACTTCGTGCAGGACAGAAATTTTCACTACAGTTTCTTGTGGCACTGATTTCTGCTGTATGGATGGTTGCAGGCGGAGTGGTAAATACCGAAATTGCCATTCCTTTTTCGGGTTTTAGTGTGGACATTGGGTATATAGTTTATATACCATTTGTTATTTTGGTTATGCTTGCGGCTGTCAATAGCGTAAACCTCACTGACGGACTTGACGGTCTTGCCACTTGCATAACTTTGGTTATATGCGTTTTTTATTGCATTGTGTCAACTATTTCAAAAAACAATCCTTTGGCGCTTTTTAGCGCAATTCTCATAGGTGGTCTTTCGGGATTTTTGCTCTATAACAAATTTCCAGCAAAGGTGTTTATGGGCGACACCGGTTCACTTTTCTTGGGTGGAGCAGTTTCAGCAATGGCAATTTATATAAAAAATCCCTTACTTTTGCTCATTGTGGGTCTTGTGTATGTGATAGAAGCGTTGTCAGTTATTATTCAGGTGACTTGGTTCAAAAAAACAGGAAAAAGAATATTTAAAATGAGTCCTATCCATCATCATTTTGAAATGTGCGGATGGAGTGAGGTGAAAATAGTTACAGCATTTTCGGCTGTTACAGCTGCTCTTTGTGTTTTGGGACTGGCTGCAACGGGAATTTAAAAACAGAAAGATCTGAGGAAAGGATGGCTGCGTATGAAGCGGGTACAAAGAAGAAAAAGCGTACGAAAGACAAACAGCTCTGCTAAAACCTTAGCTGCATCAAAGCTTGGCAGCCTGATGACTGCTACAAAGGGCGTTGATATGCAGTTTTTGGTTGCGGTTTATATTTTGCTTGCGTTTGGGCTTCTTATGGTGCTCAGTGCCAGCAGCCCTATTGCTTATGCAAGTGAGGCAACCAATCACGACAGCTTTTATTATTTTAAAAAGCAGTTTCTGTGGGCAATCCTTGGAAGTATAGGTATGTTTGCAGCGGCAAATTATGATTATCAGAAAATGAAAAAGCTTGCTTTCCCGGCTCTTTGCACAAGTGTTCTTTTGCTCCTTTTGGTGTTGGTGCCGGGGATAGGAAGAAAAATCAATGATGCAAGACGCTGGATTTATATCGGTCCAATAAACTTTCAGCCTTCAGAGGTTGCGAAGATTTCCATGATTGTGTTTTTCTCATACAGTCTTTCGAAAAATTACAAAGAACTGAAAAATTTTAGTGTGTTTTTGTTGTACATAGCAATAATTGGAGTTGTGGCAGTGATAATTATGATGGAACCACATTTCAGCTGCACAATGCTGATAGTTGCAACATCGGTAATTCTTATGTTTGTTGCGGGTGCAAAAATCAGACACTTTTTGGTGTTGTGCCTGCCTGTTATCCCAGTGCTTGGACTTGTAATTATCAAGTCCCCATACCGACTTGCCAGAGTGCTTTCGTTCCTTGACCCATTTGAGGATATACAAGGTGCAGGTTGGCAGATTGTTCAGTCCCTCTATGCCATAGGTTCCGGAGGTATTTTTGGTGCAGGTCTTGGTCAAAGTCGTCAGAAATATTTGAATATTCCGGAGCCGCAGAATGACTTTATATTTGCTATTCTTGCGGAGGAGTTTGGACTTTTAGGTGCAATTCTTGTGTCGCTTATGTTTATTTTCCTTATAGCAAGGGGAATAAAAATTGCACTGCGTGCTCCTGACCTTTTTGGAACACTTCTCACAACGGGAATAGTTGCCATGATTGCAATTCAGGCACTTGTGAACATTGCGGTTGTTACGTCATCAATACCTGTTACCGGTATGCCGCTTCCGTTTTTTAGTTATGGCGGTACGGCACTTGCAATTACTATGACAGAAATGGGAATTGTGCTGAATGTGTCAAAACACGCAAAGATTTAAATTTAGATTGGATATGAAGGCTTAAAGCAGCGGATAGCGTTTAGGCCTTTAACCATTTAATAAAAAGGAGATTTTTCTATGAGGATTTTGTTTGTCGGCGGAGGAACTGCGGGGCATATAAACCCTGCTATTGCCGTTGCCAATCACATAAAAGAAAAAGACCCAAGGGCGGATATTTTGTTTGTGGGAACAAAGCAGGGGATGGAAAGCACCCTTGTGCCCAAGCAAGGCTATGAAATTAAATTTATAAAAATTCACGGTTTCAAAAGAAGCCTTAGCCTTAAAAATATCAAGACATTAGCAGAAATTTTTGATGGGGTAAGACGTGCCAAAAAAATAATAAAAGAATTCCGTCCCGATGTTGTTATGGGAACGGGCGGATATGTTACCGGTCCCGTTGTTCTTGCTGCGGCACTTATGAGAATTCCAACTCTTGTCCATGAGGCAAATGCTTATCCTGGGGTTACCATAAGGCTTTTGTCAAGGTTTTCAGATGTGGTTGCACTTAGCATGGAAGAGGCAGCAAAGTTTATACCGAAGGCTAAAAGAATTGAAATTACCGGAAATCCGGTTAGACCGTCAATTCTTTCTTGTGACAAAAAAACTGCCAGAGAGAGACTGGGTCTTTCCGACAAAAAAGTTATTCTTATATTTGGTGGAAGCTTGGGTGCTGCAAAGATAAACTCGGTATGCTGTGACTGGATTTCTTCTGTGGCTGATGAAGAAAAATATCATATACTCATGTCTACCGGAAAAAACAATCAGTATGAAAAGGTGATTGAAAGATTTGAAGAAAATGGAATAGATATAGAAAAATATCCCATGATTAAAGTCTCTGAATACATTTATGATATGGACCTTGCGCTTAATGCGGCAGACCTTATTATTGCCCGTTCAGGCGGCTCGGTCAGTGAAATGACGGCACTCGGAAAGGCAGCCATACTTGTGCCCTCACCTTATGTTGCGGGAAATCATCAGTTGCACAATGCCCGTGCTGTCCAGCGTTCAGGTGGTGCGATGGTGATTACTGAAGATGAGCTTACCAAGGAAAAACTTGGGGATGCGGTGACACACATCATAGAAAATGATAATTTGTTAAAAGAAATGAGCGAAAAATCAAAAAGTATAGGTATTGTGGATTCCGCTGACAGAATCTACAAAATTCTTAAAGAAATTGCAAAAATAAAATAAAACACAGCAACACCTTTTTTCGTGCTTTACATAGTATGTAGGTATGAGGAGGTGTTACGGTGAGCAAAATTACAATTTGCGGTGGGAGAAAGCTGGATGGAGAGGTCAGTGTTCAAGGGTCAAAAAATGCGGTTTTGCCCATTCTTGCCGCAACCATCTTGAATGAAGAAGAATGTATTGTACATAACTGTCCCGACCTTGCAGATACCCGGTCAGGGTTTGAAATAATAAGACAGCTTGGTGGAAAGGTCGGTTATTGTGACCATACTGCAGTTATCAAAACCGAAAATATGAAAAGACACGAAATTTCAGGGGAGCTTATGTGCAGTATGAGGTCTTCGGTTTTGTTTCTGGGACCTATTATCTCAAGGTGTGGCAGGGCTGTTGTGTCATATCCCGGTGGTTGTGCCATAGGTCTTCGCCCCATAGACCTTCATCTTAAAGCTTTCAAAGAGCTTGGGGTGAAAATTGAAGAGGTTGGGGGTTATATTTATTGCAAAGCAGACAGAATCAAGCCCGCAACAGTAAATCTTTTGTTCCCCAGCGTAGGAGCTACGGAAAATATTATGTTGCTTGCGGCGGTGTCTCGGGGCGAAACAATGATAGTCAATGCGGCCAGGGAACCGGAGATTGTAGACCTGCAAAATTTCCTGAATAGGATGGGGGCAAAAATTTCCGGTGCAGGAACAGAAACAATTCGCATAATAGGTGTTGAAAAATTAAAAAAAGTGGAGTATAATATAATTTCGGATCGTATTTTTGCAACAACCTGTGCATGTGCGGCTGCTTGTTGTGGTGGAGACATTGTCCTTCAAAATATGGAGCCAGAACATATAAGACTTATTATTTCGATGCTCAAAGACTCTGGGTGCAAGGTTATGAGTGGGAAAGATTATGTGCGTATCCAGAGCAGTGAACGACTTTTGGGGCTTGGAAAGATTATGACATCGCCATATCCGGGATTCCCCACTGATGCTCAGGCACTTTTTATGTCGGCGCTTGCCACAGCGGACGGAACAACGGTGTTTGTTGAAAATATATTTGAAAGCAGATATAAGCACGTGGCAGAGCTTATCAAAATGGGCGCCGATATAATAGTTGATGGCAGACTTGCTGCTGTTACCGGTTGCAACTATATTCAAGGCGCAAAAATTTGTGCCGGCGACTTGCGAGGCGGGGCGGCGTTGGTTATTGCAGGGCTTTCTGCCATTGGTGACACTGAAATAACGGGAATTGAACATATTGACAGAGGTTATGAACGGATAGAAGATGTTTTTTCAGCGCTTGGTGCGTCAATAAAACGAAAATAAAAGCTTAGCCATGCAAAACAGCATGGCGTAGGGCAAAAGGACAAGCTGTTTAAAGGAAGGGGGCGCAACATGAAAATTGTGAGAAAAAAGAAGACTAAAAGTTTGGCAGAAAATGAAACTTTAAACAATGAACTTGAACAAAAAAAGCGAAAGCTTATGAAACAGAAACGCAAGAAACGCAGAAAAAGAAGATTTATTATTTTTGTGTTTTTGTTTGTCTGCATAGGGATAATTGTTGCGGTCCTCAAAGCACCTTTTTTCAATATTCAGGCGGTTTATTCGGTGGGACAGTCACAGATGACCGAAAGTGAAATTTTAGAGATTGCCCAGATAAAAACTGGGGTAAATATTTTCAGTACAAATTTGAAAATTGCACAAAGACGGCTTAATTCTAATGCTGAGATAGAAGAAGCCAGCATCAGAAGAATTTTCCCCAATAAAATAAAGATTTCAGTAAAGGAAGCCAAACCTATTGCTTATATAAAAAAGGAGGATAAGCTTCTTTTTATTGACGGATGGGGGAAAATAATAAAGGTACATGCAGCGAGTGATGAAGAAAAGCCGACGGCCCCTGAACTTTTTGGTGTTGAGGCGATTTCGGAAAAACCCGGTGAGCAGTTTGCAAAACCGAATGACTCAAGGGCAGAGGTGCTCTTTGATTGTTTGCCGACTCTCTCTGAGACTGGACTTTTGGAAAAACTGAATTATATAAGTCTTGCGGACCTTTCGGATATACATCTTGATTATGAAAACAGACTTTATATGATGCTTGGAAGCTATGAAAACATAGATTACAAACTGAAATTTGTAAAAAAAGTAATCGATGAGAATATTTCAGAGTATGAAAAAGCGCTCCTTGATTATAGAGGAGACAAGCTCTATGTGGGAAGACGCGAAACGCCTGAGGAAAAGGCGGCTCTTGAAGAGGCAAAGGAGAATGACGCTGAACAGGAAAAGACGGACAGTGAAAATGGTGTCAGCGGAGATGCAGAAAACGAAGAAAAGACGGCTCAATAAATTTTGATAAAGAGGAAAAGAAAATGGAATGGAATAAAAAACAAAAATTTCAGGTTGCGATGGCAGTGATGGTGTTTGTCCTTGTGTTTGCAATAACCTGGCAGATAAAAGGCGTAAGGAAAACCAATGCGGTAGAAAGCCAGATTTCAAATAGAGTAGAAACTCTTCAACAGGATTACAAAGCAGAACTTGATAAAAATGAAGACTTGCTTCAGCAGGTTTTAGAGCTCCAGAATGATTTGGCAAAGTACAGAGAGCAGATTACTGAAAGTGGCGGTGCGGCAAAAATTTTGAAAGAGGAGCTTAACCGTGCAGAAACTTTGGCGGGACTTACTGATGTCACCGGTAGCGGAATTGTCGTTGTTATAAAAGATGGATCAGGCACAAAGACGGATTCTGCACTGTATAACGACGGATATGGCATTGTGCATGACACATATCTTCTGACTATTTTGAATGAACTTCGTGCAGCAGGAGCAGAGGCACTTTCAATCAATGATGAAAGAATACTTGCCACCAGTGAAATACGTTGTGCAGGACCTACTGTTAGCATAAACAACACGAAGCTTGCGGCACCATTTGAGGTTAAGGTTATCGGAAACCCTGACACTCTTGAAAATGCTTTGAGAATGCCGGGCGGTGCTGTGGATGAAGCCACCTTTTATGGTGTGGATATAACAATAAAAAAGAGTAACAAGCTTATGATAAAAAAATATACAGGGGCAGGCAGCTTTAAATATGCCCAGACAATTCAGCCGGAGGTGACAGAATAATGATTTTTGCAGTAGCAGGACTTCTTGGCATACTTTTTGGTCTCTTGATACCTTATAATCTTTCGTCGGCGACGCTTCCTTATGTTGCAGTTGCACTTGTGGCGGCTCTTGACTCTGTGTTTGGCGCACTCCTGGCAAACCTGAATAAGAAGTTTAATTCCAACGTCTTTATGATGGGACTTGTTTCAAATGCAATTCTGGCGGTTTTCCTCACATATGTAGGTGACCTGCTTGGTATTCAGCTTGACTTTGCAGCTATTGTTGTGTTTGGCGTGAGAATATTCAATAATATGGCGGCAATAAGAAGAATAACCTTTGATATTTACTTTGAAAAGAGGACAAGAGAAAAGGAAAGGTTAAAGAGGTTGGCACTTAAAGAGGCAACAGCCGAAATTGACATAAATGAAGGGGAAGTAACTGAAGAAACAGGGACTTCTGATGAGGAGAAAACTCCGGAGAATGAAAAGACTGAAATGGAAGAAAGTGAGAACAAGGAGCAGGAAGAAAAATAATAAGGTGCTTCACAAAATAGGATGTTTTCTCTTGACAGAATGAAAATTAAATGCTAAAATGAAATATAAGTGTGGAAGAGTAACTTTTTTTCAAAAGCTACGTATGATTTTTACATAAAAATGAGTAGAAAGGGCATGGCAAACAATGATGCTTTTCGTTGTGGAAATGGCAGCCCTTTAAAAGATAGGAGGAATTATTTTGTTCGAGTTTGATAACGAAATGGCAGGCCCAGCTAAAATAAAGGTTGTCGGTGTTGGTGGCGGTGGTAATAATGCCGTAAACCGAATGATTGAAGCCCAGGTTCAGTGTGTTGAATTTATTGCAGTAAATACGGACAAGCAGGATTTGGGTCTTTCAAAGGCTGCACAGAAAATTCAGATTGGTTCAAAGATTACAAAAGGTCTTGGTGCAGGTGCTGTTCCTGAGGTTGGCGCAAAAGCTGCTGAAGAAAGCCGTGACGAGATTGCCCTGGCACTTCAGGATGCTGATATGGTGTTTGTTACTGCCGGTATGGGCGGCGGAACAGGTACTGGTGCAGCTCCCATTGTTGCTGAAATTGCAAAAGAACTTGGCATTTTGACAGTTGGTATCGTTACAAAACCATTCTGCTTTGAAGGTGCTGTTCGTGCAAGAAATGCAGCAGAGGGTATTGAAAATCTCAAAAATTCAGTTGATACTTTGGTTGTTATTCCTAATGACAAGCTTCTTGAAATTGCTGAAAACAGAACACCCCTTACAGAGTCTTTCAAGATGGCTGATGATGTGCTCCGACAAGGTGTTCAGGGTATATCTGACCTTATTTCAAGACCTGGTCTTATCAGTCTTGACTTTGCAGATATCAAGACAATTATGAAAAACACTGGCTATGCTCATATGGGTATCGGCAAGGCAACAGGCGAAAACCGTGCCGCTGATGCTGCAGCAAAGGCTATCAACAGCCCGCTTCTTGAAACCTCTATTGCAGGTGCAAAGGGCGTTATTCTCAATGTTACCGGTGGCAGCGACCTCGGTATTCTTGAAATCCAGACAGCTTCACAGATAATTACAGAAGCAGCCGACGCAGATGCTAACATCATTCTTGGTGCAATCATTGACGAGACTTTGGGCGATGAAATTCAGGTTACTGTTATTGCTACGGGCTTTGATGGACGTGGAACATCTATTCCTCTCGGAAGAGTAAGTTCACCATTTTCAAAGAATGAAGGAAAGAGCATTTTCGCAGCAATGAAAGAAGAACTTCAGGAAAAGAAGGTTGAAGCATCGGTTGGGACTGCTCCCCAAGAAGTTGTAAAGCCCGCAGAATCGGCAACGCCTTTTTACAAAGTAAGTGAGGATGACGGCATTGACGTTCCCGTGTTCCTCCGCAAAAATCAGGATTAGTTTTAAAGCATAAGAAATATTAAGGAGGAAATTTAAAATGCAAACAGCTTTGATTATTATTCACGTTATTATTTCTGTTGTACTTGTTGCAACAGTTTTGATGCAGTCAGGAAAACAGCAGGGTCTTTCAGGTGCTATCGCAGGTGGCGCTGAAACTTTCTTTGGAAAGAACAAAGGCAGAACTATTGACGGAGTTCTCAAAAAGGTTACAGCTGTTGTTGCACTCTTGTTCGTAATCAGCTCTATCGTTTTGGCAACATATGCTATCAACAAGAGTAATGCAGAAAATGCTGCAAACGAAGAAGCTGCACAGACCGAAAGTAGTCAGCAGACAGAAGCGGGTCTTGATGAAAACGGAAATCTCGTTGACGCAGACGGCAACATTCTTATGACTGCTGAAGATTTGGCGGCATCACAGGCTGAAAGCCACGCTGAAGGCGATGCTGAATAATTAAAATCCAAACAAAAAAAGAAACCGTCCCAAAAGGGACGGTTTTTCTTAAATAGAGGAAAGCATATTTGATTTTCAGGCGGGTAAAATAACAAAAAAGGAGGATTCTTTATGACACTTATTGATATACTTGCAAATTTTCATATAATGCCACAGTTTCCTCCGGGAGCGATGCGGCAGGCAGAAAAAATGCCCAAAACCGTGGGCGAAAAGGATAAAATGGGTCGTCTGGACCTTTCAGACAAGCTTATCATTACTATTGACGGTGATGATGCCAAGGATTTTGACGATGCGATTTCTATTGAAAGGCTAGAGAATAAGAATTTTTTGCTTGGTGTCCATATAGCGGATGTTACCCATTATATAACCGAAAATTCACCCATAGACCGTGCGGCATTTGCCCGCGGAACAAGTGTTTATCTTATTGATACAGTTGTGCCTATGCTTCCTTTTGAACTTTCCAATGAGCTTTGCAGTCTGAAACCCAATGCCCAGAGGCTTGCGGTGTCGGTGTTTATGGAGATAACGCCCTCGGGCAAAATGGAAAGCTATGAAATATGCGAAAGTGTCATTGTTTCAAAAGCCCGTATGACCTATGCTGATGTGACAAGAATTTTGGAGGGCGATGAAAGGCTCTGTGAAAAATATTCTGGGCTTGTTCCTATGCTGAAAATGATGAATGTGCTTTCAGATATTTTGAAAAAAAGAAGAGTGGCAGAGGGCTCGGTGGAATTTGAAACCCATGAATCAAAGATCACTCTTGACAAGGATGGCAAGCCAGTCTCTGTGGAACGTTATCCTATAACAATTTCAAATGGTATAATTGAGGAGTTTATGCTTATGTGCAATGTTACTGTGGCGAAGCATCTTACAAAGCAGGGGCTCCCTTGTGTTTATCGTGTTCACGAAAAACCTGACCTTTTGAAAGTCCAAAGGCTTGGGGAAATCTTGCCACTTTTGGGCGTTGATTTTGCGCTTAGTTATGATGTCACGTCAAAGGATTTTCAGGATGTTTTGGGACGTACCCAAAATGATGAAAAGGCAGAGGTAATAAATTATCTATTGCTTCGAAGCATGGCAAAGGCGAAATATAGCGAGACAAATCTTGGACATTTTGGGCTTGGGTTTGACTGTTACTGTCACTTTACTTCGCCCATACGCCGTTATCCTGATGTGGTTGTTCACCGTATTTTGAAAGAAAGTCTCAAGGGTGAATTATTAGGAAAAAGAAAAGAACATTTTAAGGAGATTTCGGTGAGTGCTTCGGTGACTTCTTCCACAACAGAAATCAATGCGGCAGAGGCAGAGCTTCGGTGGAAAGCGGTTAAAAAAGCGGAGTTTATGACTGACAAAGTGGGAGAAAAGTATGATGCGATTATTACTCACGTGACAAATTCGGGATTTTTTGCAGAGCTTTCAAATACAGTTGAGGGTTTTGTGGCGGCGAGAACTTTGATGGATGATGTGTATGTGCTTGCTGAAAATGGAGTCGCACTTATGGGTCTTCGCACAAAACGTAGTTTTTGTATTGGTGACAAAATAAGGATAAGAGTGGCATCGGTTGATGTCGAACGCCAGTTTGTGGATTTTGAAGTCGAGGGTATGGGAATTTATCGGGCTATGCAAAGAAAGTCGGCAAGAGGCGGTAATTCCAAGAAGAATATAGGTCAAAAAGAGAAAAGGATACTGAGAGAAATTTCCAGAGAACAACGAGAAGAAAAAAACGAGAAGAGCGAAGAAAGAAGGAAAGCGGATACAGAAAAACAGATATTTGAAAATGCACTGGTTTCTGTTGCTTTTGATGAGCTTCAAAATCTTTACAAATTCAAGCGCACTGAAAAAGGAATGGTTGGGGTTATGCTTTTTGATATGGCATCAAATATTTCTCAGCCGCTTCTTAAGAACTTTTTTGATAATGATGCACACTTTGATTTAGAAAGAATTATTATATCAGCAAAAAGGTCACTTAAAAACACGCTGGATATAATAGGAGAAAGTTTTGGATTTGTTATTGGAAAAGGTGTGGGGGAAAGCTTAATTTTATATACAATTCTGGCACTTTTGCATTTTGAAAAATGTTTGAAGCGAGGAGAAGTGCACTATGGAAAACGGGAGAACGAATATCTTGAAATATTTAAAAAAGTACAAAGGAAAGGAGATAAAAAATGAAAACAGCTTTGATTACCGGTGGGGCAAGGGGAATTGGACGTGCCATTGCTGAAAAGTTTGCGGATATGGGCATGAATGTTGCAATAAATTATAACAAAAGCAAAAATGAGGCAGAAACACTGAAGAATAAATTGCTTGAAAAAGGCGCAAAAGTCGAAATCTTTTGTGCAGATGTGGCAAACGCGGGCGCGGTTTCAAAAATGATTGAGGGTGTAAGCAGTACATTTGGGGGCATTGATGTTCTTGTAAACAATGCGGGGATTGCTTTGCCTCAAGGCCTTTTCACCGATGTGGCAGAATGTGATATGAAAAAAGTTTTTGACGTGGATGTTTTTGGGCTGATGAATTGCACAAAGGCGGTTATACCTCAGATGGTGAGAAAAAAATCGGGAAAGATAATAAACATTTCTTCAATATGGGGCGTTTGTGGCGGCTCGTGTGAAACTGTGTATTCTGCGGCAAAGGCGGCGGTGATTGGGTTTACAAAGGCGCTTGCAAAGGAACTCGGACCATCAGGGATAAATGTGAACTGCATTGCACCTGGGTTTATTGATACCGATATGAACCGACATTTGTCAAAAGAGGATATTGAGGCTTTCTGTCAGGATGTTCCTCTTGGAAGAATCGGAAAACCGGAGGATGTAGCAGAGACGGTCTGGTTTTTGGCATCAGGCGGTGCTGATTATATAACAGGTCAGGTCTTAAATGTTGATGGCGGAATGATATAAAAAAGGCAAAGAACTTTTGTTCTTTGCCTTTTAAATTTTGCTAAAAATCACATAGGTAAAAAGCTCATTGCAATTTCAAAATAGATGAGGAGAGAAATCGCATCGACGATTGTGGTAACAAAGGGGCTTGCTGTCACTGCGGGGTCAAAGCCTAAACGTTTAACGAGAATTGGAAGACCGCCACCTACAAGCTTTGCACAGACTACAGTGACCAGAAGTGTCAGGGAAACAATGGTTGAAATAACAACAGGATCTTGCCCGGATGAGAGGATTGTGCCATGGTCAATGAGCATCATCTTCCCAAAGTTCACAACTGCCAGAGCCGTTCCGCAGAGAAGTGCGGTGAAGAACTCCTTGCGCAGAATTTTGAAAATGTCTTTCATAGAAATATCGTTAAGTGAAAGGCTGCGAATAATGGTAACAGATGCCTGACCGCCGGAATTTCCGCCGGTACCCATGAGCATTGGAATGAATGCAGTGAGCACGACGCATACTGAAAGCATACTTTCAAAGGAACTTATTATTTTTCCTGTAAAAGTGGAGGAAATCATAAGGAGCAAGAGCCAAGGGATTCTGTTTTTAAAGGTGTCCCATACAGATGTTTTCAGGTACGGCTTTTCTGATGGCAAGATTGCCGCCATCTTTTCAATATCCTCGGTATGTTCTTCCTGAATGACGTCAATTACATCGTCAAAAGTGATGATTCCAACAAGGCGGGTTTCCTTGTCAACCACTGGCATAGCCAGAAGGTCATATTTGCGGAAAAGGTTTGCAACGGTTTCCTTATCCTCAAAGGTATCAACGAAAATGACGTTTGTTTCCATCATTTCGCCGATTTCTTTGCAGTTGTTACAGAGCAGCAAGTCTTTGACAGTGGTATATCCAAGAAGATGACGGTTTTTGTCTGTGACATAGCAGGTGTAAATTGTTTCTTTGTCAACACCTGTTGCACGGATACGTTCGAATGCCTCGGTCACGGTCATATCAGCCTTGAGGTTTACATATTCAATGGTCATAATACTTCCGGCACTGTCTTTTGGATAGTTGAGTATTTTGTTTATCTCAGACCTTGTTTGTGGGTCTGACTGCCTTAAGATTCGCTTAACCACGTTTGCAGGCATTTCTTCAATGATATCAACGGTATCATCCACATACATTTCGTCAAGGACATCACGAAGCTCTTTGTCACTGAAACATTTCAAGAGATGTTCCTGAGTATCGGCATCCATCTCTACAAAGGTGTCAGCTGCAAGTTCCTTGGGAAGAAGACGGAAAAGCCTGAGCACGTGTTCTTCGGGAAGCTCGTCATACATAAGCGCAATATCAGGAGCGTTCATTTCAGAGAGGGTATTTCGCAGTTTAACAAATTCCTTATTTTCAATCAGTGTCAAAATTTCTTCAAACATACAAAAAACCTCCCATTTCAAAATATTTTCAAAAATAAAATCCCTGTGTCAAAGCAAAGAACAATGACACAGGGGAAAATATACCTAAAGAAAACGATGTCACCGTTCAAGCTTTAGCTTCGCAGGGCGATGAAATTGCATTAGACGATACCTTGTTTTCGATATTGCCTGTTCAACCATCTTGTGGTGTCTCCACCATGTCGCGGCAGCAATCCGTATCCCTGTGGTAGCCTTACCTACCGGAATTATCTTTCGTATATTATAACTCAAAAAGCATGGTTTGTCAACACCTACATTGCTGAGTACAAAATCTTGGCAGCCTCTGCCTTTGTAAGGGGGTTAAGAGGTTTAAAGCTTTGATCTTCATATCCCTTCATCGCGCCAATATTTGTGAGAGTAAGAATTCCATCCATTGCCCATGCAGGAATGTCCTCTTTGTCTGTGGCTGTGATTTCGCCCTTGAAGAAACCAGAGGGCAAAGTTCTTGCAACTATTGTTGCAGCTTCAGCACGGCTGATTGAGGAAAGCGGGTTGGCACAGCTTTCGGTGTCGCTTACATATCTGCCTTTCAAAATGCCCAGCTTATAGAGGACTTTGAAGCTATCCAGTGCCCAGAATGGAATGGTGTCAAGGTCTGAATATGGAAGAACTACATCTTGATATTTGGTCTTGTCAACCCTTAGATAGTTTGTTACCATAACGGCGAATTCAGAGCGTGTCATAGCTTTTTGGGGATTGAAACGAAGCTCATCACCCACCATTTCACCATTTATAATCTTTTGAGATTTCATATACCTCAAAATGGAGTCTGCCCAATGGCCCGAGGTGTCAGAAAATGTGCCGGAAGGGTAGGATGCTTTAAACATATCAAAGCTTTTGAAGGTGGTATAACCAAAGATGTTTGATGCAATAACGGTAACTTTTTCAACGTCAAAGGATATTTCAGCTGTAAATTCCCCTGTTTCAGCGTTGTAGGAAAAGCCTATTTCCTTGCCGTCGGCACGGATTGAAATTCCGTCGGCATTGGTGGGAATATTATATTCGCAAGTGATTTTTCCAATCAATGTATTTCCTGACTTTTCTATAATGTCAATAATAGGATATGATTTTGGGTCATCTTTATCCGCGGGGGCAAGGGTAACCGGAATAGAAACTGTTTTGTCTCCCGCTGAAATGTTTATATTTCCGCTTTCGCCATAGCTGCTCGATGCAGTGAACACAAAGTCTTCACTTATGCTGCCGATGTTCTCGTCGGCTTCCCAGGTGAAGTTTTCGTCTGTTGCAATGAGACGGTTATATCCGCCATAAGCCTCTGCGGTCAGCGAAATGGTATCACCGGGGTCAAAATTTAGTGAGGTTATATACTTTCCGCTGTTTTTGTCCTTGATTTTTATATCAGTAGGGGTAGCAAGACACACTATAGATGTGGATGACGTCACATCGCCGCTTTCTGCATAGACGGTGACTGTGCCGCTATCTTTTGCGCTGAACACCCCATCTTTTGTGGTGGTACTGTTTTTTCCGTCCTGAACGCTGAAAGTTATATTTTTTGGCACGTCAACGGGATAGAAACCGGAGTCCGTAGCTTTCAAGGTCAGCTTTGTGCTTGCCCCCGTTAAAACATAATTTGTCAGGGGATAAATATGAAGATTTTCAAATTTACCCGTTTTTTCCGCTGTGTTGGTAAAAACAATGTGAGTAGAAAGCTTGCGTTCCTTTCCGTCAGAGGGCTTGTTCATAAGACTTGCGGTTTCGTT
>JAZNNB010000059.1:0-12068 GCA_045580025.1 Clostridia bacterium
TTTCACTTTGGACACTCATGGTGAGGACTATCTCGAAACGTTGGAGGGCAAAAAGCTTCCCGTTTCCCACTGCATCAAGGGGGAAACAGGCTGGGAAATTCATCCACGGCTTAAAGGCTTTGCGAAAAACCAAATTGAAAAGCCCACATTCGGTGCCACAAACTTGCCCGGATTTCTTTGTGATTTGCTGAGTGGTGAGCCGGCAAAAATTGAACTTGCAGGACTTTGCACAGATATTTGTGTAATTTCAAATGCAATGCTTTTAAAGGCTGCATTTCCCGAAGCTGAGATAGTGGTTGACAGCAGTTGTTGTGCCGGTGTAACTCCCGAAAGGCACAAAACCGCCCTTGATTCAATGCGGGCGGTGCAGATAGAGGTTTTATGATTTACGAAAATATAGTGACGGGGATTTTTGAGGAAAGACCAAATCGCTTTATTGCGAAGGTGTGGATAGACGGCAAAAAGGAAGTTTGCCACGTGAAAAACACCGGAAGATGCCGTGAACTTTTGAAAAAAGGGGTAAGAGTCGTTGCCCAAAGAGCGAAAAATCCCGAGAGGAAAACAAAATTTGATTTGATAGGGGTATACAAAGAGGACGTCCTTTTCAACATTGACAGTCAGGCGCCCAATAAGGTGTTTTTCCAGTGGCTAAATAAGACCGATTATTTTGGTGAAATTACGTGCGTTAAGCCGGAGTGCCGTTTTGGAGAATCCCGTCTGGATTTTTATTTTGAGGCAAAGGGAAAGGGCGTTTTTGCTGAGGTAAAAGGGGTCACCCTTGAAAGAAATGGAGTGTTTTTGTTTCCTGATGCTCCAACCCAAAGGGGCACAAGGCATTTAAAAGAACTTTGCAGATGCCGTGAACAGGGGTTTGATGCCTATGCAGTGTTTGTGCTTCAGGCAAGGGGTGCAAAGTATTTCACCCCTAATAGAGAGACCGACCCCGAATTTGCTGCGGCACTGAAAGCGGCAAAAGAAAAGGGTGTGGGGATAATTGCGCTTGTTTGCGATGTCGCCCAAAACTCCCTTGAGATAAAAGATTTTGTTGAGGTTAAACTTTAACAAAAGAATAGCGGGATGCTTTTGCATCCCGCTTTTTTGTTATTTTTTCTTTGCCGTAAGTGCCATTTCGCCGTTTAAGTACATAGATAGAAGTCCAAGCAAGACCAAGATGGAGGTGGCATAGACAATGACTGGTATAATTTGTTTGTATATAACAAAGCAGATTGTTGCCGCCGCATTGCCGCCGATGATTAACGCTGCAATATAGCCGAAAAAGGTGAGCCCGCCGGCAAAAAGACAAAGCATTATTCCATAGCCGAAAATTGTTTTTAAAACCGCGGAAATTTTCTTAAAAAATTTTTTCATCTTTATACCTCCTTAAAGTCCCAGTATGGGAAGAAAGCCCATCAGACAAAGCACTTGCATAATAAATTGTGCAGACACCCACCAGAGATTGTTCTTGAAGGTCTTGTCAAAGTCAGATTCCGCAAGGGACATACCGGCGTACATTCCAAGCCCAAGGGGCGGGGTAATTCCGCACATAACACCGCAGATACAAGGAAGCATTGCCGCAGCAAGTAGCGGCGAAACACCAACGGTTGCCAAGGTAGAAATAAACATAGGCCCGAAAATTACCACCAGTGACGAGCCGGGGATTACCATACCCAAAACACAGGTAAAGGCACAGATAAACAATACCATTCCAAGCTTACCAAAGTTTATGGATACGATGAAAGCTTCCATTTCTTCTGCTACGTTCATATCTTTAAAAAGTGTACCTATCATATAGCCTATTATACAAACCCCGATTGCCGGAGAGATGGTTTTTACGCCGTCTGCAAACATTTTTGCTATGCTGCTGACAGAAACTGTTTTTTTATCCTTACATATAAAGCAGGTGTAAAGAGCTGCTATCCCTGCAATAAAGAGCAGAAGCGAGCTTGATAGGTATTTAGCGCCGTCTTTGCCCAGACGTGCAGTAAAGAAAGTGTCTTTAAAAAGGTAATCAAGGACAAAAGGCAATAAAATAATAACCGGAATGAAAAGTCCCTGCCAGCCTGTTTTGAAAACGTCCTTGAGGTTTGGAAGTTCCTCCTTGGACATCGGCTTAACTTTGTAATATTTGCAAAATCCCCAGACCATAACAAGTCGCTGGAGGATAAACCAAAGTGAAATTCCCCACAGAACAACCCAGAACCGACCAGTAGTCATATTTTCGTTTGGATAAAGAGCTATGTATGCACCCATTGCTGCAACTATGTTTGATGACGGAGGTATCATATTTCCCATATAACTTGCATTGCTTTCTATATTTGCTGCAAGTTCTCTGGGGAACCCTGACCTGATCATTGCCGGAATGGTAAGTGTTCCCGTTGCCATAACGTTTCCGGGGCCGCTGCCGGAAAGTGCTCCCATAAATCCGCTGGCAATAACTGACACATATCCCGCGCCGCCGGTGACTCTGCCCAAGAGAGACAGAATAATGGCAACACAAGAGTCAATAACCTTGGTCTTTGTCAAAATTATAGACATAGCAACAAATGCGGTCATAGAATAAATGAGAGAGGTAGAAAGTCCGCTGTCAATATATTTTAAGACGTTCCTCCAAGTCCCTGTCACAGTAAGCAAAACAACAAAACTGATTAAAATTGCTTCATATACAGGTCGCTTAAACAACACAAACCAGATGCCGATTACTATCAGCATAATCCCAAGATAAATAAAAGCAGATGGCATATTTTCCTCCTTAAATTCCAAATTGGTTATATATTTAATTACAATTCAGTTATAATATAACACAAAAAAAGAAGTATGTCAATGTAAAATTTAAACAAAATTGTGTATAAAGCCTTGCATAATGAAGATTAAAAGAGTATACTTAAAAAAGAAAGTGAGGGGTGTCTATGAATTCAAAACAGCTTCAATATGTGATTACGCTTGCCAAGGAGCTTAATTTTTCTCAGGCGGCACAGCGTTTTAAAATATCACAGCCCGCCCTCAGCAAGCAGATTATATCCCTTGAAGAGGAGCTTGGGATAAAGCTTTTTGACCGAAGCACCACGCCGCTTTCTGTCACCCCTGCCGGAGAGTTTTTCATACAAAAGGCAAAAAAACTCTTATTTGAAGAAGAAACCTTGATTAAATCTATTGAGCAATACAAAAACGGAGAGAAAGGGAAGCTGACAATAGGCATTGCACCATTTCGAAGTCTTTATCTGATGCCTCGGATTGTTCTGGAAATCAAGAAGAAATTTCCCGATATTCAGCTTGTGATAAAGGAGAATGGACTCCAGCTGCTTCAAAAAGGTCTTTTGGAGGGTCAATATGACTTTGCAATTATGAATCTTCCGGTGGATGAAGCAGAATTTGAGGTTGTTCCGTTGGAAGAAGATTCTGTTGTTCTCGCTGTGCCCAATCGCTTGCTGCATCTTGTGGAGGCCGAAAATAAAGGTCAAAAGTCAGGAAGGATTGATTTGGCAGAATGCAAAAAGTTGCCGTTTGTAGTAGTGGGTCAAAATCAGGAAATGCGCAAGCTTTTTGAAAATTTATGTGCGAAGGCAAATATAGAGCCAAATATTTTTGTGGAGGTTACCGGGGTAACCACTGCAAGAGAAATGGTTAAGGGCGGAATTGCTGCGGCACTCCTGCCCAAACAGTTTCTGCAAAGAGAGGCCGAAAATGAAGATATAACCCTTTTTGAGCTAAATCAAACCGAATACAGTCGCCAGCCTGCTATTGTTTTAAGGAGGGGACAGTTTGTGTCAAAGTATGCAGAGTTTGCCATTGAGCTTTTGAAAAAATAGAAGATTAAAAGCGATGTGAGAAATTTCACATCGCTTTTTTGTTACCCATTAAATTTTTCTATCAAATCGTGTCTGATTATATCCTCGCCGGTTTCTGCGATTGCACGGATGCGGCTGTTTGCAAGGGCGTGTCTCGATTTTACTTCTTGGGGGGTATCGGCTTCTATGCTGAAATATGCAACCCTGTCGCCACTGCCGTTTATTTTGTCAAAGCTTACCCCCGGGAACTTAAATTGTTTATAGTCATTTATAATTCCCTCTGAAAGCAATTCGTCAAAGCCTTCAAGGGATTTAAGAGTGCCCTTGTTGCAGTAAACAAACTCGTTTATGGTAAGCCTTTGCGGAATGTCCACCTTTTCGACGTGGGGCTTTATTCCAAGAGTAAGGTCAACAACCGCCTTAACCACATCAAAGCCAGATTCCTTTTTGATCATAAGGAATTTAATTCCGCCGCCTGTTCTGGCGCAAAATTCAACCACAGAAATTTTTTCGCCTGTAGAAATCAACTGAACAAGCATAGGTGTGTTTTTGAGTCCAAAAGCATCTGCAATTTTTTGCGAGGCCTCTTCTATTTGAATTTTTATGTCATTGGAAACATTTGCCGGTATACGGCTTCTGTTGATGACAAACTTGCCGTCCTCACCGATTTTGTAAAGGTTGGTAAGGCAAAGGATATGCACCTTTCCGTCTTCAACATAAGCATCAACGCTTATTTCATCACCCTCAACAAATTCTTCAACTATTGCAGTTTTTGTTCGGCTTATGTTTTTGGCATTTTCAAAAGCGTCATTGAGCTCTGACGGGTTGGTGACCTTGCAGACCCCGCGTGAGCTGTATGCATCAACGGGCTTTACGATAAGGGGATACTTAAGATGCTTGATTTTTTCCCCATCCAGTGTTTCCATAATAACATATTTCGAAGTGGGAACACCACTTTCCCAAAAGATTTTTTTCATATACGATTTTTTTGAAACATTTTCTGCTGTTTTAAAGTCTATGTAGCATGGAAGTCCCAATTCTTCTGAAACCTGTGCAACCACCTGAAGCACCTGGTCTGCACATACAGAAATCAAAAAGTCTACCTTTTGTTCTTTTGAAAGCTGACGGATTGCGGCTACGTCAAGAACAGAGACTTTATAAAATTCGTCAGCATATTGCTTCGCTGGGACATTTTCATTTATATCAGCCAAAAGGGTGGTGATGCCACGACTTTTAAGCTCTTTTATGGCAGCGATTTGTGGAACGCCGCCGCAAAGTACAAGTGCTTTCATAAATTTCTCCTTTTTAAAAAGAAAATATTATCAAACTTTTATTCTGATTTTGCAGATATTAAAACCTTTTCCGCCTCTTTCATAACTTCCTGATGGGTACGGGTATCGTTTAGATTTTCGCCATTGAATTTTATGCGGTTCGAATTTGCCCGCATCTCGTTTTTAGTAAAAATAATTTTAATAGTCTTCAAAACCATTGCTATGTCAAGCCAAAGGCTGACATTTTCAACATAATAAATATCACTTTCAAATTGAGTGTTCCATGTCCAGGATGCAGATGTTAAGTCCTTGGTGTTAAGGTTCCAGCAGGCAAGACCGGGACGAACACTGTGACGGTATTTATGGCGCTCGTTATAAAGAGGCAAATAATCCACCATTAAAGGTCTGGGGCCGATCACTGACATAGTTCCGTTGAAAACATTAAACAGTCCCGCCAACTCATCAAGAGAGGTGCGCCTGAGGAATCTCCCAAAGGGCGTTATGCGTTTGCTGGGATGAAGAAGATTTCCTTTTTCGTTACGCTCGTTTGTCATAGAACGGAATTTATACATATTGAAAATTTTTCCGTCTTTGCCGGGGCGCTTGTCTATGTAAAAAACAGGGCGGCCATGATAAACCAATTCCAATACGACAATAGTCAGCAAGATGGGACTTAAAACAAGAATTGCCATTCCACTCAGGAAGATATCAAGACCTCTTTTTATGTATCGGGAATAAAGGGTATTTTTTGGTGTGGGAATATCCGTGCGGATTTCCGGTTCGTTGGTTTTTGTCTCAATCATTTTTTTACAACTCCTTTAATGCCGGATTATTCCTGGCATCTTAAATATGCTTCACAAAGGGCTTTGCCATCGTAATTATACAAGCCTTTGGCTGTGAAAAACTCCTTGAGTTCTTTTTTGGCAAGGGTCGGGCCGCACATAATTTGTGCATAATCCATTGCCGGATGAGAATTTATTTCGCAAAGCTTCATTCCGTCTTCGGTAATTATGATATCCAGTCCCATATAGTCCAAGGAAGAGACGTGCTGACAAATATCATCAATCATCTTTTTTACCTTTGGCCAGTTTGGAAGAGTAAGACCTTTCCAACAAGCATTAGTGTCAGGATGCTTGCTGATTCTCCATTCGCCGTCAGGACAGAACTTTTTATATCTTATGCTGAACTCGT
Source organism: Clostridia bacterium (assembly GCA_045580025.1). Lineage (GTDB taxonomy): Bacteria > Bacillota > Clostridia > Monoglobales > Monoglobaceae > SIG440. Next base: position 6,248 of record JAZNNB010000059.1, read on the forward strand.
TATATTTTCCTGTTTCAAAATCAAAGCCTACCCCAACTCCACCGGAAGACAGATTGCTTGCTCCACCGGAAATTGACGACCCAAATCTCGCAAAAGATATGGCACATGACCATGTGGCCTTGGCATACAAATCAGTCTTCGGGTTCTTTGCCATAATAACCCTCAAAGTGCATTCGCTGTCGGGCCAAATGTTTGCAAGGTCTTTGTGCTGATGGGCATATTCGGTAATTATGTAATTTCTCATAGAGTCTCTTATTTCAATAAGCCTCTGCATATCGATGGGCTTGTTGTTCTCAAAGAGATTTCCGTCTCTAATCTCAAGCTTGATAAAGCCTAGGCCGCCGGATGTTCCGGAGTTTGGCTTTAGGGCAAGAATCCCTTTGCTTTCCAAAAGGTTAAACAGAAAGTCTGCATTCTTTTCTATATTTTTTGGTGCATCCATAAGATATGTAAAACTGCCGTCATTTTCTACATAAACATAATACTCCGGCATAGAGCTTTCGCAGCCATTGCTGTTTAAAACGTATTTTAAAGTAGTTTTGTCAAGCCATTTTAAAAAATGGTTGTTCATAGGATGAAGCATAAAATAATTATAGTCAGGAACATAGTCTTTATAATTCTCTTCATTCAGTCCGTACAAGGTGACTCTTCCGGGGAAAAAGCCTCGTTCCAAAGCCCAGCAAGCTTCTTCTTTGCTGACAGGGAAAGCTTTTTCGTCATCTGAAAGCTTTTTTACAAACATCCTTGACCATTTGTAATCCATGCCAAGGTTACGCACTTCCTCAAGCAGTGCAACGTAATTTGTCATAATTCTTCTCCTTACTTTAGTTAAATAAACTCTAAGACCAAACCAATGACGCAATTAAAAATCTCTTGTTTATAACATATCACATTACAAAATATATTTCAAGTGCACAAATAAAATTTTATAACTTGTGTCTTCGGGAAAGGGATAGATATAAACAGTGTGTATTTAATTGGTGAGGAAAGCATCGATTAGATATAATTTGGTTACTATTAACAAATTTATCCTGTAGAATTTCGCAAGATGGGAACTTGACGAGACATTAAATTTGGTATATAATAAGTTAGATTGGACATCTATGCCTAACTTCAAGGAAAACCCGGAATATCTTGTTGTGCCCACCGGCAAGAAAACGGCATTTTGTGGGCTGAAAGGTTGTCAACATATTTATGTCAGAAAGAATATGGCTTTCAACGCCCACTACTCATACAGAGGAGCAGAAATTTGTAAAGGAAGCTTTTGATACAAACTGGGTTGCGCCCCTTGGCAAAAATGTCAACGAGTTTGAAAATGAGATTGCAGAATATACCGGTTGTGGTTATGCCGCAGCAATGACCGCAGGAACTCACGCCCTTCATATGGCAGTGAAAATGGCTGGTGTAGGGCAGGGAGACGTGGTTATTTGTTCGGATTTGACCTTTGCGGCAACGGTCAATCCGGTTACATATGAAAATGGCGTTCAGGTTTTTGTGGATTCTGAGCGAGACACGTGGAATATGGACCCTCGTGCGCTTGAGATTGCCCTTGAAAAATACAAAGGAAGAGTCAAGGCGGTTATTCTTGTTCACCTTTACGGCACGCCGTCAAAGCTTGACGAGATTGTGGCTCTTTGTGAAAAATACAATGTTCCGCTTATTGAAGATGCGGCAGAATCTTTGGGGGCTACATATAAGGGAAGACAGACCGGCTCTTTTGGAAAATATAATGCCATAAGCTTTAACGGAAACAAAATCATTACCTCATCAGGTGGCGGAATGTTCTTGTCCGCAGACGAAGAAGCAGTGAAAAAAGTTCGCTTTTATTCAACACAGGCTCGGGATGCGGCGCCCCACTATCAGCACAGCGAAATTGGTTACAACTATCGTATGAGCAATATTGTGGCAGGGGTTGGCAGAGGTCAGCTTATTCATCTTGATGAGCATATTGAATTAAAGAAAAAAATTTATAATACATACAAACAAGAATTTCAGGGACTTCCTGTGGAAATGAATCCTTACCTTGAGTGCAGTGAACCGAATTTTTGGCTTAGTTGTTTTACTGTTGATGAAGATGTTATGGATAGGGTTACTCCTGAAAAAATACGTCTCAGACTTGAGGAAGAAAATGTCGAGTCACGACCCATATGGAAACCCATGCATATGCAACCGGTGTATGCGGACCGTGATTTTGTGGCTTGCGGGGATTTGGTTGGTGAAGATTTATTCAGGAGAGGGCTGTGTCTGCCCTCAGACATCAAAATGACCGAAGAAGAACAGCTGAAAGTTATTGAAATTATTAAAAGCTTATTCTAAGCGAAGCTAAGGGTGTTAAAAATGAAAAAAGTATTGTTTGTAGCATCAATAATGGGACATTTCAGGGCATTTCATATGCCGTATATTCAGCATTTTAAGGAAAAAGGCTATCAGGTTGAAGCAGCTGCCAAGCAAAGACCGGGGTTGACGATTTGTGAAACAGAACACAACATTGACTTTGAGAGACAGCCGTTTAAGGTGAAAAATATTCAGGCATACAAAAAACTTAAAAAGATTATACAAAGCGGCGAATATGAAATAATCCATTGTCATACCCCCGTTGCAGCGATGATGACAAGATTTGCCGCAAGAAGGGCGAGAAAGCGGGGCACCAGAGTAATTTATACCGCCCACGGATTTCACTTTTTTAAAGGAGCACCCCTTAAAAACTGGCTTATGTACTTCCCTGTTGAGTGGCTTTGTTCGTTTTTTACAGACGACCTTATTACCATAAACCGTGAGGACTTTGCTTTTGCAAAAAAATATTTACACGCAAAAAAAACACACTATGTTCGGGGCGTTGGGGTAAATATTGACAAGTTAAAAAACGCTGCGGTCGAATGTGACAAAAAGCGGGAGGAACTTGGGATACCCAAAGACAGCATTGCGGTTTTGTCGGTGGGCGAGCTTAACGTAAACAAAAACCATGAAACAGTTCTTCGTGCAATTTCAAAACTTGACCGCAAGGACATAGCCTATGTAATCTGCGGCAAGGGTGGAAGGAAAGAATACCTTGAAAATCTTGCAAAGGAGCTTGGGATGGAAGACAGGCTGATTTTGGCAGGTTACCGCACAGATGTAGCAGAAATTTATAAATGTTGCGATATTTTTGCGTTTCCTTCAAAAAGAGAGGGCCTTCCTGTGTCTGTTATGGAGGCGATGGCGGCGGGACTTCCTTGCGTGGTTTCGGATATACGAGGCAACAATGATTTGGTTAAAGAAAACAAGAATGGCTTTTTGTATAGACCGTTAGATGTTTCCGGTTTTGCAGAAGGGATAAGTGCCATATTGGAAAGTGATGCCTTGAGGGAAAGCTTCTCCCAAGAAGGGAAAGCGTTGGTAATGAAATTTACCTTGGATGAGGTAAAGGCTGAAATGGCGAAAATATATAATATTTAAAAAGGAGAAATAGGAATGATACCAAAAACTATTCACTATTGTTGGTTTGGCGGAAATCCCCTTAGTGACCTTGCGAAAAAATGCATTGAAAGCTGGAAAAAATATTGTCCTGATTATGAAATAATAGAGTGGAACGAAAGCAACTTTGACATTAACTGCAATACTTTTGTAAAACAGGCTTACGAAAACAAAAAATATGCATTTGTTTCGGATTATGTGAGGCTTTATGCAATGTATAACTATGGCGGCGTTTATATGGATACTGATGTAGAGGTTGTAAAATCTTTGGATGAGTTCCTTGTCCATGAGGCGTTCTCTGGCTTTGAAAGAAAGGTTTTTATTCCAACGGGAATAATGGCTTCAGAAAAGGGATTTCCTTTGTTTAAAAAATTGTTGGATTATTATTCCGACAGAAGCTTCGTTAAAGAGGATGGAAGCTTGGATACAGTTACAAATTCCATCATTATAACGGGCATCTTAAAGGGGCTGGGCTTTTGCGCAAATGATCAGTTTCAGGAGATAGAGGGCTTTGCGTTATATCCCACTGATTATTTTTGCCCATTGAACGGAGCTACCGGAAAGTTGACGATTACAGAAAATACGGCAACAATACATTGGTTTTCAAATACATGGGCGAGTCCCCAAAGACGATTTATGTCAAAGGTATCAAGACGTATAAAAAGAATACTGGGAGAAAACAGCCTTAAATGGATTAAGTTTAAATAAATTGTTTTTGGTTTAAATACTCCTTAGTAAAAGAGAGAGGACATTATGTATTATTTTATTGTACTGTTTGTGATTTGTGTATATGCGCTTATAATTGACAGCGGAATGACAAAACCTGGCGTTATACATTCGAATAAGGATCAACGCATTCTAAATACGATACTTATTGCATTTCTTATCTTGTGCGCAGGTCTTAGAAATGTCGGGGGCACGGATTTCTTAGTATATGGAAAAGTTTATATGAACACCCCAACCCTTGGCGAGTTTATAGAAAAATTTGATGTGATATATGACAAATATTACGTATATGGTATGGATAAAGGTTATTTGATAATAAATTCCATCTTTAAGACGCTGGGTTTTAGTTATTATGGCTACAACTTTATGCACTCGCTGTTGGTGATATGTGCAATTTACTTTTTTACAAGAAAATATGGTAATAATTTTGCTATGGTCGTTATGTTTATGATGTATAAAATGTTCTTCTATGACTTTTTTATAAGCCTCAGGCAAACGATAACCATTGCGATATTTATGGGAATGCTGTCAGATATCGAAAAGAAGCATTGGGTAAGATATTACATAATGTGCTGTGTTTGTTATTATATCCACGCGGCAGCCAGTGTTCTTTTTATCGTATATTTTGTAAGGTATCTTAAATTATCAAAACAGACCTTGCTTCTTTTGAACCTAATTTTCTTGCCGACCCTTGCGTTGTCTGCTCTAAACGTACCCGTGCTCAGCATCTTTGACTATATACTTGACTGGAATGTTTTTTCTTCAGAGCAAATTGCGGAGAAGGCGACGGGGCTTATTGTCAATGCTTCTGATAGCGGTATAAACTGGCTTCATACGGCAGAATATTTTGTTATAATGTTTTTCCTTTCGTGGTTTTATGACGATATTGAAAAGGAATTTCCAAACTCAGAAATGATGATAAAAATGTTTGTGTGTTTGCTTCCTATTTTCACATTGTTCAGAAATTATGAAATCCTCACTCGCTGGAAGGATTATTTCACTATTTCATATGGGTTTATTTTTGTGTATCTCAGTGGCATAAGAGAGAAAAAGTATCAAAGTCTTATTATGTTAATACTCGTTCTTTGGTGTGGATTTGGATTTTTCAGATATATATCTTTGTTTGAGGAGGGCTCATTTAAGAATTATATACCCGTGTACAGATATGGTGTGCCGTTCTTTACCAAATTTAACTGATAAAGGAGAATAAATTATGAAACCCCTTGTGACAGTTTTCACTCCGACTTATAACAGGGCAGGGTATCTCGGAAAGCTTTTTGAGAGCCTTAAAAACCAGACTAATCATAACTTTAAATGGCTTATTATAGACGATGGAAGTAGCGACAATAGCGAAGAGGTTGTGAAAGGCTTTATTGATGGGTGCGACTTTGAAATAGAGTATATAAAAAAGGAAAACGGCGGTAAGCACACAGCGCTTAACATGGCATTCAAAATGGTGGATAGCTATTATACTTTTATTGTAGACAGTGATGATACATTGACAAGTGATGCAATCCAGCTTATCTATGACAACGATTCAACCGTTAAAGAACAAAATCTTGGGGGCATATGTTTTTTGCGCGGGCATAACGAGAACCGAGTTATAGGAACTGCTTTCCCCCAAGGTGGTGTTTTTAACGAT
>JAZNNB010000060.1:0-8302 GCA_045580025.1 Clostridia bacterium
TTCAGGTGGCACCGGTGACCGATGAAGTGCAGGAAGTTTATGACAGTGTGTACAGCTACAGACAGAAGAAACCAAAAAAATGCGAGAAAAAATGAATTAAAGTATGAAAAAAGACCTGCCATATGGCAGGTCTTTTGAAATAAGCAATTATTCCATATAATATACCTTTGCATTCTTGTCTCCAAAAATATTAAGGATTTTATCTTCTGCGTTCTCATCGAAAATTTCGATTTCAGGTTCTTTTACTTCGTTTGCACCATATTGACCAATCATACCGCCGAGATGCTGGATGTATGTGTTGTCGTGCATTTCGGGACAAGATTCCTGTTTGAGAGCAACAAGGTGAAGCATTCTGTAGGCACAGCGGTCGAAAATGTTGCTATGGATTGAGAAATTGCTTGCCGGGTTTTCATAACTCCAGCCTTTGATGAGGGCGGGGGTGTGATAGTTGTGACGTTGTTGTCCCCAACCGTAGCCCGAAAGTCTTAGAATGTTGCCACTCATAACAACATTGTCCATATAACTTCCAAAGTCCATACCGTGTGAGCCAAGGAAATATTCAATACCGTATACACACTTTTCAAAAATATTGTCGGTGTAGCGGATATTTACCATGATTTTCTGTTTTCTCATATTTGACTGATGTGTTGCACCGGCATCGTAAGCTTCATAAATATAACAGTTTGAGACAACATAGTCATCACAAGCACCATAGATTTCGATACCATTACCAAAACGTGTAACGGAACCGCGTCCGCCTTCTGGATAGTTGGGGTCGCCACCGCCGAAAGTTTGGATGTTTCCGCCTATCCAGCCAATTTCACAGTTGGTAACATGAAGACCCTTAACATCACAGGCAGACACACCAAAGCAATAATATTTCATACAAATGTTATCTATGGTAACGTTTGGCATATTAAGCACAAAAAAAGCCATTTTGAAAGCAATAACCTCTATGGTTTTAAAAACATCACCGGGGTTACCTTTATCACATCTTAAGTACATTTCGCCAAGACCAGGTGCTTCGGATTGAGCTCCACCGACATCGGGGATGGGGAAGTCTCCGCTTTCGGGACCGCCAAAATGCAGGCAACTGTCAAAATACCAGAACATATCAAGGTCTTCGTTCATTTCGTCTTCCATAACGAAATCACGGCTTTCATCTTCGCGACATACATAGTGGAGGTCACGGAATGATGGAATAAGTTTTCTTGAAACAAATTCACCATCATTGAAAATCAATGCTCCGGGGTTGGCAATCAGCTTTGTGTATTTCCAGATATTGTGTTTTTCGTCATATAATTCCCAAAGGGCAGGATCAGCAAGGTCTTCGATATGACCGTAAAATTTTGGTTTTTCGCCTGTTCCGTATGCACCATATGTAACACCTGGCATAGGTTTTATCGTGAATCCGCGGAAAATGTCTCCACGCTTAAAAAGAACGGCATCGCCTTCTAAAAGCCAGGTTCTGTTGACGCGGTTGGCGGTTTTCCATGCAGTTTCAGGAGACTTTCCATCGTTTTTGTCATCGCCGTCTGCGCTTACATAATATGTAATACCAGAAATGGTGAGATTGTCCTTGGCATTAAGGATTTCACCCTTACGTTTTTCGTATAATTCTTCATTTTGTTTCAAAAAATCTGGCGTTGCTTTTAACATAAATGCTCCTCCTCGGAAAATAAAAATATATGGATAAATTTCACTTTTAAAAAGCAATTAAAGTATAGCATACGGCAAAGTGAATGTCAATATTTACAAGCAATTTAGCTTGTTTGACTTTATTAAAAAAATCTTCAAAAAATATGAAATAAAATGCATAAAATATTTGCTTTTTCAGGGATAATGTGGTACAATATAAACTGGTATATAAAAACAGACGGGAGTGGAGATTGATGAAAGAAAATTTCCTTTTGAAAACAAAGACGGCACAGCATCTTTTTGATGATTATGCCAAGGATATGCCTATCGTTGACTATCATTGCCACCTCAATCCAAAAGATATTGCAGAGGACAAGGTTTATGAGAATATTACACAGATATGGCTTTATGGCGACCATTACAAATGGCGTTTTATGCGCAGTATGGGTGTTGACGAAAAATACATAACAGGTGATGCCAGCGATTATGAAAGGTTTAAAGCGTATGCCAAAGCTATTGGTTATGCTGCAGGAAATCCTCTTTATCACTGGACTCAGCTGGAACTCAAAAGATATTTTGATATTGATGAATATCTCACTGAAGAAAGTGCAGACAGAATTTGGGAAAAAACAAGCGAAATTATTACAAGTGGTGATTTCACAACAAGAAAGGTTATCAAACGCTCAAATGTGAAGCTCATTGGTACAACTGATGACCCTGTTGACAGTCTTGAATATCACAAGCAAATCAAAGTCCTCACAGATTTTGACACAGTGGTTGTTCCCACATTCCGTCCGGACAAGGCTGTGAACATTGACCTTGACGGTTTTTGCGAATACATACAAAAGCTTTCAGAAGTTGGAGAACAGGAGATTAAGTCTTATGAAGACCTCAAAGACGTTCTTTCAGCACGACTTGACTTCTTCTGCGAGATGGGTTGTCGGGCGTCAGACCATGCGGTTGAGAATATGCCTTATTTGGTGGCTGGTGACAAGGAAGTTGACAAAATTTTGAAGACTGCTCTCAAGGGCAAAAAGGTATCAGCCGAGGATGCTGAAAAATATAAAACCTCGCTTCTTTTGTGGCTGGGCGAAGAATATGCAAGGAGAAATATTGTTCTCCAAATTCACGCAAGTGCTCTTCGAAACAACAATACAAGGATGTTCGAAAAGCTCGGCCCTGATACAGGCTTTGATTGTGTAGCTGATGTTCTTGAAATCAAAAAGCTCTCGGGATTTATGAACCATCTTGAAAAAATGAGTGCACTTCCCAAAACAATTCTCTATTCTCTTAACAATAAGGATAACATTACTATGGCGACACTTATGGGTTGTTTCCAGAGTGATGAAATTCCCGGCAAAATTCAACTTGGCTCTGCTTGGTGGTTCCTTGATACCAAGGATGGTATGGAGGACCAGATAAAGTGCCTTGCAAATGAGGGCGCGCTTGCTACATTTGTGGGTATGCTTACGGACTCAAGAAGCTTTTTGTCATATCCCCGTCACGAATATTTCAGAAGAATTCTCTGTAATATTGTTGGACAGTGGGTGGAAGACGAGATGTTCACTGACAATGAAGAAATTCTTAAAACACTTATCCAGAACATTTGTTCATACAACGCACAGCGTTTCTTTATGTAAAAATATACTTTCAAATAAGTTTCGGAGGATGAAAAAATGTTAAAAGAACAAGTAATTCAAAAAATAACAGATGTTGGTATTGTTGCGGTTGTCCGTGCTGAAAGCGCTGAACAGGCAAAGAAGATTGCTGATGCGTGTATTGCTGGTGGAGTTCCCGCAATTGAGCTTACTTTCACTGTTCCCCATGCTGACAAGGTAATCGCTGAGCTTTCTGAAATGTACACAGAAGACGAGATTATCCTTGGTGCAGGTACAGTTATGGACTCAGAAACTGCAAGAATTGCAATCCTTGCTGGCGCGCAGTACATAGTAAGCCCCTATTTTGATGAAAAGACCGCGAAACTCTGCAATCGTTACAGAGTTCCCTATATGCCTGGTTGCATGACAATCAAAGAGGTTGTTGCAGCTATGGAAGCAGGCGCTGACATCATCAAGATATTCCCAGGTGAAGTGTTTGGACCCAAGATTATCAAGGCAATCAACGGACCTATCCCGCAGGCAAGAATGATGCCCACGGGCGGTGTCTCGGTTGACAATGTTGACGAATGGATTAAGGCAGGTGCTGTTGCTTGCGGTGCAGGTGGCGCTCTCACAGCAGGAGCTAAAACCGGTGACTATGCAGCAATTACAGAAACTGCAAAGAAATTCGTTGAAAACATCAAAAAGGCAAGAGCTAAATAAGAATTTTAAAGGAGAGATTTTAAAATGGCAAAGAAAGTTGTTACATTTGGCGAAATTATGCTGAGACTTGCGCCAAACGGATATTACAGATTTTTTCAGAATGATCAGATGCAGGCGACCTTCGGCGGCGGTGAAGCAAACGTTGCTGTATCACTTGCAAATTATGGCTTAGAATCAAGCTATGTTACCAAGCTTCCAAAACACGCTATTGGTCAGGCGGCTGTTGACAGCCTCAGATATTTTGGCGTTGATACATCAAAGATTGTTCGTGGTGGCGAAAGAGTAGGTATATACTACCTTGAAAAAGGTGCGTCACAGCGTGGCAGTGTTTGTATCTACGACAGAAAGTATTCTGCAATCCAGATGGCTGACAAATCTGATTTTGACTGGGATAGCATTTTTGAAGGTGCTGACTGGTTCCACTTTACAGGAATTACACCAGCACTTGGACCAAATGTTGTTGAAATCTGCAAAGATGCCTGCAAGGCTGCAAAAGCCAAGGGCGTGAAGATTTCTTGTGACCTCAACTATCGTGGAAAGCTCTGGACACGAGATGAGGCAAGGGCTGCTATGACAGAACTTTGTCAGTATGTTGACGTTTGTATCTCCAACGAAGAAGATGCAAAGGATGTATTTGGCATTGAAGCAGAGGGCACAGATATTTACGGCGGAAAGCTTAACCATGAAGGTTATAAGAGTGTTGCAAAACAGCTGGCTGACAAATTTGGTTTTGAAAAGGTTGCAATTACACTTCGCACATCAATTTCTGCAAGTGACAATGACTGGGCAGGTATGCTCTATGATGGCGAAGATTACTATTTCTCAAAGTCATATCACCTCCACATTGTTGACCGTGTAGGCGGCGGTGACTCATTCGGTGGCGGACTTATTTATGCACTCCTCAGCGGAAAATCATCAAAGGAAGCTATTGAATTTGCTGTTGCAGCATCTGCTCTCAAACACTCTGTTGAAGGCGACTACAACCGTGTGTCTGTTAGCGAAGTTGAAAAGCTTGCAGGTGGCGACGGCTCAGGTAGAGTTCAGAGATAAATGATTTTTCAAGAGTGTACGGATATCGTATACTCTTGATTTTGATTTATTTAAAAATAGTTTTTCTAAGAAAAAAAGTTAGGAGATATTTTTATGCGATTTGAGTTAATAAAAGAATTGCTTGACAGAATTACCAACTGGAGAATTCCCGGTGCGGCAATAGTTGTGAAGCAAGGTGGAAAGGAAATTTTTAAATACAGTGCAGGTTATGCTGATGTTGAAAACAGGATTCCTATGACAGGAGAAGAAACACTTAATATGTATTCTTGTTCAAAAGTTGTGACGGTTGTTTCAGCACTTCAGCTATTGGAAAGGGGAATCTTTCTTCTTGATGACCCTCTTTATGATTTTATTCCTGAATTCAAGGATATGTATGTAAAGAATGAAAACGGCGAGATAGTAAAAGCGGAAAAACCAATAACAATGCGTCACCTTTTCACAATGTCAGCAGGATTCAGCTATATCCTTGATAGTGAAGGACTTAGACGTGCTAAAGAATGGACAAACGGCAAGATGGATACACTTGATGCAATAAAAGGTCTTGCGACAGAACCCCTTTATTTTCAGCCAGGAAGCCGTTGGGAATACAGTCTTTGCCATGATGTTTTGGCTGGGGTCGTTGAGGTTATTTCGGGTAAAAAATTCGGCGAATATGTAAAAGAAAATATTTTTGCACCCCTTGGAGTTACGGACATTTCCTACACACGTCCTCAAAGCGTAAAGGATAAAATTGCAGAGCAGTATATGTTTGTGGACATTGAAAAATGCGACAAAAATGATGTTTTGATTCCGACACCAAGCGGTGATGGTTATTGGAAAAATATCGGCAAAGACGTAGTGTATCAGCTTGGTGAAAATTATGAAAGCGGTGGTGCAGGTCTTGTGATCTCCGCCCCCGACTATTCAAAGTTTGCGGATGCTATGGCACATTTTGGAGAGTGCCCGAACGGTGAGAGGATTTTGTCAAAGGGTGCGGTTAGGCTTCTTGCGGAAGACCAGCTTACTCCTTATGGAATTCCGGGCTTTGATTGGCCACAATTTGCTGGTTATACCTATGGTCTTGGCGTGAAAAAAATGTCAAATATCGCCAAAGGCGGTGCAGTTGGAACAACATCCGAATTTGGTTGGGATGGTGCGGCTGGATCTATTGCATTTATTGATCCCGAAAATGAGCTTTCAATATTCTATTCCCAGCATATGAGGAATTCCCAGGCGACGTTTATTAACAACAGAGTGAGAAATGCAGTTTATGCGGCACTGAATTTATAAATTAAATGTCACAAGTACTTGATTTTTGGCGAAAAAAGGTATATAATGTTTTGATATACAGTAAAGAGATAGGAGAATTTGAAAATGGCATATTATTTTAATGAACCTTCACATACTTTCAGCGAATATTTGCTTGTTCCCGGCTATTCTTCAGCAGAGTGTATGACAAGCAATGTAAGTCTCAAAACCCCTTTGGTCAAGTTCAAAAAGGGTGAAGAGCCTGCTATAACTATGAATATCCCTATGGTTTCTGCTATTATGCAGTCTGTTTCGGGGGAAAAGTTGGCTGTTGCTCTTGCAAAAGAGGGTGGAGTTTCCTTTATCTATGGCTCTCAGAGTATAGAGGACGAGGCTGCTATGGTGAGACGTGTCAAAAACCACAAGGCTGGCTTTGTGGCAAGTGACTCAAACATAAGACCAGACCAGACCTTAGCGGACCTTTTGGAACTCCGTGCGAAATCAGGTCACAATACTGTGGCAGTTACCAAAGATGGTACAGCAGAGGGTGTGCTTTTGGGTATCGTTACACCACGTGACTATCGCGTTAGCCGTATGGACCCAAACACAAAGATTGAAGAGTTTATGACACCGTTTTCAAAGCTTATATACGCACCTGAGGGCACTACCCTTAAGGCTGCAAATGATATTATCTGGGACAACAAGCTCAATTCACTTCCTATTGTTGATTCAAAGCAGAGACTTGTGGCTTTTGTTTTCAGAAAGGACTATGATGCTCACAAAGAAAATCCTATGGAGCTTCTTGATAGTTCAAAAAGATATGTTGTTGGTGCGGGTATAAACACTCGTGACTATGAAGAAAGAGTTCCGGCACTTATTGAAGCAGGTGCAGACGTTCTTTGTATAGACTCATCAGAGGGCTTTTCTGAATGGCAGGCAAGAACCCTTAAGTTTATCCGTGATAAGTATGGCGACAGCGTAAAGGTTGGTGCAGGAAATGTGGTTGACCGAGAGGGCTTTATGTTTCTTGCAGAAGCCGGTGCTGACTTTATAAAAATCGGTATTGGCGGCGGCTCAATCTGTATTACCCGTGAACAAAAGGGTATAGGAAGAGGTCAGGCAACAGCTGTTCAGGAAGTTGCAGCAGCCAGAGACGAGTACTTTGAGAAAACAGGAATTTACATTCCCATCTGTTCTGATGGCGGAATTGTTCACGATTATCACATCACTCTTGCTCTTGCTATGGGTTCTGATTTTGTAATGCTTGGCAGATACTTTGCAAGATTTGACGAAAGCCCATCAAACAAGGTTTCTGTTAATGGAAATTATATGAAGGAATATTGGGGCGAAGGCTCTGCACGTGCAAGAAACTGGCAGAGATATGATATGGGCGGCGCTCAGAAACTCTCATTTGAAGAAGGCGTTGATTCATATGTTCCCTATGCAGGAAGCCTCAAGGACAACGTTGCCCTCACACTCAACAAGGTTAAGTCAACAATGTGCAACTGTGGTGTTCTCAGCATCCCTGAACTTCAAAAGAATGCGAAGATGACTCTTGTTTCTGCTACAAGTATAGTAGAGGGCGGAGCTCACGACGTTGTTCTCAAAGAAAAGAGTGTCAGTCCTGCGAAATGAAGCGTACAGTCCGTAAAGTAAACGGAATTCACACCCTGCATCCAAACGGGAGTCTGGTCTTTTGTGATACTTGCGAAAAAATTCTTGGCAGCATAAACGAGCGAGGGTATAATTATATTAACATTGCGCTTGTCTGCACTTGCGGGAATTATGGAAAGATTGAAATCATCAAAGGCGGACATGAAAATGACATTACCAAGAGTGTAAACAAAATGCCAAAGACAGACCATAATGTGAATATTTGTCGCAAGTGCGAAAGACCTCTATTTCAGATTACGGATGGTCGGGTGAAAAGTTATTCCTTTTATTCGGAATGTGTTTGCGGTGAAAGGTATGACAGAAAAGTTGCTTTTGACAAAAGACTGGGTGAAACATTAAAAAAATATTCAGAAATAAAGAAAACCTTGCAGCCTTAGGTGCTGCAAGGTTTT
>JAZNNB010000061.1:0-15705 GCA_045580025.1 Clostridia bacterium
GTAACCATTTGTCAATACTTTTTTCAATCTTTTTTGAGATTTTTTTAAAGTTTTTTTGCCACTCGGCACAACTCGTCCATCTTACCACATCCTTTCCCTCTTGTCAATACCTTTTTTCATTTTTTTTAAAAATTTTTTATAGGTAATATTGTTCCCATTTTTTTCATATTTATTCACTATATATTATAAGGAAACAAAAAACAGAAAGGTATGAAAATATGAATGCATTTTTAAAACATTTATCCTGCATTGTCATCTGCATTACTCTTTTTTGCATCTCGGTTCCCTCTGCAGAAATTGTAAGCCAAGTGAACGCTGACGTTTCTGCCCAACTTGTAACCTCACCGTCGGCAATTCTTATGGAGGAATCCTCCGGTCAAGTACTGTATGAGCTAAACGCAGACGAAAAGCTGCCTATCGCGAGTGTAACCAAAACCATGACCATGCTTCTTATAATGGAAGCCTTAGACTCCGGCAAAATAAACCTCACCGACACAGTAACCACCAGCGAACACGCTGCATCCATGGGCGGCTCTCAAGTTTTTCTTGAAGTTGGCGAGACTATGAGTGTTGAGGATATGCTCAAAGCCATAGTAATAGCCTCTGGCAACGATGCAGCTGTTGCTATGTCAGAGTTTATCGCAGGTACAGAATCAGCTTTCGTTGAAATGATGAACAATCGTGCCAAAGAGCTGGGCTGTAAAAACACACATTTCATAAACTGCAACGGCCTTGACGAAACAAGCGAACATTACAGCACCGCAAGGGATGTTGCTATCATTTCTTGCGAGCTTCTTAAACACCCCAAAATAACCGAATATACAACCATCTGGATGGACACTTTGCGTGGCGGCGAGTTTGGTCTTTCAAACACCAACAAGCTCATTCGTTTTTACAACGGCGCCAATGGTATAAAAACCGGCTCCACTTCAGTAGCAAAATACTGTCTGTCAGCATCTGCCAAACGTGATGGCATGCAGCTGGTTGCAGTTGTTCTTGCCGCCCCCTCAACTGCCGACCGTTTTTCCAGCGCCACAAGGCTTCTGGATTATGGCTTTGCAAATTATTCGGTAGTAAATGCCGCTGAAAAAATCGGCGACCTTGCGCCACTCTCAGTTGTGGGCGGAAAAGCAGATACCATCTCCATCGCGCCTGATAAAAAGGTAAATTTCATAGTAAAAAAGGGAGCATCAGACAAGGTTGAAACTTCCATATCATTTAAGGATTCAATCAAAGCACCTATTTCAAAAAATGAGCCTCTCGGGACTGCAACCCTAACAATAGGCGGTGAAAAGGTGGCCGTCTGTGATATTTTAGCAACTGAAGATGTTTCCCGCATGAATTTTTCTACTATGCTGGGAAAAATGTTTGCCCGTTGGCTTTGTATGGTATTCTAATTGACAAAGTTTCGAAAATAATATAAAATAAAGGAAAAACTCGGACATAGGGGGATACACAAATGATAGGAATAATCGGTGCAATGGACATTGAGGTAAATCAATTCAAAGATCTTATGCAGAGCAAGAAAACCGAAACAATAAGTAACATTGAATTCGTCAGCGGAGACCTTTGGGGAAAACCAACCGTTGTCGCAGTAAGCGGTGTAGGAAAAGTAAACGCCGCCATATGCACCGAAGTAATGTGCCTTAAATACTCACCCGATTTCATTATAAATAGTGGTGTTGCCGGTGGTCTTGAAGACTCCTTGAAAATATGCGATGTGGTAGTTGCGGATGCGGTAGTTCAACACGATATGGACACCTCACCCCTCGGAGACCCGATTGGTTTTATTTCGGGGCTTGGCATTGTAGATATTCCCTGCGACGCTGTTCTTTCAAAAAAACTGGCTGAGTCATCAGGGAGCGCCGGTGTCCACACCCTTGTTGGAAAAATCGTGTCAGGTGACCAGTTTATTAACAGCAGCGAAAAGAAGTCCTTCTTGATAGATACCTTTGGCGCCTTTGCCTGTGAAATGGAAGCTGCAGCCATTGGGCATACCGCATATAAGAACGATGTCCCATTTTGCGTTCTTCGTTCAATTTCAGACAATGCCGATGGCAGCTCGCACATTTCTTACACCGATTTTGTAGGTATGGCATCAGAAAACCTCAAAAAAATAATGTTTGAGTTTTTCAAAAAACTGTAAACTCAAAAAGTTAAGCCTTGCAGCAAAATTGCCGCAAGGCTTTTTTTATTTTATTCTTTTGACTATCTCTTCTTTAAGTCTTTTTCCTTTGTGCTTTATGAAAAGCAAAGGCCGTCTGTATTTGAGGCGCCTGATATATTTTTTATAACTTTCGCAATCCAGCTCAAAGGGAACTCCGTCACGCAAAATACCGGTCATAATGCCAATAACCCATTCTGTCTGGACTCCCCGTTCCTTTTGCCATTGATTATCTCCACAAAGAACATAGCCATCTTTGTCTTTTCCGATAATTCTGTGCAAAACAAACTGACCGTTTGGCCTTCTGAAAAATATCACATCTCCCACTTTTGCATTGCCGTCAAATTTTTCAATAACCACGCTGTCCCGCCCCTGTCTTATAAGGGGAAGCATGCTTACGCCATGGGGTTTAAATGTAACCTTTCCGCCAAGCTTCAGTTTTTCCTCCATCAATGGAAAAATTTCCTCAAGCTTCACGTTGTTTCCGTTATTCATCAATCAGCTTTGCCTCTCTCATTTTTTTAATAAAAGCTTCCACGTCCGCTTCAGCGGTTTTTTCATCCACATCATATTCTGAAAGGAGTGCCGCTACCATTTTAGGTGCAGTAGTGTCTTCTTCCATAGCTCGCCACAAAAACGCACCGCTTTCGTTAAGGTTAATGACCCCATTGAAATCCAAAGAGTTATCTCCCACAGGTACTACCATATAATATCCTGCTACACTTCTAAGTAAATAATCTGATTTGATTTTCATTTTTTCACAGCCTTTCTTCCGACACAGCACCAAGGCAAAGCTAAATTTTGCTAATTAAAAAGTTCCGCACCAAGAATTGTTCCCATAGAATAAATGCTTCCGTCGCAAATATCAATTTTGCTGATATCATTGGGGCTTCCTGATACCTTGATATTAGGCATAACTATTCTGATATCAGCAAACTTGCCGCTAACATCCACAGTCTTTCCACCACGAACAACCAAAAGGTCTGAAATTTTGGTGTTTGAAATAACCATCTTTTCCTCGCCTACCGCATCGCCGATAACAACCATCTTGTCTGTTTCAAAACCATCAATGTTGAGTCCGCCCACTCTTATCATAACATTTCCGTCAGTAGGAATTTCTGCAACGTCGGCATCATCAATATAATATTTGATTATACGATCCATAACAACCGCAAACTCAGCACGGGTAATGTTATCCACGGGTTTAAGCATACCATTTGAGCCACCTACATAGCCTTTTTCAATGATTGCAGCAACGCCTACCTCAGCCCAGTCAGCAACCTGATTTGCATCTTTGAACTGATTAAGAACATCGGTTGAAACATTTCCTTTGTTAAGCCCAAAAACTCTTGAAAGCACAACGAAAGCTTCCTGTCTTGTGATGTTGTTGTTTGGTCTGAGCCTTCCCTCAGAGCCATTGAATGCACCCATTGCCACAGCCTTTGACATTGATGCATAGAACCAATCATCCGTTGAAACGTCAGTGTAGGCCGAAATATCAGCATCTTTCACAGCACCGCAAGCACGGGCAATTATTGTAGCCATTTCTGCTCTTGTCATATTGTTTTCAGGATAAATACGTCCGTCGCTTCCTGTGAGGAGTCCGTTGCTTACCGCATTATTGAGGGCCGCTGTTGCCCAGTGGTCTTCTGAGGGCATGTCCGAAAAAGTAGCCGCAAAGACAGATGTTGAAAGCAGCATAATGCACGCCAGAATTAAAGAACTTATTTTTTTCATAGAGAAAACTCCTTTATGTTTATTTTATCTCCGACTCCGAGTCGGATTTTTTATTTTTTTATATTATACATTATTTGTTGAAATTTTTCAACTGAAACTCACTTCCAAGCATTATCAAAGCAAATTGATACCGTTTTCACGACATTCGTCAATCATCTGCTGTGGCCACACTGATGCATGAACTTCACCAATATGCGCCTTGTGAAGAATGAACATACAGATTCTTGACTATCCAATTCCACCACCTATTGTATAAGGAAGTCTGCCCGCAAGCAAATCTCTGTGATATGCAAAATTCATACGTTCTTCGCAGCCTGCAATCTCAAGCTGGCGACGGAGAGATTCTTCAGAAACACGAATACCCATACTTGATACTTCAAAGGGTATGTCCAAAATATCATCATAAAACAGCAAGTCGCCGTTGAGCTCCCAGTCATCATAATCAGGGGCACGTCCGTCATGCTTCTCGCCTGATTTCAAAACGTTTCCTATCTGCATAAGAAAAACAGCGCCCTTTTCTTTGGTAATTGCGTGTTCACGCTCCTTTGAAGAAAGGTTTGGATACATATCCTCAAGTTCCTGAGATGTGAGAAAAAAAACCTCCTCGGGAAGCCTTGGCTCAATCTGAGGAAAGAGCGAATTTACATATTTCTCTGTCATTTTAAAAACTTCAAAAATTTTCTTAACAGTATGCTTTAGTGTGCTGATGCTTCGGTCTTCCTTTGAAATAACCTTTTCCCAGTCCCACTGGTCAACATAAATAGAATGAATATTATCCGTATCTTCATCACGGCGTATAGCATTCATATCGGTATAAAGCCCCTCATCCTCCGAAAAGCCGTACTCTTTCAGTGCATTTCTCTTCCACTTTGCAAGGGAATGAACAATCTGCAACACTCTTCCTGTTTCAAGCACGTCAAAAGAAACTGCACGTTCAACACCGTTAAGGTCGTCATTGAGCCCAGTATCAGGGTCAACAAAAAGCGGAGCAGACACGCGTATCAGCTTAAGCTCTCTTGCGAGGTTTGTTTCGAAATAATCCTTTGTTGCTTTAATTGCAATCTGGGTATCCATAAGATTAAGAAGCGAACGATACCCTTTTGGTTTTATAACTTTTGCCATTTCAAAAATCATAGCCTTTCTTTAATACGTTATGATAAATTTTAACATTATATTTTAAAAAAAGCAATACAAAACACTAATTTTTTATATATTAAAATAAATTTAAAACTTTGGGGCATAATAAAAACATACTCAAAGTCTCATATAAAAGTTTGATTTGAGGTTTCTCAAGCAAAAAACTTTATTTAAAAAATCGCTTTGAGCAACACATTTGGGAGGTGAAAATTATGACAAACAGCGGTGTTCTCTGCAATGTAAACGAATGTATGTATCACGCGGAAGAAAACAAATGCAGTCTTGACAAAATTCAGGTAAGCCACGACAAAACAAGTGCTGACGCCATTGCAATTCCTCATTTCTGCAAAAGCTACGAAAAGAAATAAAAATCCTTTCGGTCAAAAACAACAAAGCCTCTGAAAAAACGGCAGATATTTCCCAAAATTTAAACCAAAACGGGAAATATCTGTTTTTTTGTTATCCACCAAAGAACAACCTTGATATATCATTCCAGGTTACAAAAACCATAAGCCCCAAAAGGAACACAAGCCCTATAAAATGTACGATTCCCTCTTTGTCTGCAGGGATGGGCTTTCTGCGGATTGCTTCAACCACCACGAAAAACAGTCTGCCGCCGTCAAGTGCAGGGATAGGCAAAAGATTCATTATGCCAATATTCACCGAAATGAATGACATAAGATAAAGAAGATTGAGAATCCCAGCGAGGCCCCCCTGACTTGCTGCTTCATTCATCACACCCACAAC
Source organism: Clostridia bacterium (assembly GCA_045580025.1). Classification (GTDB taxonomy): domain Bacteria; phylum Bacillota; class Clostridia; order Monoglobales; family Monoglobaceae; genus SIG440. The sequence continues at coordinate 5,786 of JAZNNB010000061.1, forward strand.
GCCCACAGGTCCTGACATATCAGAAATCCCTGTTTCGCCGCCAAAAAGCATCCCAAGTGAAACAAAAACCAGCTTTCCTGACCATATGGTCTGGAAAAAAGATTCCCTTATTACATTAAAAACATTTGCCTTCTCGCTTCGGGTCATAACCCCCAAAAGATATGCAGGTGTACCATCAGTATACTCTGATACATAAGGCTCAAAACTGGTGGAAATAAGTTCCCCATCACGCTTTACCACTATGGTGCTTTCCTTTCCTGCTCCCCGTTGCATAGCAAAATCAATATCTCTTTTTATATTTATCCTACTTTCGTTTATTCGAACAATTTCATCCCCCGGCTGCAGGAAATCAGCAAGACTTGATTCCTCAATCACGCTGTCAACAGTCCGAGAGGGCAGTCCGTTTGGTGTGAAAGCTATTGTTACATATATTATACACACCAAAAAGCCAAGGATAATATTCATTGAAGCTCCTGCCGCAAGGATAATAAACCTTGCATACCTTGGCTTTTTCGAGAACGAGCCTTCGTCGTCGCTTTCCTTGTCCTCGCCCTCCATACTGCAAAAACCCCCAAGAGGTATTGCCCTTAATGAATATTCGGTGTCGCCCTTTTTCTTTGAAAAAACTTTCGGTCCCATACCAAGAGCAAATTCATGGACTCTCACGCCAAAAAGCCTTGCGGTCAAAAAGTGCCCAAGTTCATGAACGAATATTATAAGAGAGAAACAAATAACTGCAAAAATTATTGTAAGAATCATATTTTATGCTCCATTCTGACAGACCTGTCAACCTCTATTATATCCTCAAGTGTAAAATTTAATTTGTTTTTATATTTACGAAGAACTTCTGCCACATATTCACCGATTTTCAAAAATCCGATTTTGCCCCCCAGAAATGCATCAACCGCCACCTCGTTGGCAGCATTTAAAACAGCGGGCATAATTCCGCCCATTTTCCCAGCCGCCTTTGCCAAGGCAAGACAAGAAAATACCTCCTCATCAGGTTTTGAAAAGGTCAGTTTTGAAAGCTTGGCAAAATCCACCGATTCCTCAGGTGATGCAAGACGATTAGGATATGTGAACGCATATTGAATGGGATGCTTCATTGAGGGATATCCCATTTGTGCAATCACGCTTCTGTCACAAAACTCCACCATAGAATGAATTATACTTTCACGATGGACCATAACCTCTATATCATCAAAATCCACATCAAAGAGCCACTTTGCCTCAATCACCTCAAGCCCCTTGTTCATAAGGGTTGCGCTGTCAATGGTGATTTTTGCCCCCATTGTCCAGTTGGGGTGTTTAAGTGCCTCAACTTTTGTCATATCTTTAAGCTCATCACGACTCTTCCCAAAAAACGGGCCCCCTGATGCAGTAAGCAAAATCTTTTTGAGTTCTGACCGTTTTCCGCCGTGAAGTGACTGAAAAATAGCCGAATGCTCGCTGTCGACGGGCAAAAGCCTTACATTATGCTTTTTCACCGCATCCATAAAAAGGCTGCCTGCTGTCACAAGAGTTTCCTTGTTGGCAAGAGCAATGTCCTTTCCCGCTTCAATCGCTTTCATTGTTGGCACAAGTCCCGCAAACCCCACGATTGATGAAAGCACCATATCGCACTCATCAAGTGTCGCCGCGCGGCACAAGCCCTCCTGACCGCAAAGCACTACGGTTTCCGTATCCGCAAGCCGCACCTTTAAATCGCTATATTTATTTTCATCAGCAGCCGCCACGATTTGAGGTCTATACTTCCTCGCCTGCTCTTCAAGAAGCGCTGTATTTGAGTTCCCAGTGATCGCCAAAACCGAAATGTCCTTTATGCCCTTAAGGTCATCAACCACCTCAAGAGCCTGAGTGCCTATTGACCCAGTCGAACCAAGTATTGATATATTCATATGTTTCCTCGCTTAAATACCAATAATGTTAAGATAAATATAGACCAGCGGAGCAACAGCAATTACACTGTCAAGTCTGTCCAAGATTCCGCCGTGACCTGGGAACAGACTGCCATAGTCCTTGACCCCAAACTTACGCTTGATAATTGATGCGGTTAAATCGCCAATTTGTGAAACAGGCGAAATAATCAGTCCCAAAACCCCAAGCTTTATATAATTTATCTCCATTTTAAAACCCTTTTCAAGCAAAAGGCCATAAAGAAGCAACAGCACAATGCACCCCAAAGATCCGCCAATTGATCCCTCGATTGTCTTTTTGGGGCTTATTTCAGGGCAAAGCTTGTGCTTTCCCAAAAACACACCGCTGAAATAAGCAAAGGTATCGGTGGCGAATGCCCCGATAAACACAATCCACAAAAGCCTTGTACCATACTGAAGACCTTTGATGTCAATCAATGTTGAAAGCAAAAACGGAATATAAATAACCCCGAAAATCAAAATTCCCGCATCGAGCACACTGACAGCTTTATGGCATTTCAGCATCACGCAGAAAATCGCCATAAGCCCCACATAAAAGAACGGCATATAAAGAGACACGGGGATATAGGTCCTGAGGCAAACAAGAACAGCTGCCACATATCCCACAGCGCACAAGCCTTTATGTTTAGTGAGCCCCGTTGCTTTCAGAAACTCAAAAAGCCCCATAACGGAAACCACGGCAACCGCCGCCGCAACAACATAAGCATTTGAAAGCAGCACCAAAACCAATATTGGTGCAAGACACAGCCCCGTTATAATTCTTGTTTTCATAAAAGTCCCTCCCAATCCATCGTTCGCAAAAACGGGCGGATAACAATCCGCCCACGTTTCACTCATACCTTTTATTTTTTGTCACGCGGTTCAATGAAGTTAAACGCTATACGCCCTGCCATCAGGCAGAGTCGCAGAGTTTAAACCGAGCAATCTTTTTATCGGGCAAGGAAAAAGCACAGTAAATACTTTGTGTATTTGCGAGCATTTTTCTGCAGCACGGCGGGAAGATTGTCACTTTAAACCGTATATGGTTTAGCTTCTTTGTACCGCCCATCTAAACCTTTCCAAATCTGCGGTTTCTCATTTGATAGTCAAGAATTGCCTGCTCCATATCCTTTTCGGAAAAATCAGGCCAATTTATGTTGCTGAACCAGAACTCCGCATAAGCCGCCTGCCACAACAAAAAGTTCGAAAGACGATATTCGCCGCTGGGACGAATAATCAAATCGACCTCTGGTGCGTTCGCCGTATACATAAGTTCAGATAAACTCTGCTCAGAAACACCCCGAAGTGTCCGTCTGCCTGCGGCAATTTCTTCAGCCAGTGACTTTGCCGCACGAGTAATTTCTGCTCTTCCGCCATAATTCAGCGCTACATTAAGAACAAGACCAGTGTTCTTTGATGTATATTCTTCCGCATGGTCAATGGCGGCATTTATCTTGTCAGAAAGTGCACTGCGGTCACCAATAACACGAAGTATTACGTTTGTCCCTTTGAACTGCTCCTCAACCTGCCCGAGATATGTATAAAGGAGGTCCATAAGAGCATCAACCTCGCTCTTTGGCCTGTTCCAGTTTTCGGTGGAAAAAGCATATGCGGTCACGCATTTCACGCCGATTTTGTTGCAGTAAATAACAATCTTTTTAAGGGTTTCTGCTCCCATGCGGTGTCCCGCACTTCTGGGAAGGCCCCTCTTTTTTGCCCATCGGCCGTTTCCGTCCATGATAATCCCGATATGCTGCGGGATATTATTCATATCAAGCTTTCTGCGGTTTTTCTTCTTAAAAAACATAAAAGACTATACCTCAAGAATTTCTTTTTCTTTATCAGCAATGATTGTGTCAATGTTTGCCACAAACTTGTCTGTAAGCTTCTGGATTTTTGTTTCAAGATCTTTGAGGTCGTCCTCAGTAATCTCCCCGTCCTTCTTCTGCTTTTTAAAGCCTTCCAAAGAATCACGGCGCACGTTGCGGATAGCAACCTTGCATTCCTCACCACGCTTTGAAATGCCCTTTACCAATTCTTTTCTTCTTTCTTCTGTAAGGGGCGGGAAGTTAAGACGAATCATTTTTCCGTCATTTGAGGGTGTAATTCCTATGTCAGACTTAAGTATCGCCTTTTCAATTTCCCCAAGAATTGATGCATCCCAGGGCTGAATTGTAATTGTTCTTGGCTCAGGAACAGCAACAGTACCCACCTGCTGTACAGGAGTGGGAACTCCATAGTATTCAACTGTTACCTTATCAAGAACAGCAGGATTAGCGCGGCCTGCACGGATTGCTGCGAGGTCTGCCTGAAGAACTGCTATCGCCTTATTCATTTTGTTTTCTGCATTTTGCATTATGGTCATCACCTTTCAAAAATTTTTCGTGTAGATTACTATTTAACTATTGTTCCTATTTCTTCACCCTGGATTGCCCTCTTTATGTTTTCGGGGTCATCAAGACCAAACACCAGAATGGGAATATTATTGTCCATACAAAGCGAGGTAGCCGTTGAGTCCATAACCCCGAGACCGCGGTTGAGGACATCAATATAGCTGAGTGAATCAAATTTTTTGGCATTTGGATTCACATGCGGGTCACTGTCATAAACACCGTCAACTTTCTTCGCCAGAAGAATGATTTCTGCATCAATTTCTGCCGCACGGAGTGCCGCTGTTGTGTCGGTTGAGAAGAACGGGTTTCCTGTTCCGCAGGCAAAAATAACAACTCTGCCTTTCTCAAGATGACGCATAGCTTTGAGTCTTATATAAGGCTCTGCAATCTGTCTCATTTCAATGGCGGTTTGCACGATTGAGTGAATTCCCTGCTGTTCAAGCGCGTCAAGAAGAGCAAGAGAATTGATAACCGTAGCAAGCATACCCATATGGTCTGCACGGCTTCTGTCCATACCCTCGCCTGTTCTTCCACGCCAGAAGTTTCCACCGCCCACCACAATGGCGATTTCAGCGCCCATTTCGTGGCATTCCTTTATTTTGCCCGCAATGGTTGTAACAGTAGCATTGTCAAGACCAAAACCCTTGTCCCCTGCCAGTGCTTCACCGCTGACTTTCAGCAAAACTCTTTTGTACTTAAGTGACATTTTTCTTACCTCCAAAACTTTATATGTTTCAAAACTCAAAAAAACTATTCCGAAATATCAATTACCGTGACATCAAGTTCAACCTCGGGTTCTATTCCCCCCTCAGGAGTGGTAACCGTCTCAGGAGAAAAGTCTGGCTCGCTTTCAGCACCGCCGCTTTCACTGGTACTGGTATTGGAATTTCCCGCACTGCTATTTCCTGCATTTTGCTGAGAGGTCTGTCCCTGACTGCTTACTGGAACCTCCTGAACAATAATCTGGCTTGACGCTGAACTCTTGTATTTTTCAACCGTTGCATTGAGCATTTCAATCTCATCTTCAAGGCTCTGTACCTGAGTTTTGAGTTCTTCGTTTTCAGCAGCGGTTTCCTCGCCGCCTATGGTAACAAAATTTATGGGGTTTATAATAAGACTAAATGCAAGAAAAAAAGACACAACAAAGGCAAGAACCGTACCAAAAACAATTCCGGTGCCAAGAAGTATCTTTTTCGTTTTCAAAGATATATGTGATTTGCTTTCCATAAGCAAGTTCTCCCCTCCAAAGAATTCTCTGTTTAGAAAAGTATATCATATCTTTTCTAACTATTCAAGAGAAAAAACAAATTTTCGTACAAAAATAAATGCCATCACAAAGCATCTGTCGTTTTTTGCCTTATCTACCAAATTTATGTGGACAAAAGCTCCTTTTTCGTGATATAATTTAAGAAATTTATCGAAACAAAAAAAGGCGGTTTTATTTATGAAACTTTTTATAGCATCCGACATACACGGGTCCCTTTACTTTTGCAAAAAAATGCTTGAATGTTTTAAAGCCGAAAGGGCTGACAAGCTCTTGCTTTTGGGGGATATTCTTTACCACGGGCCAAGAAATGACCTTCCCAAAGACTATAATCCAAAAGAGGTTATTCCTCTTCTGAATTCTATGAAAGACAGACTTCTTTGTGTGCGTGGCAACTGCGACGCCGAGGTTGACCAGATGGTGCTTGAGTTTCCTATCCTTGCTGACTATCTTTCAATCACAGTGGGAAATACAACCATTTATGCTACCCACGGACATTTGCCACCCCAAAAGCTTCCGCCTCTTAAAAACGGTGATATTTTGCTGTCGGGACACACTCACATCCCTCTGAGCAAAACCAAGGACGGCATAACATATTTAAACCCAGGCTCTGTTTCAATCCCCAAAGAAAACAGCCACCACGGTTATATGCTTTTTGAAGACGGCAATTTTGTATGGAAAGATTTTGACGGAAATATCGTACAAATCTGATTTTTCTCTCAAATTTTCCCTAAAGAGCTGTCCCTTGACAAGCCTTACCTTTTATGTAATAATTAAACTTAAGTGTATAACTACCATTCCCCTTGTCTGCGGGGGCTTTTCATAAACAATTCTGCAGACAGAAAGGCAACGAAAAAAATGCAAAATGAACGCCTTGAAAAACGTAAAGGATTTATCATAAACACACTGTTTTTTGGAATTTTGGCAGTGCTTGTTTTTCTATGCTTTAAATATGCAATAAAATGGCTTATGCCGTTCATCGTGGGCTTCTTGATTGCCGCTTCGGTAAATGCTCCCGTGAAAAGGATTTGCAGTGCTACAAAAATAAACCGAAAATTCTGTGCTATTGTCTTTTTACTTATCGAATATGCTCTCATCGTCCTTGTTATATGGGTACTTGGTGCAAAAATTGTGGATTCTCTCAAAGACCTTTTTTCAAATCTTCCAAAGCATTACGATGAAAGCATTGCACCATTTTTGTCAAATTTCTATATCTGGATTTCGGATATGACCAAGCGGATTTCTCCTGACACCCTTGACCAGATATACCTTATGTTTGAAAGCACTATGGATAGCCTCAGAGGTTTCATTTTAAACCTCTCTGCTACAATGGGCAAAGGCCTTGCAAGCTTTACCACAAGGCTTCCTTTCTATTTAATATCCTTTGTGTTCACAATTCTCGCTTCAATTTTCACAAGCATCGACTATTCAAACATTATGACATTCCTCAAAAAACAGCTCCCGCCAAGATTTGCGGGTGTTTTGGACGACGCAAAAAGCCACTTAGGGAAAACTATTCTTAGCTACTTAAGAGCTTATCTGATTATATGGATTATCACTTTTACCGAGCTTTCAATCGGTCTTTCAATCCTCAAAGTGAACAGCGCCATAGGTCTTGCCGCACTTATCGCAATAGCGGACATACTTCCCGTTATCGGAACAGGCGGTGCTCTTATCCCCTGGGCGATTTTCTCACTCTTTACTCAGAACTATTTCCTTGGCATAGGACTCATCATTCTGTATATTGTTATTCTCGTCGTGAGAAACTTTGCTGAACCAAAAATTGTGGGCGACCAGCTGGGTCTCAACCCCCTTGTTACCTTGATTGCCATTTATCTTGGTTATCTGTGGATGGGCGTTTGGGGTATGATTTTGCTTCCCATTACCGCTACCATCCTCATAGGTCTTCACAAAACGGGCAAAATAAAGCTGTGGAAAGAATAATATTTTCAAGTTGAGGTCATAAAAATGAAATTTGTATCGTGGAATGTTAACGGCATCCGTGCCTGCCTTGAAAAAGGCTTTATTGATATTTTCAAAGGCTTTGACGCCGACATTTTTGCCCTTCAGGAAACAAAAATGCAAGAGGGTCAGGCAGAAATTCCAACCGATGGCTATTTTCAGTATTTTTGCAGCGCTGAGAAGAAAGGTTATTCAGGCACAGCTGTGTTCACAAAGGAAAAACCTCTCTCGGTTTCTTTTGGTGTTGGTATCCCCGAACACGACCACGAGGGCAGGGTTATAACCCTTGAATTTGAAAACTTTTATTTTGTAACCTGCTACACACCAAACTCCCAGAACGAGCTGAAACGCCTTTCATACCGTATGGAATGGGAGGACGCCTTCCGCACCTTTCTTAACCGCCTTGACTCGAAAAAGCCTGTGGTTCTTTGCGGAGATTTGAACGTAGCACACAACGAAATCGACCTAAAAAACCCAAAAACAAACCGCCGCAATGCAGGTTTCACCGACGAAGAACGAGCTAAAATGACCGAGCTTTTGGCATCAGGCTTTTGCGACAGCTTCAGACATCTTTATCCTGACAAAACCGACATTTATTCGTGGTGGAGCTACCGTTTCCACGCACGGGAGAAAAACGCCGGCTGGAGAATTGACTATTTTCTCACATCAAACCGCATAAAAGACAAAATAAAGGATGCCCAAATTCACACCAGTGTATTTGGCTCTGACCACTGTCCTGTGTCTTTGGACATAACTTTATAGAATATTTTTATTTTCATTTGAAATACTAACGAAAAAGGAGAAATGAATATGAGCGTTTTACATCTTACCCCTGAAAACTTCAAGTCCACCATCGAAAATGCATCTGTTCCCGTTCTTGTGGACTTTTTTGCCGATTGGTGTATGCCCTGCAAGATGTTTGCACCCATACTTGAAAAAGTTGCTGAAAAGACAGGCGACAAAGTTATTGTTGCAAAAATAAATATTGACGAAGCAGAACAACTGGCAGCAGAATACCGCGTTATGTCAATCCCCACCATTATTCTTTTTAGGGACGGAAAAGAGGTTGCCCGAAACGTTGGCGCAATGTCCGTCGGTGACCTTCTAAGCTTTATCGGGATTTAATTTAAGATAAAAACCAACACCCCCTGCCTAAAAAAGCAAGGGGTATTTTTTTGACCCGAAAGATTGACATTTTTCGATTTTTATGATATAATGTTATAAACTGAATATTTGGGGAGCTTTCAAAAAGGCTGAGAGGGAATTGTGCATTCCGACCCACGAACCTGATACGGATAATGCCGGCGTAGGAAAATGTTATAATTGCAATATTTCGGAGATTATCTTTTCAGAAGATAATCTCTTTTTTTACCTAAATCCAGTTTCACAAGTTCAGTATTCAGTAAATTTACATAAGGAGTGTTTTTATGACGAAAACAAAAAAACTGACACTGAGTGCTGTTCTTACAGCACTTGCCTTTGTGCTGGTAATGGTGTCAAAAGTATTGCCTGCCCCATGGGCAGAGGGCGGAAATATCACCATAGCAAGTATGGTGCCAATCATTATGGTTTCCGTTATTTTGGGAACAAGATGGGGTCTTTTTTCAGGCTTTGTGTTCTCCCTTATCCAAATGCTGACAGGGTTTTATGTCCCGCCCGCTACAACCATCTGGAGCTTCCTTGGAGTAGTTCTCCTTGACTATGTCTTTGCCTTTTCTGTCTTGGGTCTTGCGGGATTTTTTGCAAAACTTATGGGCAATAGGCCCTGGGCAATCCCTTTAAGTGGCACAATAGTTACTGGTATACGATATGCGATGCACGTACTTTCAGGTCTTTTAATCTGGGGCGCCTTTGCCGACACCGACTGTGTTATTATATATGCTCTCCTCTACAACGGCTCATATATGATACCCGAAATGATTATTACCACCGTGGTTCTCGCGCTTTTAGCACCAAAATTAAAAGAAAAATACGAGTTATAAATAAACTGCAATTATAACCAAAAGGCACCCTCACAGGGTGTCTTTTTTCATCACCCGCAGGTCGCAGAAATAAAAAAGCACTTGGCCGAAAAAATCGACTAAGTGCTTATCTTGGAGCTTGTGACGCCGGAGCGTTAAGGCAATATGCCGGTGGCATATTGGTAGCACAGGATTGTGAAAAGCGACAGCTTTTCACAGATAAAGAAAAACGCTCGGCGTTTTGTAACCATGATGGTACGCAATACCCCGAACCGAAGACCTGCGCAAAGAAAACACCTCCGGTGTTTTCAACATCACCCGCTGGGCGCCGAAAGAAAAAAGCACTCGGTCGAAAAAATCGACTAAGTGCTTATCTTGGAGCTTGTGACGGGACTCGAACCTGCGACCTGCGCATTACGAATGC
>JAZNNB010000062.1:0-37299 GCA_045580025.1 Clostridia bacterium
GAATCACTTAAAAAGCTTGGTGCGGATGTTTTGGTGGGAAGCTCCGGAAAAAGTCAGGTGGCAGAGCTTGCTGATGAAGCCGTAAAAGGCAGAAAGACGGTTTTGGTTGATGACATAATGAAAGTTCGGGAATTTGAAGAATTGCCGCTGACATCTCAGCAGAGCCGAATACGGGCGAATGTTAAAATCGAAGACGGGTGTGATAATTTTTGTGCTTATTGCATAATCCCATATGCTCGCGGACCTGTGCGTTCAAGGGCAATTTCTGACATCAAAAAGGAAGTGGAGCTTCTGGCTCAAAACGGATTTTTGGAGGTTGTTCTTACGGGGATTCATATCGGTTCTTATGGCAAGGACTTAAAAGATGGGACATCTCTTATCGATGTGATTGAGGCTGTGTGCAGTGTTGAAGGGATAAAAAGAGTGAGGCTCGGCTCCATAGAGCCGGTGGTGATTACCGATGAGTTTGTAGAGAGAATTCGGAAGCTTCCAAATCTTTGCCCGCAGTTCCATTTATCTCTTCAAAGCGGATGCACAAAAACTCTTGAAAGAATGAGAAGACGTTATACCGCCAAAGAATATATGGAGGGAGTAAAAAGGCTTCGGGCAAAGATAAAAGACGTTTCAATCACCACTGACCTTATGGTTGGATTCCCTGGGGAGACGGATGAGGAATTTTTGGAGTCCTATGAGTTTTGTAAAAAAATAGGATTTATGCAGATGCATATATTCAAATATTCGGTGAGAGAGGGCACGATGGCTGCCGCAATGGAGCAGATTCCTGAAAGCATAAAAGAGGAGCGCAGCAAAAAGATGCTTGCTCTTGCTGAAAACATGAAACGTGAATTTTATGATTCATTCAAAGGACGCGAGATTGAAGTTCTGGCAGAACAAAAAACCGCTGACGGCACATACCACGCAACGACGCCCAATTATATGGAGGTTTTTGTGGAAAGTGATGAGGATATAACGGGCAGAATAGTTAAATACAGAATTTAAGAACTAAAGACCATTCGCTTTTGGCGGACGGTCTTTTTTTGTCAGAAAAAAACTATGCCCAATGGAACAAAGGCCAACATCAAAGCTGTTAAAAAAAGGATAGCTATGGCGCTTTTGTTGTGTTTGTTCTTAAATTCAAAGGTGATAAAGCGAATATTGCAAATTAAGCTCCATAATGCTGCAAGAGAAAGAATTATTTTGAAGAATAAAGGCAAAATTCAGACACTCCTTTTATATGTTTTTTATATCTGTAACAAAATTTGCGGTTTTATAAAAGCTTTCAAAGTCAAAAGTGTTCCAGTCTTCCCAAAGAAAAAAATCTTTGCGGATACAGTCGTGAAGATTTAAAATATCAATTTTTTGCGTGTGGTAGCTATAAGTCAAAAAATCCGACACTCTTGAGTTTAGTATGCTTAGAGCATAAGTTGAAAGATCTTGCTCTGACAAATAACCCTTTGGAATATGGCTGCCCAGAAAGGAAATTTCGCATTTTTGGGAAACTTGAATCTCTTTTTTTTCAAGGTCAATGTCAAATTGCGCAGGACGGGTGGTGATTATACGGAAACTTAGGTTTTCGGCGGGGTTATATTTGTCCTTTATTGTGACTACAAAATTTTCGATGTTGTGGGAGAGAAAATTAAACATCAAAGAGCTGTCAGCGTCCATAGCAGAGGTAAGCTTTCCATCCCTGAAAACTGCCATTCCGCACAAAACAGAGTGCATGGAGGAAATCTCGGAGGCACTTGGGGTTATCCACGCAAGTGTGTGGCTGTCTTTTGGAAAATCATTTACGTTTTCGCCTTTCGTTGCAATAGGCAACATTGTGTCACGGCCTCTTGTCTTTATGCTGTCTACAAAATCGTGAAGCTTTTGGCTGGGGGTATAGATATTGTTGGAACGAAGTGACATAAGATCATAATATTTTGAGGTATTTGATTCAAGCTCGGGGTTTACATTTTTTAAATATTCTGCTGCCAGATCGGGGGATATGGCAATAGAAGTGTGGGGGCGGACTTCCCGTTCCCGAAGAAGGAGCTGGGAATGTTTTGTTATTCCCGATTCATCAACCTCTGCAGAAAAAACGATGAGCTTCAGGTGGGACATATCTATGTTTTTCGAAAGAAAGTTGTTGGTAAGGTTTTTGGCAATATAAAAATCGGGGGCCATGATGGTAAGGGTTGTTACGGATGAATTTTCCTCTTTTTTGGGCTCGGGTTGACCCTCGGTGGAGCTTTCCATAATTGAGAGGGGTGAGGAAAATTGAAAGGTGTATGAAAAATTGTTTTCGTATCCGTTATCTATACCCAGTGCCACGATGTATGCGGTTTCGTCAATTTCTTTAAGGTCATAACAGCCTGTGAGAAAGAGAGTGAGGGAAAGCATAAAAATGGTGAAGATCTTAGTTTTCATTGAAGGTTTTACCCCCTTTTTTGATAAAAATAGCAAGGATTAAAAGGCCTGCAAACAGCAGTCCTGCGGATAAGGCGAGAAAAAATTGGGCCAAATGGGTAAGAAAATGGGAAAGAAAAAGTGCTGCAAAAAATACTGATGCAGAAATGGGGAAAACCATAACGAGACGGTTTTTTATGCCAAACATATCTTGGGAAAGAGCCACAAGAAGACAAAAATTAAGACTGAGATTCAGCATTCCCCAAATGGCAGAAATAAGAAGGACAATGGCGTCAATACGCTGAAAAAATCTGCCGTAGTATACCTCTTTGACCAAAAGATAAAGGGGAAAGGTTTCGTCCTTTGACAAGGGATAAGGGATTTTTGCAGTATAGGTTAGAACGAAAAGAAAGACAATGGAAAAACCTAAGATAAATGAACAAAAAATGGCTTTTGGGATAGCCCTTGCGTTTTGAGGACTTAAAAGAAAAATCAAAAGTATATCAGAAAAAACAAGCAGTGTGGATGAAAAATTGGGGAAAGTAAAGTTTTCGGCAGTTCCCATAATAGGGAAAAGGTTTTCTGTGCGGCTTTCGAAAAGGACCGTCACAAGAAAAAAAGATATTATCAAAGAAAAAAGGGGAAGAAACAGCACAAAAAGTTTGCCTAAAGATTCAATGGCGGATAGTGCCCCGATGGATGCTGCCAGAACAAAAAATATTGCTATGAACCATTTTGGAGACAGGGGAAAGGCTACAAGCTTTGAAAAGCTTGAAAACTCATTGACCAAAAAGGCGGAGGACACAAAGATATAGATAAAGAACAAAACAAAAAGGAAGTATTTTCCAAAGACGCCTAATGTTTTTTCGGCCAAGGAAAATATATTTTCACAGTCAGTTATTAAAAGACGTTTTGTAAGAAAGAAAAGAATAGCAAAAAAGAAAAGCCCTGAGATTAGAGAAAAAAGAGGCGCCCCTGTTCCGAAAAAACGGGTAAAGGACGAGGGGAGATTGGTGAAAATCCGATAGGCAGACAAGGATATTCCAACAGGAAGCAAATATGACATTGATGTGTGACTTGAATTCATATTATCGTTGGTCTCCTTTCCATTTTCGGCTTATTGGGGGTTGTTTTCGTATGTCCTGAGGGTTCAAAACTTCAGGTCTTGTTTCTCTTCGCCATATTGGCAGCACAAAAAGATTTTCTTTGTTTTTGGCACCAAAGGAAAGATATGGAACACCAAAGGACTTTGATGTGGCGAGATAGAGCGAACCTAAAAAAATGCCAAAGGCTATACCCAAAAATCCTGCTAATGCTCCAAGTGCAATAAAGACGAACTGCAAAAATGAAAGAGCACGAGAAATTGCAGTGGTGGGGGCAGAAAATGCACCAAGGGCAGAAATTGAAACAATTATTATAAGGAGGGGGCTTGCAATGTTTGCACTCACTGCTGATTGCCCCAAAATGAGACCGCCAACGATGCCGAGGCTTGAGCCGATGGGGTCAGGAACTCGGATTGCGGCTTCTTTTATAAGCTCAAAGGCCAGAGTCATAATTATTAGCTCAAGGACAATGGGAAATGGCATTTGCTCGCGGCTGGCTTCGATTGCGATTATCAAGTCAGTGGGGATGCTTTCGTGATGATAAAGTACGGTGCTTATGAAAAAACCGGGGAGAAATAGCGCCAGAAAGCTTCCAATAAGGCGAATAAACCTCATAAAATTTGCTTCAAAGGTGCGTACATAATTATCCTCGGCAGCTTCAGGCAGGTCGGAGGCTGTGGCTGGGAGAATGAGGGCAAATGGGCTGCCCTGGACTATTATCAGCACTTTTCCGTTGGCAAGATGGGCTGCTGCTCTGTCGGGACGTTCGGTTTTCAGAAGCAGAGGCAGAGGGAAAATGGTGCTGTCTTCAATAAGAAGTTCAATGTCAGCAGATGAAAATACATAGTCAAGGCTTATAGAATTAAGGCGTTCTCTTGCGGTTTTTACAAGGGACTTGTTGGTTATTCCGTTTATATACATAAGGGCACAGGGGGTGTTGCTTTTGGTGCCTATGGGTATGTTTTCGGCAATAAGATTTGGGTCTTTGAGGATTTTTCGCACCAAGGCGATGTTTGGCATCAAGGATTCACAAAATGCCTCCTGAGGACCGCTGAGTACGGCTTCGCTGACGGGTCGACCTACACTGCGGCTGCTCCAACCCTTTATATCTGCCACAAAAGCGCAACTGCATTCGTCAACAAATACTGCACAGTTGCCAAAGCTTACAGCATCAATAATTGTGCGCATTTCTTGCATCTTTGTGTTTGGTGCCTGAGAAAGCAAACGGGTATAGATTATATCTTCAAAACTTTCGTTTTCAGCATCTACGTGGGCGCCTTTGGTCATTAGGGGACTTAGGATATCGCGGTTTATATATTCTTTGTTTGAAAGACCGTCATAAAATATGAGAAAGGCATTGAGCGCTTCGTCTTTTAGTGTTATTTCAAATTTCCGTACCACCAAATCAAAGTTTTTTGAGGTCTCAAAGGCGTCATTGATAAAATCAAGGTTTTCCTTTATATCAGTGCTGACTTTTCCCGTTTGGTATGTGTATGAAGATTTGTTTTGTATAGGGCTTTTGATGTAGGAGTTTTGTGGGCTGTTATTTTGTGATAATCGGTCTTTTTCGGTTGTTAAAGAGTTTGAAAAAGGCTTTTTGAAATATAAAAAAAGGTCTTTAAAATTCAATGGATTTCACCTCGCACTGAAATTATTCCCAAATATTCAAAAAATATCCGAAAAAGCGTGGGAATGAGCAAAAAACAGTTGACTTTTTGAGGTGATGTGGTAAAATCAAAATATAAATATTTGTGTTTTAACTTACATACAGATAAAAAGAGTAAGCAAAAAAATTGTTCTGCTTGGAGCGTGTTTTTTATGAATGACGTAAAGGAAAAAAACCAAACAAATGACAGTGGTGGTAGCACAAAAAATAAACAGAAAAAGGGTATTTTGATAGTTGTCATCAGCCTTTGTTTTGTGATTTTGTTTTGTGGTGCTTTTTTTGTATATGCCGCAGCCTATGACAAGGTTTTACCAAAGGTTTTTGTGTCTGGGGTGAAGCTTTCGGGGATGACACAATCTGAGGCTGAGGCTTATCTTATGAAAATTGCTGAAGAAAAGTCCAGTGACCGTGAAATAGTTTTTAGTTGCAAGGATAACGAAAAGGTCATTAAGCTTTCACAACTTGATGCAAAGATTGATGCAGTTGCCACGGCAGAAGAGCTTTTTGGTGTTGGCCGAAACGGAGGGAAGGTTTCTAAGGTGGGAGTTTTTTTGAAATCGCTTTTTGAAGAAACGGAAGTCCCTTTTTCTGCTTCTGTTAACGAAAAAGCTTTTGAAGATTTGATTCATACACTTTCTGCTGATTATGAAGTACCCCTTACCGAGGTTTCGTATCGTGCAGAAGAAAACAGCTTGACCATTGTGAAAGGGCATCCTGGGGAAATGGTTGACCGACAAAAAGCGAAAGAGCTTTTGAGAATGGCTGTGACTGATGACAAAATTTCGGAAATTGAGTTTATAATTGAAAAAATGGAGCCTGAAAAGGTGGATGTGGATGAATTTCACAAAATGCTGGCTGAACCTGAAAAGGATGCAGAGTATATATTTCAAAACGGTGAGGTGAAAATCGTTCCGGAAAAGCCTTGCGTCAAAATTTCAAAAAGTGAGCTCAAGCGGGCTTTTGACAGTGACGATGAAGAATTCACTTTGACGGCAGAGGTGAAAATGCCCGAAAAAACGGCAAAGGACCTTGAAGAAATGTTGTTCCGTGACGTTCTGGGGTCGTTTTCATCAAGCTTTGCAACCAGCACCGAGGCGAGAGCGCACAACGTGAGGATTACTGCGGAGCGTGTTGACGGATATATTCTTATGCCAGGGGATGTTTTTTCATATGACAGCACTGTGGGGAAGAGAACTGCTGCCAACGGATATCGTGAGGCTGGAGTGTACATAGGAAACAAAGTGGAAACGGGAATAGGTGGCGGTATCTGTCAGACATCATCCACCCTTTATTCCGCTGTACTTTATGCCAACCTTGAGATTGTGAGCCGCACATCACATTCACTTCCCGTGGCTTATGTTCCTGCCGGTCAGGATGCGACCATTGCAGAGGGATATATTGACCTTAAAATAAAGAATAATACAGAGTATCCTGTGAAATTTGAGGCAAAGACAAACGGCAGAACTCTTGTTTGCAAAGTTTTTGGGGTTAAGGAAGACGGAATCAAGGTTGAGCTTTATCATCAGACCACAAATACTTTTGAGCCTGAGACAGAAAAAACTGCAAATCCTGAAATTCCTGAGGGGTACAAAAAGACCATTGAAAAAGGTAGTGGTGGATATAGCATTGCGTCCACAAGGGTTGTAAAGAAAAACGGCGAGGAGATAAAACGCGAAAAGCTTACAAACAGTGTCTATCGTGCTGCAAATTTTGAAATAGAGGTCAACCCCAAAGATATGGACAAAGACAGAGAAAGTCTTAAAGAATATGATGAAGAAATTTATAAAAAAGAGCAGGAAGAACTGAAAAAAACTGAAGATGAAAAGAAAAATGAAGAGGAGAACGTCCAAATTCCCTTGCAAGACGATGAAGAGATAAGCATAGAAAATATAATTACAGAGACACAAGAGCTTCAGTAAAATCTGCATTTTAAAAGGCACTCTTTCTTAAAAAGAGTGCCTTTTGTTTTTTAAAAAGTAGGTGGACCGACGGCCTCTACTATGCCGTTGAAGATTGCACCTGCAACTGCTCTTTGCCATGCAGGGCTGTTCAGGTTCAGGGCTTCGGTTGCATTGGTGAGATATCCAAGCTCCACCAACACAGCGGGCATATTTGTTCGTCTGAGTACCGCAAAATTTGCCTGCATAACACCTCGGTTTAGAGAACCCAATGTTTCGGAGACTGAATCAACAATGGATTGTGCTAAGCGCTCTGAGGTGCCGCCAAGACGATATACATACGCTTCAACACCTTGTGCATTAGGATTTGTGGAGCTGTTTGTGTGTATGCTTATAAAGTAATCAGCTCCCCAGTTGTTTGCCATTTGTGCGCGGTTTCGGAGGTCTGCGTTTTTGTTCTGAAGAACATTTTCGTCAGAGGTCGTACGATATATCATCACGTCATATCCGGCGTTTCTCAAGAGCCTTGCGAGTTCCAGAGAAACGTTGAGGTTTACATATTCTTCGGTTACACCGTTGCCAGTGGCTCCGGGGTCAGGACCGCCGTGACCGGGGTCAATAAAAATTTTCATAAGGAAATCACGCTCCCAGTACAGTATATGAATTGAAAAGAAAAGCCGTTCTTAGTAAGTTTTTCGAAAAGTTCAAGTTTTAGAAAATTGTAATGCCAATGTAATAGCTTTGTAACATTCATATGTTATACTGTGTATACGAAACTGAAAAGGTGTATTTTGAATTGGACTCATAAGGAGAATCATTATGAAAAGGATTTGTTCATTATTTTTAATAGCGGTGCTGTTGCTGTTTGGGCAACTTGCGGTATTTGCAGCACCTGAAACCATGGCGGCGGATGCGTCAGGCAATTCATCTGGACTGATTGTTATTACCAAACCTCAGAACCAGAAGGATTCTACTTTTAACGGTGCATATATCATTTCCGGTTATGGCAAAGAGGGGACGGTTGTGACTCTTTATCAGTATGATTTTGATGCTGCTGATTTCAAAAAAGTTTACAGCGAAATGAGATATATTGACGAGAATGGCGGTTCACAAATTCTCAAAACCCCGTCAGAGGTTACAATCGGAACATCGGGTCTTTTTATGAACTCGATTTCTCTCAAACAAGGCGAAAATCTCATTCTTGTAAGAGCTGAGAACGGCGATGAAGTTCAGATGATGCTCCTCACGGTTACAAAATACAACTATAACATAATTGACTTGATCAAATCATTGACAGACTAAAACAGAATCTTTTGGTTGGGTCTTAATAAGGGAAACTTAAAGGACGGCCAAAGGCTGTCCTTTTGATTTTTGGGGAAAGGATTTTTTGAAGTTGAGAAGAAGGATGCAAAGGACCGAAAAGAAAAAATGGATTGAAAGAGGAAAAACAGCAATTATCGTTTTCCTCGGTTTTTGTTGTGTATATCTTTTGTATCTTTTGTTCGATATTTACAGTGACCAGATTTACAAGGAAAATATCTTGTGGAATTCCAAGGAACTGGGTGCGATAGAAGCTGACAGAAAAAGCACAGATGAGATTCTAAAAGAGTGTCTTTCTCCTGAAACTATTTTTATAAATGGTACAAGCTCACATCAAAAGGTGTCGGGGGATTCCTTGGAATACAAGCAGCTTATTGAGGAACTTGGCGAAAAGCTTCAAAAGGTTTATCTTGTCAAGGCGGAGGATGTTTCTGAAGCAAAATGGGAGGATTGGACTCGTGCTTTGAGTGAATACGGCGTGTATGTTAAATATCCCATATCCCATAGGACCGAACTTCTGGGCGAGGTTTTGGGGACGAAAAATAGTCCTTTTCAGAAAAACGTGTATTCATATAAGGAATTGATTCTGACTACTGGGGTGGTTGTTGATACGGGGGTTACTGTTTTTGCAAGAGAAGACGAAACGGATAAAATAATAAAAGTTTCTCTTGATACAGATGCAGTTGAATTAAGGAATGTGATAAGGAAAATCAGTAATAAAAATGAAAACAGTTATATGTTTGCCTTTGAACTCAATCTTGATGAAGATAATATAAAAGGCGGAGCTCGGGGAGTGTCATTTGACAGCATGCTTATGTTTCCGTCTGATGTCGCTGAGGTGGAAGGAATTTCTTTTGATGTTCCAAGGCGGTATCGAGGCGGAATAAGTTTTGCGGGGGCAACCGAGGTTACCTCGGGGCTTACCGGACTTTTTGGATTTAACCCCAATACCATAAGACAATATTCAAACAGCGACGGAACCCTTATGTTTGTTGGCGATACGGGAAGTCTGAGTGTTCATCCAAATGGGAAAATCGAATACAAATCACTGGGGGAAAGCGAGGGCGTTTTGCTGGTTAACAATACGCGGAATTCCGATGGCGGGCAGGTGCTTTCGGGGATTTTGACATTTTTGGAGAAGGCATTTGATATCTGCGGTATGAATGATGAAAAACACGAAGCCGAGCTTAGAATGACGGAATTTGATAATTCAGGAAATGGATTTATGAAATTTGGTTTTGAATATTTTGTTGATGGGGAAAGGATAGTATTCCCCGGTGGCCCTGCTATGTATATGGGGGTCAGAAACGGGGTTCTTACTGAATGCAAAATTCAGATAAAGAATATCGAAAAAAATGGTGGCAAAAAAGAATGCCCGGATATGCTTGAGGCAATAGACAGTTTTCTGACAGACAATCAGGCAGTTAATAAAATCACTGATGGATATCCTGTGTATAAATATATAGAGGATAAAAAAGATACCTTTGGAACTTGGGAAATTCAGGGGGGATTGTTTTAGTGGATTTGCGCAGACTTAAAACGGTTTTCATTTTTGTGTTAATTGGCATAAATATTATGCTTGTGGCGACTTTGTACAGTGCCAAAAACTATAAAAGTGAAGAAAAAAAGACTATGGTTGAAAACTTGACTTATTTGCTGTCTAAAAATATGATATTTATTCCTGAAACCACAGAAATTCCCGATTCTCCCGACATATATAGTTTCTATCTTGAAAAGATGTTTGGCAGCGATGAGGAAATGCTGGTTAAGTTTTTGGGTGAGGATTATACTCTTGAAGGTGATGTTTATAAAAACGGCGGGGATTTGCTTCGCATAACAGGAGACGAATTTGCTTTTCTGAGGGAAACTCCGGTGGGTGAAATTTCGGACCTTACGCCCGAAAGCATTGAAAAATTGTGCCGCACTGAAATGGATAATCTTGGAATATTGGCAGATGTTTATGCGTTTGGCGGCATAAACTATGTTGATGAAAGAATAAAAGCGATTTTTACCGTGCGTCAGGAAGATATGGAGTTTTTTGATGCATATATTTCCTTCGATGTTTCAGCTGACGGCATTCTTGGGGTTTCTGGGAAAAATATTGTTTCAAAAATCAAGGCATCTGACAGTGGTACTCCGTATTACAGTGTGATAAGCATTCTTGCGGATTTGGTGAAAAGTCAGGAACTTGAAAAAAATGCCGCACATACCATTGTGAGCATAAGACCTGGATATTATATAGGAAAAAGCGAGGAAAGCTATCGCAACATTCTTGCAATTCCGGTCTGGCAGATTGCCACAGACCGAGGTCACATTCTTCATTATGATGCAAGAAACGGTCAGAAAATAAATGAATAGAGGATGCATCTGTGCATCCTCTATTTTCGTTTTTGTTTAGTTTTTCTGATTGTTTCGGTATATGAGGGTAAGGGGGATTTTTGAGGGATTTGAATATCGGTTTCGGCTTGGATTTCTTCCCACGCTTTATGTTGGGCGTGATTTGTGGTTGTGGTTATGAATTTCATAATGCCCCCCCTTTTTTTTAACGTTTTTTGGAAAAAGATTTAATATATATACATATTATGGTTGATTTTTAGGAAAATATTCTGTATAATATAGGTTAGAATTTCGTTTTTACAGTTAAGGATGGTTTTGTAAATGAAAATTAAAGAAGTATTTTTGAAATCAAATGATTTGGGAGGAAAGACGGTCAGCGTAAACGGCTGGGTGAGAACTCTGCGTGCATCAAAGAGTTTTGGCTTTATCGAGCTGAATGACGGGTCTTTCTTTAAAAATATTCAGGTTGTTATTGAGGAAGAAAAGCTTTCAAATTTCCAGGAACTTTGCAAGCTGAATGTAGGGGCATCTGTGAGAGTTGAGGGAACCTTGGTGCTTACCCCTGATGCAAAACAGCCTTTTGAAATCAAAGCTGAAAATGTTTTGGTTGAAGGCGAGAGCACACCTGATTATCCGCTCCAGAAGAAAAGACATTCTTTTGAATATTTGAGAACAATCCCACACCTCAGAGCAAGAACAAACACATTTTCTGCGGTGTTCCGCGTACGCTCTGTGATTGCTTATGCTATCCACAAGTTCTTCAATGAACGGGGCTTTGTGTATGTTCATACTCCACTTATCACGGGAAGTGACTGTGAGGGTGCAGGCGAGATGTTTCGTGTTACCACTCTTGATATGGAAAACTTGCCAAAGACAGAGAATGGAAAGATTGATTATTCAAAAGACTTTTTCAATCGTGAAACATCACTCACGGTAAGCGGTCAGCTTGAGGGTGAAACTTTCTCCATGGCATTTGGTGATATTTATACCTTTGGTCCAACGTTCAGAGCTGAAAATTCAAATACAACACGCCATGCGGCAGAATTTTGGATGATTGAGCCTGAAATTGCTTTCGCAGACCTTAAAGACGATATGGCGCTTGCTGAGGATATGCTTAAATTTGTAATCCGCTATGTTCTTGACAATGCACCCGAGGAAATGGAATTCTTCAATAACTTTGTTGACAAGGGTCTTATTGAAAGACTTAATAACATTCTTGAAAATGAGTTCGGTCACGTTACCTATACCGAGGCGGTTGAAATCCTCAAAAACAGCGGTAAGGAATTTGAATATCCCGTTAAATGGGGAATTGACTTACAGACTGAGCATGAACGTTATCTCACCGAAGAAGTGTTCAAAAAGCCGGTATTTGTTACCGATTATCCAAAGGAAATAAAAGCTTTCTATATGCGACTCAATGATGACGGAAAGACCGTTGCTGCTATGGACTGTCTTGTTCCGGGAATTGGTGAAATCATCGGCGGAAGCCAGAGAGAAGAGCGTATGGATGTTCTTCTTAAACGTATGGAGGAAGTGGGACTTAATACTGAAGATTATGGCCACTATCTTGATCTTAGGCGTTATGGTGGAACAAAGCACGCAGGTTTTGGCCTTGGCTTTGAAAGAGCTGTTATGTATCTCACCGGTATGGGCAATATCCGTGACGTTTTGCCTTATCCAAGAACAGTTAACAATCTGGGTTAAAGGGTGATTTTGATGTTTTTTGTGTTAATAACGTTGGTTGCCTTGGTGGTGTTGATTGTAGTGAGACGTGCAGAGCTTATTGCATTTTTTGCCAGGATGAAGTTTCAAAAGGGTG
The DNA here is from genome assembly GCA_045580025.1 of Clostridia bacterium. GTDB lineage: Bacteria > Bacillota > Clostridia > Monoglobales > Monoglobaceae > SIG440. The sequence continues at coordinate 12,532 of JAZNNB010000062.1, forward strand.
ACCTTTCAGGGTCGCTTCGTCTTCATGGCGTGGCCAATCGTATAGGAAAGCTTCGTGACGCAAGCCTTATGTATTATGGCTATTTGCTCCTTCGTGACGGTCAGCTTGAATTTGCAAAGGATATACTTACCAGGGCATCCCTTTGCGCAAAAAAACCGCCTATGAAGAAACGTATCAAGGCTATGATTGCCATTGCAGAATGGAAAAGTGGCGACCTTGATACTGCTATTGAAATGACGGAAGATGCTATGGTTGATTTTAAAACCACCAATCTCTATCAGAACTTAGGGCTTATGTACGTTTTGAAAGGTGATGCAAGGCGGGCTCTTGATTTCAATAAAGAGGCCTTTGACTATAATCCAGATGATATGATTATTATGGATAATTTGGCAGAGTCGTATGCTCTTTATGGTGATACCCGAAAGGCATCGGAACTTTATGAAAAGCTCCTTGAGAAAGAGCCACATTTCCCCGAACCATATTATAGCTATGGACAGCTTCTTGTGAAAAATGGTGAGAGAGAAAGAGGCATTGAGCTGATTGAAAAATCACTTGATAAGAAGTTCACTTTCCTCAGTGTTTTGCAAAAGGAAGATGTGGAAAAGCTTCTTGAGGAAATAAAACGAGGATAATTTTTAAGTAAAGAAAACCAGGTCAGGCATTTGCCTGACCGGGTTTTTCTTTAAAATATTTATCAGTTCAAAATTCCGTTTTCAGATACTTCGGAGAAACGTTTCATAATCTGTTCTAATAGGGTTTTGTTTTTTTGGCCGCTTAAATTTTTATCTACTGTCAGCAACTCCTCGGCAACAGTTTTTGCAAGAGAAAGAAGATGCATATCGGTGGAGAGATTTGAAACTTTAAGTTCAGGCAGGCCGTGCTGACGAATTCCAAAAAATTCACCGGGGCCGCGGAGCTCTAAATCCTTTTCTGAAATTTTGAAGCCGTCCGAGGTTTTGCACATAATTTTCATACGTTCTTTTGCTATATCGCCGCCGTCTGAAAACATTATGCAATAAGACGAGTGCTCGCCTCTTCCAATTCTGCCCCTCAGCTGGTGCAACTGTGAAAGACCGAAGCGCTCAGCGTTTTCAATAATCATAATAGAGGCGTTGGGAACATCGACGCCAACCTCGATTACTGTTGTGGAAACCAGAATGTCAATTTCGCCCTTTGAAAAACGTCCCATTATGTCCTGGCGCTCTGTACTCTTGAGTTTTCCGTGCATAACTTCAATTTTGAGGTCGGGGAAGATACCGGTACGTAGCTTCTCGGCATATTCGACAGCGGATTTCGCACTTAAGACTTCGGATTCTTCGATAAGAGGACAGACGATATAGCCTTGTCTGCCTGCCTCTATATTTTCACGGAGAAATGAAAAAACGCGTTTTCGCATTTTTTCGCCCACTGCATAGGTTTCGATGGGCTTTCTTCCCGGTGGAAGCTCGTCTATTACAGAAATGTCAAGGTCACCGTAGAGAATAAGAGAAAGTGTTCTTGGAATAGGCGTTGCTGTCATAACCAGAGTATGTGCCCCGAGACCTTTTTCGGTGAGAGAAAGACGCTGACGGACACCAAAACGGTGTTGCTCGTCGGTGATTACCAGTGCCGCATTTTTAAAGCTTACACCCTTTGAAATAAGGGCGTGAGTGCCTACTATTATTTGTGCTGTGCCGTCAGAAATTTTTTTCTTCGCTTCACGTTTTTCAGGGAGAGACAAGCCACTGTGAAGGAGTACTGTTTCAAAACCAAACGGTGAAAAAAATTTTTTCAATGTTTTGTAGTGCTGATTTGCCAGAATTTCAGTGGGTGCCATAAGGACAGTCTGATAGCCATTTTCCGCTGCGGCATACATAGCTGCTGCCGCTACAATGGTTTTTCCTGAGCCAACATCCCCTTGGATAAGTCTGTTCATTGGGGTTGGCTTTTGAATATCCGAAGAGATTTCGTTTATTACCCTCCTTTGAGCATTTGTCAGGCCAAAGGGAAGCTTTTCGGCAAAGTTTTTGATGCATTTTACATTTTTAACGGGAGTTGCATAATAGTTTTTGCGTTCATTCCCCAAAAGTCGTATACCACATTGCAAAATCAGAAATTCCTCAAAGGCAAAACGTTGACGGGCGTTTTCAAAGTCCTCGAAAGTTTTTGGATTATGAATATCTGAAAGAGATTCCATAACATTTTTAAATCCATAACGGTTTTTTATATCTTCGGGAAGTATGTCGGGGAAAGAGCCCTCTAACTCTGAAAGTGCCAAGCGGATAGAAGTACGTATATGGGTTTGGGAGAGACCCGCTGTGGATGGGTATACCGGAAGAATTCTTCCGGTTTTTGTCATTATGCTTGATGCTTCTTCCACCACTGGATTTACCATTTCAAAGTGCCTGCCGCGAAATATTGCTTTCCCGTAAAAAGCAAATTCCGCACCTCTTGAGAGAGTTGCGGAAATATAGGGTGCATTGAACCAGCTGAGCTTTAGAAGGTCGCTGCCGTCGCTTACCATAACACGGGTAACCGACATACGTCTGCCCTTGCGGTAAGACTTTATTTCACTGGCAAGACTTGCCATAACGCACACGGTTTCGCCGTCCATAAGGTCAGAAATAGCCTTGATTTCACGACGGTCTTCGAGCTGACGGGGGAAGTGAAAAAGCAAATCACCAACGGTCTTTATGCCCAGCTTCGCAAAAAGCTTAGCACGTGCCTCGCCGATGCCTTTAAGATACTGTATGCTTGTTTGTGGTTTCATAATTGTTCTCCGATTTTATTCAACCGAAATTATATAGTAATAAACTGGCTGACCACCATAGCAAAGGGAAATGTCCATATCTGAAAATTCTCTTTCAAGTTTTGCTATCAAGCGGTCTGCGTCTTCTTTCTTTGTTTCTTCGCCATAATAAATGGTGATAACGCCGCTTTCGTCATTTGCCATTTGGGCACAAAGCTCAAACGCTGCATCCTCAGGTGTTTTTGTAACAGCAGTAATTTCTTTGCCGTTTACACCGAGACAATCGCCGAGTTTTATTTCCTTTCCGTCAAGAACGGTGTCACGAGCTGCAAAGGTAACCTGACCGCAAGAAACAAATTCGGTCATTTCAATCATTGCAGCGGTGTTATCTGAGGGTTCCATTCCCTCGTCAAAGCCCATCAGAGCATTGATGCCTTGTGGGATATTTACAGTTGGAATTACAATAACCTGCTTATCGGTGAGTGGGTCAACCTGTTCTGCTGCAAGAATAATGTTCTTGTTGTTTGGCAGAATGTAAACAATCTCGGCAGGAATCTTTTCCACAGCACTCAAAATGTCCTGAGTGCTTGGATTCATAGTCTGTCCGCCCTCAATGATCTGGTCCACACCAAGAGACCCCAAAATTTCTGAAAGACCGCTGCCTGCTGAAACAGCTGCGAAACCATAACGTTTTTCGGGTTCGGGCTTTGTTTCAGTTTTGGAAGAGTCTTCCTTAGATGGTTTGGCATTATCAAGCTTTTCATCGTGCTGATATTTCATATTGTCAATTTTGAGATTTGTCAGTTCGCCCAGCTTTATTGCCTGTTCCAGCACAAAACCCGGGTGGTTTGTGTGGATGTGAACCTTTACAATTTCCTCGTCGTCAATAACCAGCATACAGTCACCTTTGTCGGAAATTGCTGTACGGAACTGTGTTATCTGGCGGTCTGATGTTTTGTTGATGATGAACTCTGTGCAGTAGAGGTATTTTATGTCTGCAGTTTCGGTTGTTTTTGGAACTATAGAAACAGCTTCTGCCGTGTCTGCACTTTCTATTGCGCTGCCGGTTTCAAATGCAAGGACTGCGCCCTCAAAAATGGTGATAAGACCTTTTCCTCCCGCGTCAACAACTCCTGCTTTTTTGAGAGCAGGAAGAAGCTCGGTGGTGCCTTTGAGACTTGTTTCACCAGCCTCTAAAACTGCACGCAAAAACTTGCCCAAGTCATCGAATTCGGCATAACTTTCTTCGGCGAATTCTGACATTTCGCGGATTACGGTAAGAATTGTACCCTCGGTGGGCTTCATAACCGCACGGTATGCAGTGGCTTTTGCTGAAACTAAAGCGTCTTTGAGACTTAAAATGTCGAGAGTTTTCTTGCTTTCAACGGCCTTTGAAAAACCGCGGATAATCTGTGAAAGGATAACACCTGAGTTTCCTCTTGCGTTCCTAAGAGAAGCTGATGCCAGCTTTGAAAGAAGCTTGCCGCAACTGTCTTGGTCATCGGCAAGGGTTTGGTTTGTTGCGCCGCTGAATGTAAGACTCATATTTGTGCCGGTATCGCCGTCAGGGACGGGGAAGATGTTCAGGTCATCAATGAGCTTGCGGTTGTTTCTTAAATTTGCTGCAGCTGACGCTATCATCAGTCGGAGCATTGATATATCTAAATTGTTCATTTAATCCACCTCGTAAATTATGAAAGATTAAACACGGACACTTTCTACGTTTACACGCACAGAGGAAACCTCCATACCGGTCATTTTTTCTACGTTATATTTAACATTGCTACGGATTGTTTCACCGATTGTGCCGATGTTGAGACCATATTCCACAATAACGTGCAGAGAAATTTCGATGACGTTGCCGCTGGCTTTAACCTTGACGCCTTTGTCAAGATTTTCCTTTTTGAGAAGCTTGGCAATACCGTCTTTGCTGCTTTGTGAACACATACCAACAACACCATAGCACTGGGTGGCAACGTAGCCTGCTAAGTTTGCGATAACTGCGTTTGAGATATTTATAATGCCTTTGTCGTTTTTGATTTCAGCACTCATGTTTAAACCTCCTGTAGTCACTTGGGTTTTTAATCAAATCCTAAGTTGTTTTTACACAACTTTACAAAATATATAATACATCATTTTTGCGTTTTGGTCAAGAGGGTTTTGGCATAAATAATCTGTCGATAAAAGAAGAACAAGGCTTTTTTGGAAAGTAGAACTAAATTTTTATTGCGTTTTTATGAAAAATATGTTAGAATTAAAACTGTATAAGTATGTGTAAATGAAATCGGAGAAACAGATATGGAAGATAAGATTTTTGGTACAAACCCTGTGCTTGAAGCGCTTCACGCAGGTAGAGAAATAGACAAGATTTTTATTCAGGACGGGGCGAGACATTCAAGACTTGCCCAAGTTACGGCTGCTGCAAAAAAACGGGGGATACGTTATACCCTTGTGGGAAAGGCAAAGCTTGACGAATTGTCTGAAGGAGGAAATCATCAGGGGGTTCTGGCGCTTGCTGCTATGCACAGCTATTCTTCGGTTGAGGATATACTCGGCTTAGCTGAACGCCGATGCGAAAAGCCTTTTGTTATAATTGCTGAAAATCTTTCTGATCCTCACAATCTTGGAAGCATTATAAGAACAGCAAATGCAGCAGGAGCACACGGCGTGATTATCCCCAAAAACCGAAGTGTTGGGCTTACTTCAACTGTTGCAAAGGTTGCGGCAGGGGCACTTGAACATACACTGGTTGCAAGATGTACAAATGTTTCGGCTTGCATTGAAGATTTGAAAGACAAAGGTCTTTGGATTGTGGGCACTGCTCTCGAGGGTAGTATGCCGATTTATGACTGTGATATGAATGGTGCAATAGGTATTGTTATTGGCAGTGAGGGCGAGGGGATGAGCCGCTTGACCCGTGAGAAATGCGATTTTCTCGTTAAAATTCCAATGCTCGGAGAAGCAGAGTCCCTCAATGCATCTGTTGCGGCAGGGGTTATAATGTATGAAGCGGTAAGACAGAGAGAAGCTAAGAAATAGAGGAGAAAAATAATGATTTCGATGCACAAAAGCATGGCACTTTGCGGTATTGACGGGTATATTGTGGATGTTGAAACCGACATTTCAAATGGTCTTCCGGGGTTTGATATAGTGGGGCTTCCGGATGCGGCTGTCAAGGAGTCAAAAGAGAGAATCCGTGCGGCTATTAAAAATTCGGGGCTCACTTTCCCGTCAAAGAGGATTACTGTAAATCTGGCACCTGCTGATATAAAGAAGGAGGGGGCACACTTTGATTTGCCCATAGCGCTTGGGATTCTTGCGGCATCTAGCCAGATGGATACGAAACTTGGTCAGGATGCGGTTTTTTTGGGTGAACTTTCGCTGAATGGTGACCTCAGACGCATCAATGGTGTTCTTCCAATGGTGATTTCGGCTTATCAAAAGGGAATAAAGACAGTGTTTCTGCCCGTTGAAAATGCCAATGAAGCGGCGGTTGTCAAAGGTGTTGAGGTGTTTGGCGTAAAGAATCTTTGCGAAATTCTGGAACATTTTGTTGCGAAAAAGATTATAAGTCCTACGGTTGTTGATATAAATGAGCTTCTCAAAGATACAGAAAAAGAGAAATATGATTTTGCCGAGGTTAAGGGTCAGCTTTATGTAAAGAGAGCTCTTGAGGTGGCGGCAGCGGGCGGACATAATGTTCTGATGATTGGTCCACCGGGGTCAGGTAAGACAATGATAGCAAAACGCATACCGTCAATTCTTCCAGACCTTACCTTTGAGGAGTCTTTGGAGGTTACAAAAATCCACAGCATAGCAGGGAATCTTTCGTCAAACAGCCCGCTTATTTCAGAAAGACCTTTCAGGCATCCGCATCATACTATTTCTTCTGTGGGGCTTTCAGGTGGTGGAGCAAATCCGAGACCCGGGGAAATCAGTCTTTCCCACAACGGCGTACTTTTTATGGATGAGCTTCCTGAATTCCGTCGTGATGCCCTTGAGGCGATGCGTCAGCCCCTTGAGGACGGTGAAATTACCATAACCCGTGCGGGCGGAACTGCTACATACCCGTCAAATGTTATGCTGGTGGCGTCAATGAATCCGTGCCCTTGCGGTTATTATGGGGACAAGGTTCGTGAGTGCAGTTGCTCCCAGTCCCAGATAATGAAATATATGGGGAAAATCAGCGGACCGCTGCTTGACAGAATTGACCTGCATATTGAGGTGCCGTCGGTTGACTATGACGAACTTGAAACAAAGGAAAAGGGCGAAAGATCTGAGGAAATAAAGAAAAGAGTTGACAGAGCAAGGAAAATACAGACTGAAAGATACAAAGGACTTGGGATTTTTGCCAATAGTCAGCTTACCCCTGAACTTATGAGCAAATATTGCGTTTTGGGGGAGGAGGCGAATTCCCTCTTAAAACAGGCGTTTGAAGCACTTGGTATGAGTGCAAGGGCGCATAACCGAATTTTAAAGGTGGCAAGAACAATCGCTGACCTTGCGGGATGTGAAAATATAGAGGCGGAGCATATTGCTGAAACCATTCAGTATCGTGCTCTTGATAAGAAATTTTTTAATTAAAGGACAGATGAAATGAGACTTAATATAGTTTTGGTAGAACCTGAAATTCCGTCAAATACGGGGAATATTTCAAGAACCTGCTCGGTTATTGATGCACGTCTCCATCTTGTACATCCCCTTGGATTTGACATAAGCGAAAAAGCGGTGAGGCGTGCAGGACTTGATTACTGGGATGAACTCGAGATTTTTGAATATAATAGTTTCAGCGAAATCAGGGCAAAATATCCTTGCGGTGTGTTTTATTTTTGCACCACCAAGGCGCCTAAGAGTTATAGCTCGGCAAAGTTCCCTGTGAAAGACGATAAAGATATATTTTTGGTGTTTGGCAAGGAAACAAAGGGGCTTCCTGAAGAATTACTGAAAGAAAATCTTGAGGCGTGTATCAGAATACCAATGAAAGAAAATAAACGTTCACTCAATCTTTCAAACTCTGTTGCTATTGTGGCATACGAGGTTTTAAGACAGGGGAACTTTGAAAATTTAGAAGAGAAAGGGTGTCTTCATAATGATTAAAATAATGACAGATATGTCTGCGGACATTACAAAGGAACAGGCGGAGAGATATGGGATAAAGGTTCTTCCTTTTTATATCAACTGTGGTGATGAGAGCATCTTAGCGGATATTGATTATACTCCCCAAATGTTTTATGAGAAATTTAAATCCCTTCAGGAAATGCCATCAACCAGCCAGGCAACTCCTGACATACTGGAAAATATGTATCGTGAATTGGGAAAGGAAAATGAAATTATTCATATTACTATCCCAGCCAACAGCAGCGGTATTGTGAATACTGCACGTATGATAGCAAGTGAACTCATTGAAGAGGGATTTGATATTACTATAATAGATTCAAGTCTTTATAGCTATGGGATTGGTGCAAATGTTGTTGAGGCGGCACAAATGGCTGAAAAAGGCGCATCAAAGGATGAAATTGTCGCATTTTTCAAGGAACGTTTTGAAAAAGATAAGGTTTATTTCATAGTGGATGATTTGACTACTCTCAAAAAAGGCGGAAGAATCAAAGCGACAACAATGGTTGTATCATCTGTCCTGGATATAAAGCCTATTCTTTGGTCAAATGACGGTATGGTGGAGGCTTTTGCAAAGGTTAAGGGACTGAAAAGGGCTATCGCAAAGCTTGTTGACCAGGTAGAAGAGAATATTCTTGACCCCGAGAATGCTGAAATTTATGTTTTGCACGCAGAGGCATCTGATAAGGCAGAAATTCTGAAAGGTATGATTGAAGAAAAAATTTCTCCAAAATCCATAAGGATTGCAGAGGTCGGTCCTATTATCACCTGCCACGCGGGACCTGGTGTTTTTGGCTTGTATTTTAAGCATAAATAAAATATTTTCGGTACAGAGGATGATTTTGTATGTATCTTGAAAAAGAGGAAATGAAATTTTCGGTGGTTTATGCAATAAAACAGTATAAAGCACCAATAAATATGGACCTTACCTATCGGATTTTCACCTGGGATAAGGAAATAATGCAGTATTTTGATTTGGCGGAAGTTTTGGCGGAGCTTTTGGAAGATGGATATATAGTAAAAAAGTTTTATCGCAATGAGGAGGCATTTTGCCTTACTGAAAGCGGTGAAGAGGCATATAGGTTTTTCAAAACCCGAGTTCCGTACAGCGTAAGACAAAAACTTGATGATGCAATCGGGCGCGTTAAATATGACGAAATTGTTGACCCCAATGCCGTCAAGGCAGAGGTTATTCCTGTGACGGGTGAACAGTATATGGCAAGATGCAGTATTCTGGAGAATAAAGTTCCGATTATGGAGCTTAATCTCAATATGGGAAAGCGTCAGGATGCAGAGCGTGTGGCTCGGCACTTTAAAGAAAATTCAAAGAAAATTTATGAGGAAATTCTGAAAGTGTGTACAGAAGATAAGTCTTAACGGAGGGAATATTTTGTTTGTAGCAGACAGTTATGATGTAATAGTTATAGGCGGAGGACATGCCGGGGTTGAGGCGTCCTTTGCAGCAGCTCGGCTTGGGGCAAAAACCTGCCTTTTTTCAATAAGTCTTGACAGCATTGCAAATCTCCCTTGCAACCCAAGTATCGGGGGAACGGCAAAGGGGCATTTGGTGCGTGAAATTGATGCACTTGGCGGCGAGATGGGCAAGGCGGCGGATGCGACACTTTTGCAGTCGAGAATATTAAATCGGGGAAAAGGTCCTGCGGTATATTCTTTGCGTGCCCAGATTGACAGACGTGCATATCAGAACGAAATGAAGCATCGCCTTGAACTGTGCGAGGGACTTGATGTGCGTCAGGGTGAAATTGTGAAAGTAAATCTTGATGAAAATGGAGCAGTAAGGTCTGTTGAAACACGTATGGGGGCAGAATATCTTTGCCGTGCGGTTATTGTGTCAACGGGTACATATTTAAAGTCCAGAATAATAATCGGAGAATTCAGTCAGGAAAGTGGTCCTGACGGGGTTTTCCCTGCTACCGAGCTTTCTAAGAACCTTGCGGATATTGGGGTTGAGCTTGTGCGGTTCAAAACAGGAACACCACCAAGAGTAAACAGACGAAGCATTGATTTTTCGCAGCTTGAGGAACAGCTTGGGGATGAAGAAATAACTCCATTCTCTTTTGAAACAAAAGAAGAACTCAAAAACACAGTGAGCTGTTTTGTGACATACACAAATGAAAAGACTCACAAGGTTATTCTTGACAACATTCATCGTTCGCCTCTTTATGGCGGGGACATAAAGGGTATTGGACCGAGATATTGTCCGTCCATTGAGGATAAGATTGTGAGATTTCGCGATAAGGAAAGGCATCAGCTCTTTATTGAGCCTATGGGTGAAGACACCGAAGAAATGTATATTCAAGGTTTCTCAAGCAGTTTGCCTGAGGACGTGCAGATAGAGATGCTGAAAACACTTCCCGGACTCCAGAATGCACACGTCACAAGAAATGCTTATGCCATTGAATATGACTGTTGCAATCCTTTGCAGCTCAAAAACACCTTGGAATTTAAAAATATTCCGGGACTTTTTGGTGCGGGACAGTTTAATGGTACATCGGGCTATGAAGAGGCTGCGGCACAGGGGCTTATTGCGGGGATAAATGCGGCAAGAAAGCTTCAGGGAAAAGAGCCTTTCACCTTGGATAGAAGTGATGCATACATTGGCACACTCATTGATGATTTGGTTACAAAAGGTACAAATGAACCATACAGAATGATGACGTCACGCTCGGAATATCGCCTGATTTTGCGTCAGGACAATGCGGATTTGAGACTTACTGAAAAGGGCTTCGAAATTGGACTCATAAGCAAGGCTCGTTATGATGAATTTTGTGAGAAGAAACGTATGATAGAAGAAGAAACAGAGAGACTCCGGGGGATTGTTTTTCCACCTTCAAAAGAGGTCAATGACTTTTTGGAGAGTGTGGGTAGTACCACGGTTTCAAGCGGGATAAGGGCATCTGATATGCTGAAAAGACCTGAGGTTTTATATGAGGGAATGGCAGTTTTAGACAAGGATAGAAAAATCCTTCCCAAAGAGGTATGTGAGCAGGTGGAAATCAGCATAAAGTATGAGGGATATATAAACCGCCAGATTGTTCAGGCAAATCAGTTTAGGAAGATGGAGAACAAGAAAATCCCCGAGAGCATTGACTATGAAAAGATTGGCGGACTGAGAATTGAGGCAAGGCAAAAGCTTGAAAAAATAAGGCCCGCATCAATCGGTCAGGCATCAAGAATATCAGGAGTTTCTCCTGCGGATATTGCGGTTTTGGTGGTTTACCTTAAACAGAATAAAATGGTTTGATTTTAGCCTTATGTGGCAGTATGAGGTTTACTATGAAAAAAATAGTGGCAGGACCCAACGATGCGGGACAAAGGCTGGACAAGTTTTTGTCAAAGCTTCTTAAGACTGCATCAATGGGAATGATTTATAAATGGCTCAGAAAGAAAAGGGTCAAGGTTAACGGCAAGAAACAGGATATTTCCTACGTTTTGAATGTCGGTGATGTTCTTGAACTCTATATCAACGATGAGTTTTTTGAGGATGAAAGAAGCAAACAAGGCTTTGAATTTGAAGAGGGAAACTTGTGCATAGTCTATGAAGATGAAAACATTCTTGTGGCAGATAAGCCATCGGGAGTGGCTGTGCACGGAGAAAAAGGGTGTCTTCTAAATAGCGTAACGGCTTATCTTGTGAAAAAAGGGGAGTTTGTTCCTAAGGAAGAACACACCTTTGCCCCTGCTTTTTGCAACAGAATCGATAAAAACACATCAGGGCTTGTTATTGCGGCCAAGAATGCGTTGGCGCTTCGGATAATAAACGAAAAGATAAGAGAACGTGAGATAAACAAGTATTATATTTTAAAGGCTGAAAACCCTGAAAGACTTGAAAAATCGGGCAAGATAGCGGGATATACCGTTAAAAATGAGAAAGAACGAAAGGTTTATTTTTTTGACAAAGAGGTTCCAAATTCGAAATATTGTGAGACGCTTTTTAGAAAGATTGATAATGACGGAACTTTTGAGGTTCAGCTTCTTACGGGGCGTACACATCAGATAAGGGTAAGCTTTTCGGCAAAGGGCTGTCCTTTGGTTGGAGACGTGAAATATGGAGCAAGGAAAAATGGTAAAAAGGATTTTCAGCAGCTTCGGGCTTACAAAATAGAGTTTGATTTTAAAACGCCTGCAGGCGAACTTGATTATCTTGATGGAAAAGTCATTGTAAAAGAATAGAAATAGATATAAGAAAGGGCGGTGAGATTTTGGCATATGAAATGGACAGACGAACAGTATGAAGCCATTAGCTATAAGGGACAAAATATTCTTCTTGCAGCGGCAGCAGGCTCGGGAAAGACTGCGGTTTTGGTGCAGAGAATAATTGAGCTTGTGAAAAATGATAAAATCTCACTGGATGAGCTGCTTGTACTTACCTTTACTGAAGCGGCAGCAAGCGAGATGCGTGAAAAAATCAAAAAGGCCATTCTTTCCGAACTGAAAGAAAATCCAAATGATGAACATCTCACAAGACAGAGGCTTCTTATGCATTCTGCCAGCATATCAACGGTGCATTCTTTTTGCTTAAATACCCTCAAAAATAATATACAGATGACGGATTTGCCGGTGGATTTTACCATAGCGGATGATACCGAAAATGCAATACTTCTCAAAGAGGCACTTGAGGAAGTTCTTGAAAGATATTATAAGAATATTGACAAGGACAAATCCTTTGCCGATTTGGTTTCGGGTTATGGCGGTACGAAAAATGATGGAGAGCTGAGAAAGTGGCTTCTCGCAATACACAATTTCAGTCGCAGTATGGCATACCCCGAAAAGTGGCTAAATGAGGCTGTTCGTGCTTATCGGGACGTGGTTCGATTTGGTGCTTTTGGTGGATGGTGGAAGAAAACTTTATCAGAACTTGTAGAGCAGTCAAAAAAGGAAATCTTTGAGATTTACGGGCAGATTATCGCTGACACAGAGACAAGACTTGGTGAGGAACATCCGTATTTTGTGTTCCTTGCTGATGAGTTCTCAGATATTCAAAGAGTTTTTTCCCATATTAACGTGAATAATTATTCGTCAGTGAAAGCTGCACTTGACAGTTTCATCCACAAGAGAATGGTATCGGGGCGGAGAAAGGCAGAGGAAATAGAGCTTGCGGAACAGACCCGAATCAAAAATTTGAGGAATTTGGCAAAAGGTGTTTATGTTGAGCTTTGCGAAGGATTTGTTCTTGATGAAGAAACGGTGGTTGAGCGTATAGCAAGGTCTTATCCGGTTGTAAGAACTCTAAAAAATATGGTGCTGATGCTGGATAGATGTTACAGTCGCAAGAAGAGAGAAAAAGGGCTCCTTGACTTTAATGATTTGGAGCATGAAACCTTGACGCTACTTTTGAATAAAAAGGGGGAGGAAACCCCTATTGCCGAGGCTCTTCGAAATAAATACAAAATGATTCTTGTTGATGAGTATCAGGATACAAATAACATTCAGGATGTGATTTTTGGGACAATATCTCAAAATAACAGCAATATCTTTATGGTTGGAGACCTGAAACAGAGCATTTACAAATTCAGAAATGCTGTGCCGAAGCTGTTTTCTGATAAATACGAGCTTTATGGAAAAGAAAAAGATGCCGGACACTTAATCAGGCTTTTTAAAAACTTTAGAAGCCGGGATAACGTTGTTGATACGGTGAATTTTGTATTTAAAAATATTATGTCGCCGAATGTCGGGGAAGTGAACTATACATCCGAGGAATTTCTTGTTCGGGGTGCTGATTATCCCCCTGTGAGTCTGGATAGAAATTATTCCACAGAGTTTCACCTTGTACGTGCGGTGGATGAAATGGAGAATACCCTTGAAAAAGAAGAACGTGTGAGACTTGAGGCAAGGGTTGTAGCGAACCGCATCCGAGATATGATTGACAGCAAAATGGAGGTTTTTGATAAGGAACTAAAGGCGATGCGGCCCATTCGCTATAAGGATATAGTGGTCCTTATGCGAAAGACCAAAGACGAGGCGCCTATTTTTGAGAGTGTGCTTGGGGAAAACTCTATCCCGTCATACAGCGATGTGGGACACAGCTATCTTGATTCCCTTGAAATAAATACGGTTCTTTCATATCTTCAGATAGTGGACAATCCACGTCAGGATATACCGCTTATTGCTATATTACGCTCTCCTATATGGGGATTTTCGGCGGAAAACCTTGCGAAGATTCGTGAAAATCATAAAGACGGATGCTTTTTTGATGCACTGCTCGAAGCGGCTGAGAACGGAAATTTGAGGGCGGCTGAATTTTTGAAGACTCTTGATAAACTCAGGTATAATGCTCAAAATGAAGGCGTTGAAAAATTGATATACCGCATTTGTTATGACAGTGGATATTATGCATTGGTGGGGGCTTTTGACCACGGTGCTGAAAAACAGGGAAATCTTAAAATTTTGCTGGAGCGTGCTACGGAATTTGAACATACAAAAATGAGTGGGCTTTTCAGTTTTGTGAATTTTATTGAAACCATGAAGGCGGAAAATAAGGATATGACACCTGCCAAGCCTTTTGGTGAGGGCGAAGATGTAGTCAGAATAATGAGCATTCATAAGTCCAAAGGCCTTGAGTTTCCTGTGGTTATCCTTTCTAACACAGCCAATGGATTTAATTTGAGGGATGCGTCAAATGCTATTGTATGGGATGAGCAAGGTGGAATAGGTCTGGATTTTGCAGATACCCAGATGCGAATCAGATATATGTCGCTGAGCAAAAATCTGGTGGGGCTCAAGCTCAAAAAGGATATGATTTCGGAAGAAATGAGGCTTTTGTATGTGGCACTTACCCGTGCCCGTGAAAAGCTCATTATTACTGGAACCTTTGACCTGTCAAGAAATAAACTGAAGAATCATATCTGGAGAGCTGACGGAACAGTTCCTTGTGCTTATGTAAGAAATATCCATTGCTATCGGGATTGGCTATGTGCTGCACTTCTCAGACATCCGGGGGCAAAGGCATTGAGAGATTATTGCGAAATTCCTGAAACAGAGCTTGACAAGTCTGCGACCTTTGATTTTATTACATATGTTCACGAGAATTTTGAAAATGTGCCGAAGATGAAAGCTCTTGATGATGCGAGAGATTCGGAGCTTTTAGATGATTTCTTGGATATTGGTGTTGTCAGAGAGATGCTTGCTTTTGAATATAAAAATAAGAAAAAATCAACTCTTCCGGTGAAACTTTCTGTCAGTGAAGTGAAAAGAATGCAGTCGGATGATGGCGAATATGTTCAGCTGATTGAACCGCTCCGAAGCACGGAGAGAAGTGATTTGAAACAAATCAGCGGTGCAGAACGCGGAACGATTGTTCACTTTGTTTTGCAGATGATTGACCCCAAAACGATAAACAGTGTTGATGATGTTCGGGCATTGGTTGAAAAATTAAGAAATGAGAAAATTTTGAATGAAGCTCAGGCTGCTATTCTCGACTGTGAAAAAATTTCAGAATTTTTCCTTGGGGATATGGGAAAACGATTGAAGCAAGCTTCACGCATTGAGACGGAGTTTGGTTTTTATACAACGGTGACAGCAGACGAAATTTACGGAAACAAAGTGGAGGATACCATTCTTTTGCAGGGTATTATTGACTGCTTTTTTGTGGAAAAAGATGGACGGGTTGTACTTTTGGACTTTAAAACTGACTATATAAAAAATTCGGCTGCGCTCGATAAGGCAAAAGAAAAGTATAGTATTCAGATTAAATATTACAAAAAAGCTTTGAAAGAAATTCTGGGGAAATCGGTGGATGAGGCGTATTTATACTTTTTTGACTGCGGACAACTGGTATCTATGGATTAGGAGGCGGAAATAATGAAGGCATTGATTTTTACTGTAACAACAGGACAGGGGCATAATCAAGTGGCAAAGGTCTTGTGTGACTATCTTAACGAAAGCGGTGTCGAAGCCATATCGGTTGATGCTTTTGAATATATAACGCCTGTCCTCAAAGAAACTATTTCCCAAGGATATCTTGTGTCGACCAAACGGCTCCCTAAGATTTATGGTAAAAGTTACCGCTTTTTAGAAAAGCGTGATGAAGACAGTCTTGACAGCATTGTGGTGAAAATGCTCAGCGGGATTTTGTCAAAAAAGCTGGTGAGCTTCGTCAAGAATTATGCGCCCGATGTGATTGTTTGCACGCACGTTTTTGCGTCAATTATGGTAAGTGCTGTGGCAAGTAGCCTTGATGCAAATATAAAGACAGTGGGCATTGTGACGGACTTCACTATGCATCCGTATTGGGAAGATGCAAAGCTTGATTATTATATAACGGCAAGTGAACTGCTTAGCAATCAGGCAGAGAAAAAAGGAATTTCTGCTTCAAAACTTGTGCCCATAGGTATTCCCATTGACCCCAAATTTGCCGAGAGCAAAGATACAAAAACGGCAAGAGAGTGCCTTGGCTTTGAGGACAGGACTACGGTTTTGGTTATGAGTGGAAGCATGGGTTATGGGAAGATAGGGAAAATGATTAAAGCTCTTGATGCTACCAATCTTGATTTTCAGATTGTATCGGTTTGTGGATATAATCAACAGCTGAAAACAAAAATCGACCGTATGAAGCTCAGACATAAGATATACAACTTTGGGTTTTCGGACGAAATTGATTTGCTTATGGATGCGGCGGACTGTCTGGTTACCAAACCTGGCGGGCTTACCACCAGTGAGGCGCTTGCCAAAGGGCTTCCTATGATTATGGCAAACCCAATACCTGGGCAAGAGGACAGAAATGTAGAGTTCCTTTTAAATAATGGGGCGGCGCTTAAAATGAGTTCGACTTTCCCCATAGATGAAGCGTTATTTCAGCTTTTTGGGAACAAAACCAGAATTTCTACTATGCGTGAGGTTATTTCGTTTTTGGGAAAACCTAATGCGACAAGAGATTTTGTTAAATTTGTTTTATCACTTAATGGAAATTGATTTTGAAGGAGAGATTTGATGCTTGGAACGTGGGTGAATTGCATCGCTATTGCTTTGGGCGGATGCATAGGACTTATTGCAAAACGGGGAATATCCGAAAAGCTAAACAGGAGCATTATGAGTGCTTTAGCACTTTGCGTTTTTTATATAGGCATAAGCGGTGCACTGGAGTGTCAGAATATTTTGGTTGTTATTTTGTCAATGGTTATTGGAACACTAATCGGCGAAGGATTTGACTTTGATGCATCGATAAGACGGCTTGGAGAAAGATTGGAAAAGCGTGTAAATAAAAATGGCGCAGATGGGACAATAGCAAAAGGGTTTGTCACAGCAAGTCTGCTCTTTTGTGTTGGTGCCATGGCTATTGTTGGTCCACTCCAAAGCGGAATATCAGGGAACCACGAAACACTTTTTGCCAAATCTCTTATGGATGCGGTTGCTGCTGCGGTGCTTGCTTCAACCCTTGGTTTTGGTGTAGTTCTTTCTGCGGGATTTGTTTTGGTTTATCAGGGAGCAATTACTCTTTGCGCATCGTTTTTGGAGCCACTCTTAACCGATGTGATTATTGCGGAAATGACCTGCACAGGTTCCATTATTATTGTTGCTTTGGCGTTTAACATGCTAAAGGTTACCAATATAAAGGTCATGAATTATGTTCCAGCGATTTTTATTCCCATTGTGATTTATTGGGTTTTGGATTTATTTTAATTTTTTGGAGGAGATAAAATGAAAAGAATTGCACAGTTTGAAAGGGTTAGCAACGAACAGTTTGTTCTTGGATGGGCGGATTGCTTTGGCACAGGGAAAGGGATTTATGACGCTTTTGATTATATAAAGCTGCCAAAACGTGCCACAAAAGGCTCTGCCGGTTATGACTTTTTTGCGGTGAAAAATGTGGTACTGGCGCCCGGGGAAAGCATAAAAATGCCCACCGGCATCAGAGTGAAGATTGATGAGGGGTGGGTTTTGAAAATTTATCCCCGAAGTGGACTTGGATTTAAGTACAGACTTCAGCTTAACAATACTGTTGGGATTATTGACAGCGATTATTATTATTCGGACAATGAGGGGCATATTTTTATCAAAATAACAAATGACTCAAAGGATGGGAAAACCGTCACAATAAATTGCGGTGATGCTTTTGCCCAGGGGATATTCCTTGAATATGGAATAACAGTTGACGACGATGTTACAGATGTAAGAAACGGTGGATTTGGAAGTACATCTAAATAAAAAAGGAAGAACGTTTTGGAAAACCAAAACGTTCTTTTTGTATTTTTCTATTCAGAAAATAGTGATGTTGACATATAACGTTCGCCTGTGTCAGGGAGCAAAACCACAATGGTTTTATCCTTGTTTTCAAGGCGGTTTGCAATTTCAGTTGCCGCAAAAAGTGCTGCGCCGGATGAAATGCCAACCAGAATTCCCTCATATTTTGCAAGGGTGCGGCTTGCCCCGTATGCGTTATCCTCGGTGACAGTAACTATTTCGTCTATCACTGAAGTGTCAAGGGCTTTTGGGATGAATCCTGCACCTATCCCCTGAAGACCATGGGGACCGGATGTTCCTTTGGAGAGAACGGGCGAACCTGATGGTTCAACCGCCACAACCTTTATGTCCGGATTTTGTTCTTTTAAATATTTTCCCGTGCCGCTGATTGTACCGCCCGTGCCCACACCTGCAACAAAAATATCGACTTTTCCTTTGGTATCGTCCCATATTTCAGGGCCGGTTGTCAGATAATGAGCCTTGGGATTTGAGGGATTTTCAAACTGTGATGGAATGAAGCTGTTTTCTGTTTTTTCAGCGAGCTCGGCGGCTTTCTGGATTGCTCCACTCATACCAAGCTTTCCATCGGTGAGGACAATTTCTGCACCATAGGCTTTTAAAAGGTTTTGACGTTCAATGCTCATGGTTTCGGGCATAGTGAAAATGGTTTTATAACCCTTTGATGCCGAAACCGCTGCAAGACCAATACCTGTATTACCGCTTGTTGGCTCAATTATCACAGAACCAGGTTTCAAAAGACCAGTTCCTTCAGCATCTTCAATCATTTTTTTTGCGATGCGGTCCTTGGCGCTTCCTGCGGGGTTGAAATATTCGAGCTTTGCAAGAACTGTGGCACTGAGACCGGTTTTGTCTTTATATCTTGACAGGCAAAGAAGTGGAGTAGTGCCGATGAGGTCGCTTACTGAGTCAAAAATTTTCATATTTTAAGCCCCTTTCCAAAGTTAAAACCAAAAGGTTTGATATGTACTTATTTTTTTGCGAGGACTTCTTTTGCTTTTTCTACGATTGTTTTTGTGTCAAGGCCATAAATTTCAAAGAGCTTCTGGGGAGTTCCGGAACGACCGAACACGTCCTGAGTTCCAACTCTTGCCATTGGAACGGGTACGTTTTCTGATAAAACTTCAGCTACTGCACTGCCAAGACCGCCGATTATGTTATGCTCTTCGGCAGTAACGATTGCGCCGGTTTCTTTTGCTGCTTTTATGATAATTTCTTTGTCGATGGGTTTTATGGTGTGGATATTAACCACCCTTGCTGAAATGCCAAGCTCAGCTAAGACAGTTCTTGCTTCGAGGGCATATGGAACCATAAGACCTGTTGCAATAATTGTAAGGTCACAGCCGCTTTCAAGCTCAACCCCTTTGCCGATTTCGAATTTGTAGTTTTCATCAAAAATGGTAGGAACAGCAAGCCTTCCAAAGCGAAGATAAACAGGCCCCTGATGGTCGATTGCAGCTTTTACTGCAAGACGGGCTTCAGTAGCATCAGCAGGATTGATAATGGTCATATTGGGGATTGTGCGCATAATGCCAATATCCTCAAGGCACTGGTGTGTAGCGCCGTCTTCACCAACGGAAATTCCTGCGTGGGTTGCGCCGATTTTTACGTTTAAAGCAGGGTAGCCAATGGAGTTGCGGATTTGTTCAAAAGCTCTGCCAGATGCAAACATTGCAAAGGAACTTGCAAAAACAATATTGCCGCAGGTTGACATACCTGCTGCAACAGAGAGCATATTGCCCTCGGCGATACCTGCATTTATAAATCTTTCGGGATATACTTTTTTGAAGTAGTCGGTTTTGGTTGATTTTGAAAGGTCAGCATCAAGAACGATAATTCTTTCATCACACCCAAACTCTGCAAGAGCTGCACCGTAAGCTTCGCGTGTTGCTATTTTTTCACCGATTTTATACATTAGAGTGCACCTCCTAAAGAATTTATGTATTCATCAAGTTCACGAGTGCCTATCTCGCATTGTTCAACAGAGGGAGCACTGCCATGCCAACTACACTGGTTTTCCATGAACGAAACGCCTTTACCCTTTATGGTGTTTGCGATAATTATGGTAGGCATTCCTCTTGTTTCTTTTGCTTTTTTTACGGCATCTGATATTTCATCAAAATTGTGGCCGTTTATTGTGAGAACATTCCAGTTGAACGCTTCAAATTTCTTGTCAAAAGGCGTGGGGTTCATAACGTCACGGATGTTTCCGTCAATCTGGAGATTATTGAAGTCAAGAAAAACGGTGAGGTTGTCAAGTTTGTAGTGAGCAGCAAACATAGCTGCTTCCCATACCTGACCTTCTTCGCATTCCCCGTCACCAATGATGGAATAAACCCGATAGGCCTTTTTGTTGAGCTTTCCGGCAAGCGCCATTCCGCAGGCTGCACTTATGCCTTGACCGAGTGATCCGGTTGACATATCTACGCCACGTACACCTTTCATATCAGGGTGTCCCTGAAGATAGCTTTCGGCATTTCTGAATGTCTTTATGTCCTCTTTTGGAATAAATCCACGCTCAGCAAGGGCTCCGTAAAGGGCGGGGGAAGCGTGACCTTTTGAAAGGACAAACCTGTCTCGGTCAGGATTTTGTGGATTTTTTGGGTCGATATTCATCTCTGACATAAAGAGATATGCCAGAATATCTGCTGAAGAGAGCGAGCCGCCCGGGTGACCGGATTTGGCATTGCAGGTTGCTTCAAGCACCATTTTGCGGATGTTTGCAGCAGACCGCTTGAGCTCGGTGTAATTGTTGTTCATGGTTGTTGGCCTCCGTTTGTTTGAAAATTGTTTATATTAAAGTATAAAACTCAAGTGGTTTTGAACCCGTTCCCCAACACCTCATGGGCATCGGAGAGAACGACAAAAGCACCGCTGTCAATGAGCTTTATAATTTTTTTCAGTTTGTTTATTTCGTATTTTTTTACCACACACATAAGAACAGTTTTTTCGTTTTTTGTATAGTGGGATGATGCGTGGAGTGCGGTGGTACCCCGGTTTAGTTGCTGGTAAATACCAAAAGAAATTTCTTCGGGTTTGTCCGATATGATATAAGCGATTTTTGCAAAATCAATGCCCTCAAGCATCAAATCCACCACGTGGGAGCAGAAGAAGAGCGCTATTGCGGAATAAAGGATAACCTCCAAACGTCCAAAGGTTACACCTGCTAAAAGAACAATGACAACATCAATTATCAGGATAAATCGACCTATGGAAAAGGACGGAAAATGTTTTTTCAAAATTTGTGCTGCAATGTCTGTGCCGCCTGTGGTTGCGCCTGACCAGAAAACTATTCCAAGGCCAAGACCCATAAGGCTTCCGCCGTATATTGCTGACAAAAGGACGTCTCTTGTCACAGGAGCAAAAAAAGAAAAGATGTCGGTAAATACAGACAAAGAAACCATGCCAAAAAGTGATGATATGAGAAAACCTTTGTCAAAATATTTAAGGCTCAATAAAAATATTGGAATATTCAAAACCAAAATGGAAATTCCCACAGGAATCTTTGTCAGGTGGTTTATGAGGATTGAAACACCGCTTAAGCCACCGGGAGCAATATTTGCGGGAACTAAAAACAAATTCAGTGACAGTGACACAACAAATGAGCCCAGGAAAACAAAGAAATATTTTCTTAAAACGGCAAGCATTTTTACACATCTCCTAAATGTTTAATATGTAAAAATGCAAAGGCTGTCAGATGATAAGGTTTCGCATAAGTTCAAGAATTCTGTCGCTGTCGCCTTTTAAATAAAGATAACCAATCAGTGCCTCAATGCCGGTAGCAGATTTGTAGTCAATCAAATCTGCGTTTTTTGGCGGGTGTGAGTTTGTGTTTCTGCCCCGTTTGTAGACCGCGGTTTCCTCTTCGGTGAGGATGTCCTTTATTTTCTGATAAAGATCGGACTGTGCTTTTGCATTCACCATTCCGATTGCGGCTTTGTGGAGTTTTTGAACAGGCATATTGAGGTCTTTTAAAAGATAGGTCCTGACAAAAAGTTCATATACCGCATCACCAAGATATGCAAGAGCAAGGGGGGAGTATTGGTTCGGGGGGACTTTTTTTCCCACTTCAAATTCTTTAATAAAAGTATCAAGCATAAGACTTACCTCGCAGACTTAATCAGGCTTTTGTGATTTGCTGGCCTTGTGGGGTGTCTTTTACTATTATACCCATTTCGCGAAGTTTATCACGGAGTTCATCGGATTTTGCCCAGTTCTTTTCTTTGCGGGCGGCTTCACGCTCTTTTAAAATAGCGTTTATTTCATCGTCTGTATCGCTATCCGCATCCTTTGCAAGAAGACCAAGAACGCCGCCAAGCTCACGGATTGTGTCGATAGTGAGTGAGATGGTTTCCTTTGAAAAATCGGTATTTCCGATGATGTTTTTGTTTGCTTCTGAAACGATTTCGAAAATAACGGAAATCGCATCCGCTGTATTGAGGTCATCGTCCATAGCTGCGATGTATTTTTCTTTGAGGGCGAGAACAGTTTCTTTGTATGTGATTTCTTTTTCTGAAATATTTTCGCTATTTTCTGCGTTTTCCATAGCAAAGGTCATATCTCCAAGGCAGTTATAAATTCTGTCAAGGGCGGATTTTGCCGACTGCATAAGGTCTTTGCTGAAGTTTATGGGGCTTCTGTAATGTGCTGAAAGCATAAAGAAACGGATAACCTCATAATCAAACTCTTCTGCAATTTCACGAACCGTGAAAAAATTGCCAAGAGATTTTGACATTTTTTTGTTGTCGATGTTTATATAGCCGTTGTGCATCCAATAGTTAGCAAAAGTGACGCCATGGGCACATTCGCTCTGTGCAATTTCGTTTTCGTGGTGGGGGAAGATAAGGTCCTGACCGCCGCTGTGAATATCAATGGTTTTTGCCAAAAACTTGTTTGCCATAGCACTGCACTCAATGTGCCAGCCCGGTCTTCCCATACCCCAGGGGCTTTCCCACGCGGGCTCGCCCGGCTTTTGTTTCTTCCAGAGGGCAAAGTCCATAGGGTCACGCTTGTCTTCGTTTATGTTTATTCTTGCACCGCTTTCCAAATCTTCAAGGGGCTGGTGTGAAAGTTTTCCATATTCCTTGAATTTTTTTGCTGCGAAATATACGTCGCCGTCTACGTTGTAGGCATAACCGTTGTCCTCAAGTTCTTTTACTATTTCGATGATTGCGTCGATGTTGTCGGTTGCTCTGGGGTGGAAGGTGGCACGCTTGATGCCAAGACCATCTGCATCCTTGAAATATTCAGCAATATACTGGTCAGCAAGCTCTTTTACGGTAATGCCCAGCTCATTTGCCTTGTTTATCATTTTGTCGTCAATATCCGTGAAGTTCTGGGCAAAATATACCTTGAAACCGCTGTATTCAAGATAACGGCGGAGTGTATCAAAGATAATAAATGGACGTGCGTTTCCTATGTGGAAATAGTTATATACCGTAGGACCGCAGGAATACATACGGATAACGCCCTTTTCCACAGGAACGAGTTCTTCTTTTTTTCGGGTTAATGTATTGAAAACTTTCATTTTGATAGTCCTTTCTGTAACGGAGATTTTTATTCCTCAGGATTGTCGTTTTTAAGACTTGATTTGAGATTGTCAAGTTCAACACGCAACTTGCAAAGCTCCATTGAAACAGGGTCGGGAATGTGAATCTGGTCCAAATCGATTTTTGCAGGGGCGATTTTCACGTTATCACGTTTTACTATGTGAGCGGGAACGCCGACACAAGTGCTGTTGGGGGGGATTTCGTTGAGCACAACTGCGTTGGCAGCAATTTTACTGTTGTCGCCCACGGTGAATGGACCAAGAACTTTGGCGCCGCTGCCGATGGTAACGTTGTTTCCGATGGTTGGATGACGTTTCCCTTTGTCCTTTCCTGTACCGCCCAGAGTCACGCCTTGGTATATGGTACAGTTGTCGCCGATTATGGCGGTTTCGCCAATTACCACACCCATGCCGTGGTCAATGAAAAGACCTGTTCCAATTCTTGCTGCAGGGTGGATTTCTATGCCTGTTTTGCGTCTTGCACGTTTTGAAACCCAGTCAGCAAGGAAATAAAAGCCGTGCTGATGGAGCTTGTGGGCAAGGCGGTAGCTGAGCATTGCTTTTACGCCAGGGTATAAAAACAACACCTGAAGCCGGCTTCTTGCGGCGGGGTCGCGTTCGAACGCCAGATTAACCTCGAGCTTTAATGTTTTAAAAAAATTCATATAATAAAACCTCACAGTTTTCTGTGGATAAATTTACATACATAAATATTATACACTAAAGTTTTGATATAGTAAAGTGATTTCTTATAAAAATTTGTCATAAAATCAGCTAAATATATATCTTAAAAGTTATTGTATGCTGTAAGGATTCACAAAGTTACCGAAATGGATAGAGAAAAAGGCGGCATACAATAAAAGTTTCTCTAAACCTATTGAAATTATTTGTCGGTTAATGTATAATAATACTGATATATTGTGTTTTGTTCAAGGTGCTTTGGAACATGTTCTTGAATGGGCGGAATATTTATTATTGAAACAAAAGTGTTATGGATTGATAAAAGGAAGGCGGGTTCCGCATTGGTGATTAAAGTATTTATTGATATATGCCAGCTTTTGCTGTTTTCTATTGCAGGATATTATTTTGTTCTTGCCTTGTTTTCCATTACGGTTTCAAAGAAAGAAACGGTGGAAAGCAAGAAAAACAAATTTGCCCT
>JAZNNB010000063.1:0-2233 GCA_045580025.1 Clostridia bacterium
GCCTGACTCTCATAAAAGTTGGTTTTGCAACCCAAAGTTATAAATTTTACAGTCATATTTCAAAACATCCAATTCTGCCTTTTATTTTTTAAAAAAATTTGTGATAAAATTATACACTTTTTTATTGACTATTGCAAGAAAAAAATATATAATGTTAAGGTAAAATATCAATTTTATTTAAGGAGGCACTGAAATGAAAACTTTTGACATTTTGCTTAAGTCCCCTGAAGATGTTAAAAACTTTGTTAACATCGCTACAAAATACGACTTTGACATCGACCTCACTTCTGGCAGATACGTTGTTGACGCAAAGTCAATCATGGGTATTTACAGCCTTGACCTCAGCAAAGCAGTTAAAGTTGAAATCCACAGTGATGAATGCAGTTCTCTTGAAGCAGAGCTCAAGCCCTACATTCAGTAAACTTACCTGAAAATTTATACGGACAAAATGCTAACGATGCTGTTTTTGAAAAATCACGGCTATCGTGAGTTTTTGTGTTCTTTTGTCCTTTTAATGGTTATATTATGGAAGATAAAGAATTTTTTATGAAAGCGGCGCTCGAAGAAGCCGAAAAAGCCTATTCCATTGGCGAAACACCCATTGGTGCCATTATCGTCAAAGATGGTGAAATCATTGCCTCGGCACATAATTTGCGTGAAACCGGCAAAAACGTCCTCTATCACGCAGAACTTCTTGCCATAGACGCCGCCTGCAAAGCTCTTGGCGGGTGGCGACTACACCAATGTGATATGTATGTAACGCTTGAGCCATGCATTATGTGTAGCGGTGCAATCAGCCAATCAAGAATAAAAAATCTTTATTTTGGAGCTCCCGACCCAAAAGGGGGCAGCGTCCTTTCAAGGATACCAGTTCCCACAGCAGACGGGCTCTTCTGCCACACAAATTGCGAGGGCGGAATTTTACTTGAAGAATGTCAAGAAATTCTCAAACGTTTTTTCCGTGAACTTCGCAAAGGCACAATCTAATGATAAATAATTAAATTTTTTATATACTTTAAGGAGGAATTTTTTAAATGAGCAAAAAATTCGTATACCTCTTCAGCGAAGGCGACGCATCTCAAAGAGAGCTTCTCGGCGGCAAAGGTGCAAACCTTGCTGAAATGACAAAAATCGGCCTTCCTGTTCCACAGGGCTTCACAGTTTCAACAGAGGCTTGTACTCAGTACTATGAAGACGGCAGAAAAATCAACGATGCAATCCAAGCAGAAATCATGGAAAACATCACCAAGATGGAAGCTATCTGCGGCAAAAAGTTTGGCGACAAAGAGAATCCTCTTCTCGTGTCAGTTCGTAGTGGTGCAAGAGCATCAATGCCCGGTATGATGGACACAATTCTCAACCTCGGTCTCAATGAAGACGTTGTTGAAGCTATGTCAGCTAAATCTGGCAATCCCCGTTGGGCTTGGGACTGCTACAGAAGATTCATTCAGATGTATTCTGACGTAGTTATGGAAGTTGGTAAGAAATATTTCGAACAGCTTATCGATGAAATGAAAGAGGCTAAAGGCGTAACTCAGGATATCGAGCTTACTGCTGATGACCTCAAGACTCTTGCAGGACAGTTCAAAGCTGAATACAAGAGCAAAATCGGCAAAGATTTCCCATCTGATCCCAAGGAACAGCTTATGGGTGCTGTTGAAGCCGTATTCCGTTCATGGGATAACCCCAGAGCAAACGTTTACCGTCGTGACAACGATATCCCTTATTCATGGGGTACAGCTGTTAACGTACAGATGATGGCTTTCGGTAACATGGGCGACGACTGTGGTACAGGTGTTGCGTTCACTCGTGACCCAGCTACAGGTGACCGTGGTCTTATGGGTGAATTCCTTGTTAACGCACAGGGTGAAGACGTTGTTGCTGGTGTTCGTACACCTATGCCTATCGCTCAGATGGCAGAGAAGTTCCCTGAAGCATTTGATGAATTCAACAAAGTTTGCGCTATTCTCGAAGACCATTACAGAGATATGCAGGATATGGAATTTACAATCGAAAACAGAAAGCTCTTTATGCTCCAGACAAGAAATGGTAAGAGAACAGCAAAGGCTGCTCTCAAGATTGCTTGTGACTTGGTTGATGAGGGTATGATTGATAAGAAGCAGGCTGTTGCTATGATCGACCCAAGAAACCTTGATACACTTCTCCACCCACAGTTTGATGCAAAGGCTCTCAAGGCTGCAACACCTATGGGCAGAGGTCTTGGTGCATCTCC
>JAZNNB010000064.1:0-2404 GCA_045580025.1 Clostridia bacterium
GCCGAAGACGGTTCGTGGCAAAGGACCGGTCTGGCAGTTGGGAATAATATCTCAAATGTTGTCGCACAAGTGCGGAGAGCTATCATATCATATTTGTTAATGGTTTTATATCCTTGCATATATCTTATGATAGTTGAAAAATCAGCTATCATTTTTTTATGAAAGCAAAAAGATAATCAGGTAAAGGAGTTTTGGAAATGAAGAAAACTGTTTTTAAAGGTGTTGCAACAGCCATTGTTACGCCTATGAATGAAAATGGAGTGGACTATGAAAGCTTTGAAAGACTTATTGAATGGCAGATTGAAGAGGGCGTCAATGCCATAGTTGTTGCCGGCACAACCGGTGAGGGCTCTACGCTTTCTGACCAGGAGCACAAGGATGTTCTTAAATTTGCTGTTGAAAAGGTAGCGGGCAGAATTCCCGTTATTGCAGGTACCGGTTCAAACGACATAAGCTATGCAATAAGCCTCACAAAATATGCGTGTGAGGTTGGTGCTGATGCTATGCTGGTTGTTACACCTTACTATAATAAAGCAACTCAAAACGGACTTATTCAGTCTTTTACTGCTATCGCTGATGCAAGCACAAAGCCCGTTATTCTTTACAATGTTCCGTCTCGTACAGGCTGTAACATCACACCTGAAACCTGTGCTGTACTTGCAAAGCACCCAAATATTGTGGGTATAAAGGAAGCAAGCGGAAATATTTCTCAAATTGCAAAGGTGGCATCACTGGTTGATGAGGATTTTGCTATTTATTCAGGAAACGATGACCAGATTGTTCCAATAATGTCACTTGGTGGTGTTGGTGTTATTTCTGTTCTTTCAAATATAGCTCCTAAGGATACTGTGAAAATCTGTGACAGCTTTTTCTCTGGGGACGTGAAAGAAAGCAAAAGACTTCAGCTTCAGTACCTTGACCTCATTGATGCACTTTTCTGTGAGGTAAACCCAATTCCTGTGAAAGCTGCTGTTTCTGCTATGGGATTTGGAGAGAATTATCTCAGACTTCCACTTACTCCAATGGAAAACGCTCATGCTGAAAATATGTACAGACTTATGAGAGAAAACGGAATTGAGATTTAATTTTCATGAAAGGACAACTGTAAATGATTTGTGAAAATCTTGGAATAAACCAGAGAGGAAATTTGACCTTTGCAGGTCGGGACACGGTGGAGCTTGCCCAGAAATATCAGACTCCCCTTTTCCTTATGGATGAAGAACGTATACGGAAAAATTGCAGAACATACGTTGATGCAATGAAAAAATATTTTGGTGAGGATGCATTGCCACTTTATGCCAGCAAGGCGGCATCCTTTAAAGCTATTTATAAAATAGCAATGGAAGAGGGTATAGGCATTGATGTGGTTTCCTGCGGCGAAATTCATACCGCAAAAAGTGCCGGATTTCCTATGGAAAAGGCGTATTTCCACGGCAACAACAAGACTGATTTTGACATAAAGTATGCAATAGAAAACGGCATAGGATATTTTGTGGCTGACAGCCGTGAAGAAATTGATGCTATCGATGATATTGCAGGCAAAATGAATCACTGTCAGGCTATGCTCATCCGCATAACACCGGGGATTGACCCTCATACCTATGATGCGGTGGCAACAGGCAAAGTTGATTCAAAGTTCGGCTTTGCAATCGAAACAGGTGCAGCAGAAGATATTGTCAAGTATACACTTTCAAAGAAGAACATAAGGCTTTGTGGTTTTCATTGTCACGTGGGCTCGCAGGTTTTTGACTCGGATGTATATTTCAAAACTGCTGATATTATGCTCGAGTTTGTTGCTGATATGAAATCAAAGTTTGATTGCGAAACAGCAATCCTTAATCTTGGTGGCGGCTACGGCGTTAGATATGTTGAAAGAGACCCCGTGATTGATATTGAGGCGAACATTGCTCAGGTAGCAAAAATGGTGAAAGAAAAATGCAGTGAGCTGGATTTGGATGTTCCCGCAATACGTATGGAGCCTGGTCGTTCAATCGTTGCGGACAGTGGACTCACTCTTTATACAGTTGGCAGTGTGAGGATTATCCCTGAATATAAGAACTATGTTTCAATCGATGGCGGAATGTCGGACAACCCAAGATTTGCTCTTTATGGCTCAGAATATACCGTGGTAACAGCAAACAAGATGAATGAGGAATGTGACTTTTCTTGCTCGGTTGTTGGAAGATGCTGTGAATGCGGCGATATAATTCAGGAAAATGTGCAAATGCCGTCAAGTGTGAAACGTGGCGATACTATCGCAGTTATGACAACGGGTGCCTATAACTATTCAATGGCGTCAAATTATAACAGACTTCCCCGTCCCCCGATTGTGATGCTGACAAAAACGGGCGAATATACTGCGGTGGAACGTGAAAGCTTTGAAGATATAATAAAAAATGATTTA
>JAZNNB010000065.1:0-9972 GCA_045580025.1 Clostridia bacterium
TGCCAGCAAGACGGCATTGTAAGCCAAAAGCTGCTTTGAAGAGGGCTCGCCGATGAAAAAAGTACGTGTTGTATCTGTCCAGATTCCATCCAAGCAAAACTGCAAATCCAGAATGAGACAGTCACCTTTTTTCAGAACATAGTCAGTAGCGTCACCCTCGATGGCTCCGGAATGGATTCCGGCAACAAAATCACCTGTGAATTCATCGCAATTACAGTTTGATGCGATGAGGTTTTTAATATCTGCTTCGGTCATTCCCAGTCGGTAATTCTGCCTTACTGAGTCGTAGGCAAGCCTGTTTAAAACCAGAATTTTTTTAATCTGCTCGGTCATTATACTTCAACCTTGTAGTAGTTCAGAACTTCTTCGTCAAGCTCAATACCAAGACCGGGAGCTGAAGGAATGGTAACAACACCCTTGTCATCAATGGTGAAGTGGCGTTTTACCAAAGTCTTGCTCAGTACTGTTTCCTGATTTACGTATTCAAGCCAGAGCGCATTTGGTGTGTTTGCGATGATGTGAAGTGATGCGCTCATAAGAATGCCTGTCTTGAATGCGTGAGGAATAAGGGTAATACCCTTTTTGTATGCCATATCGATAACCTTTTTCGCGATTGTAATACCACCGCAACGGCTGATGTCAGGCTGAATAATATCGATGTTGCAGTTGTTGATGAGCTCATCAAATTCGAAAAGTGTGCCGATTTCTTCGCCGGCTGAAATTCTCATATCTGTGCTTTCGCAAAGTCTTTTATAGCTATCAAGATAGTCGGGCTTGAAAGGTTCTTCAACCCAATAAACGCCGTAGTCTTTGAATGCGTTACAAAGATTTATTGCACCCTTCAAATCTTTCCACGCCATACCAATATCAATCATAAGTTCAGGACCATCGCCCATTGCACGTCTTGCGGCTTTTACGAGCTCAAGGTCTTTTTCGGGAGACTGACCAAGAGCACCCCAACCGAATTTGATACCCTTATAGCCCTGGGGCAAATATGTATCAGCAATGCGCTTGATTTCGTCCTCGTTGTCAGGCATAAGAACACTGCAGTAAGCCTGAATGCTGTCGCGGAATGAACCGCCAAGAAGCTTGTGAACAGGAAGACCGGTAGCCTTTCCCATGATGTCCCAAATCGCCATATCAATACCACTCATAGCGTGAATTACCACACTACGTCTTCCGTGATAGTAGGCAAGGTCATACATTTTGTGCCAGATTTTTTCAACATCAAAGGGGTCTTCGCCGATAACTGCGTGCTTGAGGCCCATGCAAACCATATGTGATGCAGGTGCTTCGATTACGCTTTTTACAACGTAGGGCGATGAGTCAACTTCACCTACGCCAACAATGCCTTCGTCGGTATAAACCTTGATAACAACAGTGTCCTGGCTGCCGTCACCAATCAATTCTATTTCCTTTTGTTTTACGATAATTGCTTCAACGTTTGTAATTTTCATTTTAAAGCCTCCACCAATTTAAAAATATACCTTGATTTTAGCATATTTTGTGGTATAATAAAAGGGATATTTGTACGAAAACTGTAAAAACGTACGGAAATTGAGGTAGCAAAAATGATTCTGGAAATAGATAACGAGAGGCTTTTAGAACTTATCAAGTCTTTTTATGAACTTACAAAAATAAAAATAGTGGTTTATGATGATTCGTTCAGGGAAGTGATTTGTTATCCCAATATTGATTCGGAATTTTGTTCCATGATGAAAAATGCTTCAGGCGGAAATTCAAGGTGCTATCAAAGTGTAGAAAAGTGGTGTCAGACCTGCAAGGAAAAGGATGCTCTCGTTCAGTATACCTGTCACGCAGGGCTTACTGAGGTGGTTGCACCTCTCAAGGAGGGCGGAAACACCATTGGATATATAATGTTTGGGCAGATTACTGATATAAAGGACAAACAGGAATTCAGGAAAAAGGTTATGGAGTGTTGCCGAGAATATCCCTTGGATTTTGGTGAGTTGGAAGAAAAAATCAAGGCTGTTAAATACAGGGGAAGCGAACAGATAAAGGCGGTTTCTGCTTTGCTGAATACCTTTGTTTCATATATTTACCTTGAAAGCATAGTGGTTTTAAGAGAAGATGGAAAAACAAAGAAAGTTATTGAATTTATTGACGAGCATTTGGGAGAGGATTTGTCCATATCCATGCTGTGCGAAAAAATGCTGGTTTCAAGAACAGTTCTTTATGAGATAACAAGACCTGTTATGGCAGAGGGGATTGCGGCGTATATAAGAAACAGAAGAATTGAAAAAGCCAAGGAACTGATTGCAAATACCGAAAAATCTGTGGAAGAGATTGCTGGGATGGTGGGATTTTTGGACAGTAATTATTTCAGGCGGGTATTCAAAAAAACAGTTGGTGTTTCTGCGAAAACATGGCGCAATAAAATGAAAACCAAGGAAAATAAATAAAGCTTAGATATTTTTTTGCAGATTTGTTAAAAATAATATAGATTTTTTGGAAAATATATGATACAATAAAATGCGGAATGCAAAATTTGACTTGCATTTTCCGAATAATCAATTTGGAGCAGTGCTAAAATGAAAAAGGTTGAAATTTTCACTGACGGTGCCTGCAGCGGGAATCCCGGTCCGGGCGGATATGGGGTGGTGCTTCGGTAC
Organism: Clostridia bacterium; assembly: GCA_045580025.1. Lineage (GTDB taxonomy): Bacteria > Bacillota > Clostridia > Monoglobales > Monoglobaceae > SIG440. The sequence goes on from JAZNNB010000065.1 coordinate 2,634, forward strand.
AACGGCGCGGAAAAAGAGCTTTCGGGCGGTGAAGCTTTAACCACTAATAACCGTATGGAACTCACTGCAGCGATAGTTGGACTTAGCGCACTTAAAGAAAAGTGCATTGTCACCCTTTACAGCGATTCAAAGTATCTTGTGGATGCAATAAATTGCGGCTGGGCTCGTAAATGGCGTGAAAACGGCTGGATGCGCAACAAGCGTGATGCGGCCCAGAACCCTGATTTGTGGGAGAGGCTTCTTGAACTTCTTGATATGCACGAGGTTTCTTTGGTATGGGTCAAGGGTCATGCGGGGCATCCTGAAAATGAACGTTGTGATCGTTTGGCAGTTATGGAGACCGAAAAACATCGCGTATAGCTCGCGCAAATTGATTAAATTTACGGAGAGGTCTACTTTTCATAGATTTTTACGGACAAGATTTGTTCGCAAGGTTACTCCGCAGTTTTAAAAGGAAAGGTAGTTATCAATATGGAAACAAAACGGATTTATGTTGACCACGCAGCCACCACGCCCATAAGACGTGAGGTGCTTGATGTCATGATTCCCTATTTTACGGAAAACTTTGGCAATGCATCCACTGTTTATCAGGAGGGAAGAACGGCGAAAAAGGCGGTCAGCGAGGCAAGAGAAGAGGTTGCAAAGGCAATCGGAGGAAGTCCCGACGAAATATTTTTTACTGGCTCGGGCACGGAAGCGGACAACTGGGCAATCAGAGGTGTGGCTTATGCCAATAAAGCAAAAGGAAATCATATAATCACATCGGCTGTTGAACATCACGCAGTGCTTCACACCTGCCAAGCTCTTGAAAAAGAGGGCTTCAGTGTTACCTATTTGCCAGTGGATGAATTTGGTATGGTTTCACCTGAGGATGTTAAAAGTGCTATTTGTGACGAGACCATTCTTGTTACAATTATGACAGCGAATAACGAAATTGGAACAATTATGCCAATAGAAGAAATCGGCAAGATAACTCGTGAAAAGGGTGTTATTTTCCATACCGATGCTGTTCAGGCAATGGGAATGATGGAAATTGATGTGGAACAGATGGGCGTTGACCTTTTGTCAATGACGGGACATAAGTTGTATGGTCCCAAAGGCAGCGGGGCTCTTTATATAAGAAAGGGAGTAAAGGTTAAACCTTTTATTACCGGTGGTGCTCAGGAGAAAAACAAGCGTGCGGGAACAGAGAATGTAGCATCTATTGTGGGACTTGCAAAAGCGATTTCTCTGGCAACAGCTGAAATGGGCGAAAAAGTGCCAAAGCTTGAAAAAATGAGGGATAGATTTATTGACAGAGTTCTTGAAGAAATCCCTTATACAAGGCTCAACGGACACAGAACAAAGAGACTTGCGGGGAATGCAAATATCTCATTTGAATTCATTGAGGGTGAATCACTCCTTTTGATGCTTGATATGCAAGGGATTTCAGCATCCAGCGGAAGTGCTTGCACATCAGGGTCACTGGATCCGTCACACGTGCTTCTGGCAATCGGACTTAAACACGAGGTAGCTCATGGCTCTTTGCGCGTGTCTTTTGGCGAAAGCAACAGCATGGAGGACGTTGACAGGATTGTTGATAGCCTGAAGACCATTGTTTCAAGGCTTCGTGAAATGTCGCCACTTTATGAGGCGGTTAAAAATAAATAGATTTTACTGAAAGAAGGATAAAATATGTATAGTGAAAAGGTTATGGACCATTTCTCAAACCCGAGAAATGTGGGAGAAATTGAAGATGCAAACGCAGTTGGTCAGGTAGGAAACCCCAAGTGCGGAGACATCATGAAGATTTATATGAAAATCAATGATGACACAAAGCAAATTGAGGACGTGAAGTTCAAGACGTTTGGTTGCGGTGCGGCTGTTGCTACGTCAAGTATGGCGACAGAAATGGTTAAAGGAAAGACCATAGATGAAGCACTTGAAATCACCAATGTTGCTGTGGCTGAGGCGCTTGACGGACTTCCCCCTGTGAAAATGCACTGTTCGAACCTCGCTCAGGAGGCAATTCATTCAGCTATTGCGGATTATTATAACCGCAAGGGAATTGACCCTACGCATATTGTTGGTTGCAATGGCGATTGTGCTTGCTGTCATCATGGACATGGCGAAGAGGAATAAAATTTGAAAGGATGAAAAGGCTGGCGTATGTCAGCCTTTTTAAAAAATTTTATGGCTAAGAAAAGAGTAGTTATAGGTATGTCGGGGGGCGTTGATTCAAGCGTTGCTGCGGCGATCCTTAAGGATAAAGGGTATGATGTGGTGGGGCTTACCATGCGTCTGTGGGATGGCGAAATCGTGGATGGGTGCCTCAGTGAGGGGACTTGTTGTTCCCTTTCTGCTGTGGAGGATGCAAGGTATGTCTGCTATAAGTTGGGTATTGAGCATCACGTTATGGATTTTCGTGCCGACTTCCAGAAATATGTAATTGACTATTTTGTGAATGAGTATAAAAATGGAAGAACGCCAAATCCGTGTATTGCCTGCAACAAATTTTTGAAGTTTGATGCTATGCTGAAAAAGGCGGAACTTTTGGGAGCTGACTATATTGCAACTGGACATTATGCAAAAATAGAATTTGATGAAAAGTCGGGGCGGTATCTTCTTAAATGTGCCAAGGCTCTGGGGAAAGACCAGACTTATGCCCTTTATTCGCTGACGCAGGAGCAGCTTTCAAAGACCTTGATGCCGCTTGGTGAACTTGGGGGAAAAGACGAAACACGAAAAATTGCTGAAGAACGAGGACTTATTACTGCCAAAAAACCTGACAGTATGGAGATTTGTTTTGTTCCCGACAATGACTATGCCGGATTTATAAAAAGACGGACGGGAGAGGAAATTTTGTCCGGAGATTTTGTGGATGAGAATGGGAATGTTCTTGGCAGACACAAAGGGATAATTCACTATACAGTTGGTCAGCGGAAAGGACTTGGTGTTACCTTTGGAAAGCCTATGTTTGTGCTGAGAATTGATGCAGAAAAAAATCAGGTGGTTTTGGGCGAAAAAGGCACGGAGTTTTCTGGGGAATTGATTGCTGAAAACCTTAATTTTATTTCGTTTGAGTGTTTGGGTGAGCCCATTCGGGTGCTGGCAAAGGTCAGGTACAGTGCAAAGGCGGCGCTTGCCACGGTTGTGCCGATTGGAGAAGGCAAGGCAAGGGTTGTATTTGATGAGCCTCAAAGGGCAATAACGCCGGGTCAGGCAGTGGTTTTTTATGAAACCGATGGAGAATGCGTGGTAGGTGGCGGAATTATAACAGGAGAAAAGTAATGAATTTTTTTGATATACGAAAACAAATAATCGAAAATGAATACAAGCATCTGAACGGAAAACAGCTTGAGGCAGTGGTGAATACCGAGGGGCCTCTTTTGGTTATTGCGGGTGCGGGCTCGGGAAAGACCACCGTTATTATACATAAAATCGCGCATCTTCTTACCTTTGGTAGAGCATATTTTGATAGCGGTATGCCAAAGGGGATAACTGATGAAGAAATTGAAATTCTTGATTGGTTCAGGAGAGGCGAGATTGAGGAAATCCCACTCCAAATCGCTGAATATTTGTCGGTTGACCCGGTAAGACCATATAACGTCCTTGCAATAACCTTTACAAACAAGGCGGCGGCAGAGCTGAAATCGAGGCTCTCTCAGAAGCTTGGAGATGCCGGAAACGATGTGTGGGCGTCCACCTTTCATTCGTCCTGTGTGAAGTTTTTGAGACGGGATATTGACAAAATCGGGTATGACAAAAGCTTTGTTATTTTTGACACCTCTGACCAACAGACTGTTATCAAAGAGTGTCTTAAGGATTTAAACCTTGATTCAAAGGAGTTTTCGCCAAAGGCAATCGCAGGGGCAATAGGTCAGGCGAAAAATGAGCTTATTTATCCTGATGACTATGAGAGAATTTTCAAGGCCGACTTTTTCAAATCGGTGGTGGCAAAGGTTTATCACCTTTATCAGAGAAAGCTTAAAGCCAGCAATGCTCTTGATTTTGATGACCTTATTATGTGCACGGTGAAGTTGTTTGAAGAAAACCCTGATGTGCTTGAATTTTATCAGAACAAATTTAAATATATACTTGTTGATGAGTATCAGGACACAAACCACGCTCAGTACCGTTTGGTAAGTCTTTTGGCGGCTAAACACAAAAATATTTGTGTGGTTGGTGATGACGACCAGAGTATTTACAAGTTCCGTGGTGCAGATATTTCGAATATACTGGGCTTTGAGGATGAGTTTGAAAATGCAAAGGTAATAAAACTTGAAGAAAATTATCGCAGTACACAAAATATTTTGAGTGCGGCAAATGAGGTCATTGCCAACAACCATGGGAGAAAACAAAAAAAGCTTTGGACAAAGAATGGTGAGGGTGAGCTTGTCACCGTTTATAATGCGGGAAATGAGTTTGATGAGGCGAGGTTTATTGCTGAAAAAATAAGAGAGGGTTATGAACAGGGAGAAAGCTTTAACGATTTTGCTATACTTTATCGTATGAATGCTCAGTCGCGAGTGGTGGAAGATACCCTTCTTCGCAGCGCTGTACCTTACAGAGTCTTTGGGGGCTTGAGGTTTTATGACAGAAAGGAAATCAAGGACCTTACGTCATACCTCAGACTTATTCAGAATGAAAGCGACAATGTGGCTTTTTCGAGGGTTGTTAATGAGCCAAAACGTGGAATTGGTGATACTACAGTTCAAAAGGTTTTAAGCGTTGCTTTTGAAAATGGCATTTCTGCCCTTGAAGTTTCAAGGAACGCAAGGGATTATAGCGAGCTTTCCCGTGGGGCTGCAAAACTTTCAGAGTTTGCTTCGCTTATTGATTCTTTCAGAAAAAAGCTTGAAACGGGGATAGGTCTTGAGGAGTTTGTCAGAACGGTTATGACAGAATGCGGTATGCTGTCTGCTCTTGAAAAAGAGGATACAGTTGAAAGTCGGACAAGAATTGAAAACCTTAAGGAGTTTTTGTCAATGGTTCAGCAGACAGTAAAAGAAAATCCTGAAACAGTGCTTTTTGATTTGCTTGAAAATATTTCTCTTGTGGCTGATGTTGATAATTATGATGAGGCGCAGGAGACGGTTACTCTTATGACCCTTCACAGTGCAAAGGGGCTTGAGTTTAAAAATGTGTTTCTCGCAGGTATGGAGGAGGGAATCTTTCCAGGTGTTAGGTCAATGGGAATGGACGACGAAATGGAGGAGGAACGCAGGCTTTGTTATGTGGGGATAACCCGTGCAAAAGAAAAGCTTTATCTTACTCATACTGATACAAGAACACTGTTTGGAACGACAAAGTTCAACATTATGTCAAGGTTTTTAAAGGAAATACCAAAGACATTGAAAAATGAAGAATCATCAAAAAAGGCGCAGTATGACGGCTTTGATTATGTGAGGACAGAAACGCCGAAAATGGATACTTCTGTATTTAAGTCGTCAGTGTATCAAAAGCCAAAGACCGAGAATGCCGGGGCGGCTCTGGATTTTGCCATTGGTGACAGGGTTAATCATCGAAAATTTGGTGAGGGAACAGTTCTTGAGGCAAAGGCTATTGGTGCCGATATGTTCCTTCGGGTGAAATTTGATGCGGCGGGCGAAAAAAATCTTATGGCGGCTTATGTTCAGCTGGAAAAAGTCCATGAATAAAGGTGTGAGAGATTATGTATAATGATTTTGCAGAGGTTTATGACAAGCTTCAGGATGCGGATTATGAGGCTTTTTGTAATTACTATGAGGAAATTTTCAAGCAGCTTGGGATAAAGCCTGAGCTTGTCCTTGACGTGGCTTGTGGTACGGGGAATATAACTATACCTATGGCAAAACGTGGCTATGATATGATAGGGATTGACCTTTCCTGTGAAATGCTTAATATAGCGAGGGATAAGGCACAAGATGAGAGGCTTAATATCCTTTTTCTCAATCAGGATATGTGTGAGATGGAGCTTTATGGCACGGTGGATGCGGCAGTTTGTGCTCTTGACGGGGTTAATTACATAACCGATAAAAAGGATTTGGAGAAGTTTTTTGCTCTTGTGAATAATTATCTAAATCCCGGTGGAGTGTTCATTTTTGATATAAACAGCGTTCATAAACTCAAAGATATTTTGGGCGGAAACACCTTTGTCAATGAGGAAGACGGAATCTTTTATGTGTGGCAAAGCGAATTCTCGGAGGAAACACGGGTGTGCGATTTTGACTTGTCTTTCTTTGTGGAAAAAAGTGACGGAAGCTATTCTCGTTTTGATGAATTTCAGCAGGAAAGGGCATATACGATAGAAGAAATAACAGAAATTTCAACCGCTAAAGGTCTTGATGTGACAGGGGTTTACAAGGATTTTGGTTTTTCGACGGCAAGAGACATGGATGAAAGGATTTTTTTCGTTCTTTCTAAAAAATAGGTTGACAGAAAATGGAAATTGTGATATACTAAGACCCGTGGACAACATGAGTTGACCTAAGAATTGGAGGAACAGTTTTATGCAAAAAGGCAAGGTTAAATGGTTCAATGCTGAGAAAGGTTTTGGTTTTATCGAAACCGAGGAAGGAACAGATGTTTTCGTTCATTTTTCAGCGATTGCCATGGACGGCTACAAGACCCTGGAAGAGGGCGCAGAAGTTGAATTTGAGGTTGTCGAAGGAGCTAAGGGACCGCAGGCGGCAAACGTTACCCGCGTATAATCCTTTTCAATATACGATAAACACAAACAGACTTAAAATCGGCTGACTTGTGAGCCGATTTTTTCTAAGAAGAAAAGAAAGGTTTTGATAAAATGCCTGATAAACTTATAAAAGCAGTTACAAAAAACGGATTCATAAGAATTTATGCAGTAAATTCCAAAGGTCTGGTTGAAAAGGCGAGAAAGTTTCACAGCACCATGCCTGTGGGAACTGCGGCTTTGGGGAGGTTGCTTACCGGCGCGGCACTTATGGGTGCTATGCTCAAGGATGAGGGAACGTCACTTACCCTTCAGCTTCGGGGGGACGGTCCTCTCGGCAGAGTTATGGCGGTTTCAAACTCGAAAGGTCACGTGAAGGGATATATTGAAAATCCTTTGGCGGAGCTTCCGCTTAACCATTTAGGCAAGCTTGATGTAGGCGGCGGAATCGGTCAAAATGGCTACCTTAGTATTGTCAAGGATATGAATATGAAAGAACCTTATATCGGTCAGGTTCCAATTCAAACAGGGGAAATAGGCGATGACCTTGCGTTTTATTTTGCTCAGTCCGAGCAGATTCCGAGTCTTGTTGCACTTGGAGTTTTGGTGGACAGGGATTACAGTGTGAAGCAGGCGGGGGGATTTATTGTCCAGATTATGCCTGACTGTGACGAGTTTAACTTGAAAAAG
>JAZNNB010000066.1:0-22475 GCA_045580025.1 Clostridia bacterium
CTCAAATCCGCAGCATCGTCAAGTGAGTTGTTTAAATATGCGGCTTTTGCGTACAAAATAAAACCTCCTTTATATAATAAAATGCATATATGATTTCTTTAAAATACAGTATAATACAATATTCGAGAATATGCAACACAAAAAAGTATAATTTTGTGCATATTTTGCATTATTATTTACATAGAAGAGTACGGGGAGGTTTTGTATAATAAAAATATAAAAGACGAAGGAAAGTGATGTATTATGAAAATAAATGATTTTTTTGAAATGCTGGAAAATGGAAGCTTTGACGAAAGGCTGAAAGCTGTTTACGGAAATGATGAAAAAACTTTTGAAAGACAAAAGAACAGATACAGAGATGCTGTTTCAAGGTTCTCTGAGACTTATCCAAAGCATGCCGAGATAGAAATTTTTTCTGCGCCCGGCAGAACCGAGATAGGTGGAAACCACACAGACCATCAGCATGGATGCGTTTTGGCTGCGGCTGTTGATGTTGACATTATCGGGGTTGTTGCTTTTCATAACGATGGAGTTATTAGAATCTTATCAGAAGGCTATAACGAGATTTCGGTTAAGACTTCAGAAACTGATGTTTGTAAAGGCGATGGAGGCAGTACTGCTATTACAAGGGGTATTCTTTCAAAATTCAAAGAAGCGGGCATAGAAGTCTCCGGCTTTGATATGTATGCGGTTTCAGATGTTTTGAGTGGAAGCGGAATCTCGTCCTCAGCGGCTTTTGAAACTTTAATAGGAACGATTATGGACATACATTATAATGATGGCAAATTGGGTGCTGTTGAAATTGCGAAAATCGGACAGTTTGCTGAAAATGTGTATTTCGGTAAAAAAAGCGGTCTTATGGACCAAATGGTGTCATCGGTTGGCGGATTTGTCTTTATTGATTTTGAAAACCCACAGACACCTGTGGTGAAAAGCTGTGAATTTGATTTTGAGAATTCAGGATATTGTCTTTTTATTACCGACACCAAGGGAAGTCATGCCGACCTCACTGATGATTATGTGGCAATAACAGATGAAATGCGTGAAGTAGCTTCTTTCTTTGGTAAAGAGGTTATGAGGCAGGTTGAAAAGTCGGAGTTTTTTGATAAGCTACCAAGCTTAAGAGGAAAATGTTCGGACAGGGCAATTTTGCGTGCGATTCATTTCCTTGACGAGAATGAAAGAGCGTGGATTGAATTCAGTGCTTTGGAAAATGGAGATGTGTCAAAGTTTTTGGGGCTTGTGAATGAATCTGGGGAATCATCAAAAGGACTTTTGCAGAATTTGTATTCCTCAAAGAAACCCAAAAATCAGGAAATACCTCTTGCACTTGAAATCAGCCGCAGACTTGTTGGCGAGAAAGGTGCTGTGAGAGTTCACGGTGGAGGCTTTGCAGGAACAATCCAGGCATTTGTGCCGATTGAACTTGCTGGAGCGTATAAAAAACAGATGGATGATTTGTTTGGGGAGAGCAGTGCAAGACTTATGAAAATAAGACCATATGGTGGCATTGTTGTTATGAAATAGGATTTGTTAGCAGAAAAAGGCGGTTATATACAACCGCCTTTTTTTATTTTATAATATTTCTTCTATGCTGAAGCCTTCCTGATGTGGGATATGGTCAAGGAGCATAGAAAACATAATAAATTCGCCCATAAAATCTGACTTTTCGTGGAGGGAGGCAAAGGCTCTGCTTTGCTTTAGTGAGATTTCGATTTCTTCTATATTTTTTGTGGAAATGGTAAGGGATGCCCAAAGCCGTTTTTTATCCCAAGTACTTTGTATTTTCTCTATATTTTTGATAACCTTATCCCACTGGTCAGCTCTTGCGAAACGGATAGTTTCTTCACAAATGGGGCTTATACGTTTGGTGAGATTTATCATTATATACGAGTGTATTCCTATGAATATACAGATTACCAAAAAAATTGTGATTGCCACAATCAGTGCTCTCATTGTTTTTTGTTCTCCTTTTGGGCATCGTTTTTAATAATTACAATTTCACCGGTGCGGTCGGCGGTCATACAAAAAACCTGAGAGGCATTTTGAATTTTTTTTGCTGCCAGTTGTTTTGTAAGCCACTCGCGGTTGAAACCAAGTCGGTGCAGATTGTTGTCATTTATATGTCCGTTGTCAACCAAAACATAGCTTATGAAGTTCTGTGATGCAGGAGAAATTTTCAAATCTCTGGGGGTAACTGGCGCAAAATCAGGTTTTGGAATGACACTTACATTTCCGTTTGTTTCCATAATTATATAGTCTATTTCTGAAAGAGAGGTGGCACCTGTGTTCCTCACGGTTTCCATAAGGTCATTGAGATTGAAGCGCTGACGTGCCATTTCCTTTTGATTGATTTTTCCTTTTTCATAAAAAACGCTTGGAGTGCCGAAAAAGATTTTTCTCAAAGTAAAATTTTTGTATGCGCCAAAGGAAAGTGCCAGTTCAAGAACCAGGAGCAAAGCAATGGCGATAAGGCTGCTGATTATCGGTTGAGATGTATCCTGAATAGGCAGTGCTGCAACCTCTGAAATGACAATAGTAACTACGAGTTCTGAGGGCTCGAGTTCTCCTATCTGGCGTTTGCCAAGCATCCTGAGGGAAGCAATAACAAAGAAATACATTATGATGGTACGAATAAATGTTACAAACAAGCTATCACATCCATTCAAAGCTTTTTGAGGATATTATTTCCTCAAAACACATTGGGTATACAGAGGACTTTCACAAAAAAAACCTTCGTGCATACAATATTTTAGTAAAAGTGAAAGGAGTGTATATTGTGCCAGAAGGATATATTGTTGTTCAGGTGTACACGGCAGACCAAGCCATACCGCTTCCTGACGCGAACGTAATTGTATCAAAACCCACAGAAAGCGGTGAAGAGGTTGTCAGGATTATGAAGACCGACCGAAGCGGAAGGACGGCGATAATTGCTGTGCCGACCACACCTGCGGCAAATTCCCAGACACCGGATGGAACGGATAGATTTTTCAAATATAATATTCGGGTGGATTATCCGGGCTACCAAACTGTGGAAAATGTAAATGTTCCGGTTTTTGAGGGGCAAACCTCAATCCAGCCTGTGGGGATGATACCCCTTGCCGATGGAAAGGAAAATGGAAAAACTGTCACGGTTATTGAGGAAGAACCCTTTGAAAGTGAATGAAAAGGCAGGTGATTTTTTGTGGTAGGAAGACCTTTTATTCCTGAAACGATAACGGTACATCTGGGAACGCCAGATTCCAATGCGGAAAATGTGACGGTGAGTTTTTCGGATTACATAAAAAACGTTGCGTCAAGTGAAGTCTTTCCCACTTGGCCCGAAAGTGCCCTGAGGGCAAACATATATGCACAGATTTCTTATGCACTTAACAGAATTTATACCGAATGGTATCCCTCAAGAGGCTATAATTTTGATATAACAAATTCCACAGCGTTTGACCAGTCATTTGTGAAAAACCGCGATATTTTTGAAAATATAAGTCAGATAGTTGATGAAATATTTAACGATTACATCAGGCGTCAGGGAAATGTAGAGCCGCTTTTTGCGGCGTTTTGTGACGGGCGGGAGGTTACGTGTGACGGACTTTCCCAATGGGGCTCGGTGGAGCTTGCAAATCAGGGGCTTGGACCGTATGATATTCTTACATATTATTATGGTGATGACATTGAGCTTGTGCAGGATGCTCCTATACAGAATGTAACAGAAACCTATCCGGGTACGCCCCTTCGGGTTGGCTCATCCGGTCAGAGTGTGCGGACGATACAAACCCAGCTCAACAGAATTTCAAGGGATTACCCCCTTATTCCAAAGATTTCTTCTGTTGATGGGGTGTTTGGTGAGGAGACCGAGGATGCTGTGAGAAAGTTTCAGGAAATTTTTAATCTGACTCAGGATGGCATAATAGGAAAAGCCACGTGGTATAAAATAAAGTCTATTTTTGTGGCGGTGGCAAGGCTCGGAGCACTGAATTCAGAGGGAATAAAGCTCGCGGATGTTCCGAAAAACTTTGTTACGGAAATCCGAGTAGGGGAAAGTGGAAATCCTGTCAGGGTTGTACAGTACTATCTGTCTGTGATTGCGGCATATGACAATGCTGTGCCTGCTGTAAATATTGATGGAATATTTGGTCCTGCTACGGAAAATGCAGTGAGGAGCTTTCAGCAAAGCAGAGGTCTTCCCGAGACTGGTGTGGTGGATGAAACAACATGGAATGCTTTGAGTAGCGCATATCTTGGAATCTTAGAAAACTATCCTCCGCAATTTCTGGAGGATGATTATACCCCGTATCCGGGTACGCCTCTTACTTTGGGAACAAGCTCGGATGCAGTTAGGGTGATTCAATCAAGACTCAATTTCATATCGGGTGTCTATGAAAATATACCGTCTGTGGAGGTTACCGGATATTTTGGCGAACAGACACAAAATGCAGTTAATGCTTTCGCAGAAGATGTGGGCGTTCCTCCAAAAGGCTTTGTCGGTCCCGTGCTTTGGGATTTGATTGAGGACACGTACTTCAATCTGAAAAACGGCGATTTGAAAACTCCTGGTCAATATCCGGGATATACAGTTCAAGGTTGAGAGGAGGAATTTAAATGGAAAATAAAATTTATTTTTCATACCGCGACAATCCAAAAAACATTAGGGAAATTCAGACATATCTGAGATTTATAGCAAGGTACATAAGAGACATTCCTGATGTAAAGCCAGACGGAATATACGGACCCGAGACAGAGAATGCGGTCAGAGCTTTTCAACAAAGATTTGGGCTGCCTATATCGGGAAAGGTGGATTTTGAGACTTGGACGAATATTGTTCGGGTGTATGATGATTTGGTGCTTAGGCGAAAAACTTTGAGACCTGTATATGTATATCCTGTTGGTATTCCGGGTTTCAAAGAGGGAGATGACTTTGAGGAGATTTATGTTCTTCAGGTTATGCTCAGCCGTCTTGCTAAAATTTTTGGCAATATCCATCCTGTGAAAATTACGGGCATCTTTGACAGTGATACAAAAAAAGCGGTTGAGGATTTAGAAAGATATTACAACAGAGAAACAAAAGGATTGGTCGACAGGGAACTGTGGAATATTCTTGCTGACGTTTACAGCGGGTTTACGTTTAATGATTGAGTTGACTTTCTAAATTATTTTTGATAGAATATCAAAGAAAAAAATCACCTTGGGTAAATGCTCCCGAGGTGATTTGAATAAATAATTGTCTTTCTTGACAGAATGGAGAAAATCTTATGAGAATGCGAAGAAAAAAACATCGCGAAGAACGTATGGAAAACTGTTCTTCGCTTATGATAAGGGATATTATGAAGTATAAAAATGATATAAAGGCTGTGTTTGAAAATGACAGACCGTTGCATCTTGAAATAGGTTGCGGAAAGGGTGGATTTATCCTTGAAACTGCAAAGAGAAATCAGGACATAAACTATCTTGCGTTTGAAAAAAATCTTGATGTTCTTGTTCTTGCTATGGAAAAGGTTAAGGAAGCAGGGCTTTCCAATGTGAAGTTTGTCCCAGGGAATGCGGAAATCTTGGGAGAAATGGATAGTGATACAAAGGTGGAAAGACTTTACATAAACTTCTGCGACCCATGGAGCAAAGAGGGGTATAAAAAACGCAGACTCACACACGAAAGATACCTTTCGATATATGAAAGATTGATGTGTGAAAATGGAGAAATTCATTTCAAAACTGACAACCGAGGACTCTTTGAGTTTTCTCTTAATTCTTTCGCAGAATTTGGTCTAAAATTAAAAAACATTACCCTCGATTTGCATAACAGCAAATTTGAAGGTAATGTTATGACCGAATATGAAAAGCTTTTTTCTGAGAAAGGACAGCCTATATACAGATGTGAAGCTAAATTTCTTTCGACACGGTAAGGGGGATATAAAATAAAACCCCAGCCGTTATAGCGTGTGAAACAAGCACAGAAATAAAAGCATATTCAGAGTTCAGCATAGGCTCCAAAAATCTCGTGTGCTGAAAAAGATATCTGAAAATAAGACTTATTTTGATGTCGAAAATAGCAGCTGAGTTGTTTATGTACAGAAACGCTGAAAGTGTCGCATAAATCAAAAATGAAACAGTGGCAGGTATAGCATATTCTGACATACAAAAAGTGTTTTTATAAAACTTTGTCCAGTTGCGACGGTAAAGGAAAAGAAAAAGCAAAAAAGCCGCGACATTGAGAACAAAACAAACGTAACGATAAGCGACAACGTTTTCACGGAAAATCATAACAGAAAAAATTATGGAACAAAGAATGGACAGGCATAGGGTCTTGATTGTTTCAATTAGAGAACTTGCGAAAATATACAAGAATATCATCCTTTCTTTTATGGTATATATAGCAACTTTTTAATATTTTAACATATCTTTTGCAAATATTCAAGGGGAAAGTGAAAAGTTTTGGGTATTTAAAAAAAGTACTTGACAAAGGGGATTTTGTGTGATATACTCGCAAGGTAAAGCAGAAGGTCCGCTTCTCCCCTCAGCTTTTGGCAAAAGGGTATTGAACTTGTTTTTGAGTGCGGAGTTTTGTGCTTTCCGCACTTTTTTGTTTTTCAAATGAGTGCAAACTATTTTGGAGGTGTTTAGGTATAGCTAAGCAGGAATTGATGATTAACGAGGAAATCCGTGACAAAGAAGTTCGCCTTATTGGCCCTGACGGTGCACAGCTTGGCGTTGTTTCAAGCAAAGAAGCGCTTTCCATGGCTGATGAGCACAACCTTGACCTTGTTAAGATTGCGCCCCAGGCGAAGCCGCCTGTGTGCAGAATCATGGATTACGGAAAGTACAAGTTTGAGCTTGCCAAAAGAGAAAAGGAACAAAGAAAGAACCAGAAGGTTATTGATATTAAAGAGGTTCGTCTTAGTCCCAATATCGATGAGCATGATTTTCAGACAAAGGTTAATCAGGGAATTAAGTTTTTGAAGTCCGGTGACAAGGTGAAAGTTTCGGTGCGTTTCCGCGGCCGTGAAATTACTCACAGTGCAAGCGGAAAGGAATTGCTTCTCAGAGTTAAAGATGCAATGGCTGAGGTTGGCGTTGTTGAAAAGGACATAAAACTTGAGGGAAGAAGCATGGCTATGTTTGTATCACCCAAGAAAGCATAAGATTTTGCCTTGGATAGGACAAAAGCTTTAAAAAGTTATTTATGGAAGGAGTATGAAAAATGCCTAAAATCAAGACACACAAAGGCGCAGCAAAACGTTTCGGCGTTACAAAGAACGGAAAAATCAAAAGAGGTAAGGCTTACAGAAGCCACATCCTCAATAAGAAGTCAACAAAGAGAAAAAGAAAGCTCAGAAAGGGCGGCTATCTTGCAACAGCAAATGCTGCTACTATCAAGAGCATGATGCCTTACAAATAAGAAGGTAAATTTGAAAAAGATTTTTCGGTCCAATTCTGGACAAATTGAATTGCAGTTTGGTCTGCAAAAAACACATTAAGATATGAAAGGAGTCTTTAGACATGGCAAGAGTTAAAGGTGCTATGCACACAAGAAAAAGACGTAAGAAAATATTAAAATTAGCTAAAGGTTACAGAGGAGCAAAGAGCAAGCTTTTCAAGACAGCCAACCAGGCAGTTATGAAATCACTTACTTATGCTTACCGTGACAGAAAACAAAAGAAGAGAAATTTCAGACAGCTTTGGATTGCTCGTATCAATGCGGCAGCTCGCGCTAACGGCATCAGCTACAGTAAGTTTATGAACGGCCTCAAGAATAACGGTATCGAAATAAACAGAAAGATGCTTGCTGAAATCGCGGTTTCAGACCCTGCTGCATTTGCAAAACTCGTTGAAAAGGTTAAATAAATTTTGCATCAGAAAAGTTATACCGCATAAGGTATAACTTTTTCCTGCGATAAGGGGAAATAAAATTTCATCAGGAATTTATATGCTGGAGGATAGGATTTATGGGAGAAGAACAACTTTATAATCCTGTGGAAGGGATAAATCGAATGCTTGCGGACATCGAAAGCGTTGTAAAACCTTTGGTTTTCAGATTTCATCCGATGCTCAGAATTTTGAGCATACTAAATATTTATTTGGTTATCATTTGTTTTGTGATTACTTTATTATATTTGGTTTTAAAGAGAAAACATCGTATAGGCAACAAGCTGAAAATACCTACGAATTATTTTATGGCTGGTTTCTTGCTGCTTCTTTATGTCTTGCTCACTGAAACACCAATCAAACTTGGTCCTGATATAAGGCTGAATTTTGGTCTTGTGGTTATGCCCATGGCTGCAAAAGCCTTTGGCCCTCTTCTTGCGGGGGCATTTGGAATTATCCAGTATGGTGCGTCTTTTGCTATGCATCAAGGAGAGGCTTTCAGTCTGAGCTCTGTTT
Source organism: Clostridia bacterium (assembly GCA_045580025.1). GTDB lineage: Bacteria > Bacillota > Clostridia > Monoglobales > Monoglobaceae > SIG440. The sequence goes on from JAZNNB010000066.1 coordinate 8,371, forward strand.
TGGTTGCGAGTCTCAGTGGTATGATTTATGGAAGATTTCTTTATGCAAGACCTACAACATATTTAAGATGTCTGTGGGCTAAACTTGTGGTAAATATTCTGTGCAATGTTTTGCTAGTACCTATGGTTCATACATCTGTTATGACTTCGGAACTGGCAGAGGCAATTACAAGAAGCATAGTTTCGAATGTGTTGCTTGTACCTATTCAGGCACTCATTATTTATGCTGCAATTATTATTATGAAGAGAGTCCGTGGAGCTCTTAGTGAGGTTTCATGGGGCATTGCTAAAAAAGATGTTTAAAATCACAGGAAAAGACAACAAGACTTTAAAACTTATAAAGTCTTTAAAAAAGAAAAGTAACCGTACAGAACACGGCTTGTTTGTGGCGGAGGGAAAACGTCTTGCTGTTGAAGCTTTGCGTTATGCCGGCGAAAGAGTCAAAGTGGTGGTTTTGACCGAAGACTTTTTGGAGAAAGAGGCTGAACTTGTGCAATGGGCAAGTGATGTTTGTGAAAATATATTTGTTGTGACAAACAGTGCCTTTGGTGAAATTTCAGATACCGACACGCCTCAGGGAATTCTGGCGGTTGTTGAAATGGCTGATAGAGTGATGCCTGACTTAAGGTCGGCAAAGAGCATTGTTGTTTTGGATGGGGTATCCGAGCCCGGAAATATGGGAACAGTTATAAGAACAGCCGAAGCGCTGGGCTTTGATGGTTTTTATATCATGAAGGGTTCGGCAGATATTTTTGGGCATAAAACGGTTCGTGCTACCATGGGCTCTGTCTTCAGGATGAAGTTCAAAACCGATTGTACTCTCCGGGACATAAAAGAACTTAAAAGTATGGATTTTACAGTGATTTCCACCACTCCTTTGGGAGACACGGCCCTTGAAAAAATGGATGTTCCAAAGAAAACAGCTGTTGTAATTGGAAATGAGGCTCATGGCGTCAGCCACGATGTTTTGACGGCTTCTGATTTGAAGGTCAGAATTTCTATGGATGGACTTGCTGAGTCACTTAATGCAGCAGTTGCTGCAGGGATTGCTATGCACTGGATTAAAAATTCTTCAAATGAAAACTAAAAGTGCAAACAGCATAAAGCAAGGAAAGAAAAAGTATGGATGTTTTATATGAATTATGGCTTCAGAGTATTTGCGGTTTTGAACCGGAAATAGTTGAAAAAGCGGCGTTTTTGTTTGAAGGAAAGAAAAATAAGTTTTCTTCACCTGAAATGGAAGAACAACGGCTTCAAAGACGCGGAGTGTCTAAAGAAATATCAAAGCGTGTATCAGACGGAAAGTATCTGGAGCTTGCAAAAAATGTTGAGGAATACTGTAACCAAAATGGGATACGGATTATAACTCAAGAGTTGGATGAATATCCCCAGCTTCTTAAGCATATAAACACACCGCCACGAATATTATTTGCAAAGGGAGAAAAACTGAACCTAAACTCAGAAATCTCTGTTTCGGTGGTTGGGGCGAGAAAGCCTACTCCTCAGGGGAAAAGTGTTTCAAGACAGATTGGTTGCGACCTGGCAGAAAGCGGAATTACTGTGATTAGCGGTATGGCTGAGGGCATAGATGCAGAAGCACACAAAGGCGCTCTTGAGGGCAATGGAAAGACGGTGGCTGTTCTTGCGGGCAGCGTGGATGCAATTTACCCCAAAAGTAACGAAAAGTTATATTATGAGATTTTGAAAAGTGGCACTGTGGTTTCGGAACGACCCCCTGGTTCTGTGGTGAAACCTTATTTCTATCAACAACGCAACAGAATTGTTGTGGGATTGTCTCAGGGTACTGTTATTGTGGAGGGAAAGGCAAAAAGCGGGACGTCGATTACTGCACGTCTTGCTCTTGACAATAATCGAGATGTCTTTGCGGTTCCCGGAAGCCTTCTTAATTGGCAATCCGAACTGCCGAATATTCTGGCAGGAGACGGAGCTATAATTGTTGATAAAGTCAGCAGAGTAAGTGAATATTATAAAGAAATGCGACCTGAACTTTTTGAGAAAAAGCGTGTTGAGAAAAGAACAGAAAAAGTGTCAGGCTTATCAGCAGAGGATGAAAAGATTCTGGAATTTATTGTCCAAAGCGGTGGGATGTCAGACAGTGAAGAAATGCTTGAGGAACTTGGATTTGCGCCAAATGTACTGAGCAGCAGGCTCACAATACTTTGTATAAGGGGAATTCTCAGACAGGAAAGCGGAAATCGGTATGTGTTGTTAAAGTATTGAACAAAGCGGAGGTAAAGATGGCGAAAACAGTTGAAAAAACAGCGAAAAGCAAGAAGAAAAACCTTGTAATCGTTGAGTCACCTGCAAAGGCTAAAACAATAAAGAAATATCTGGGAACTGGCTATGAGGTAGTGGCATCAATGGGACACCTCAGAGACCTTCCCAAAAGTCAGCTGGGCATTGACCTCAGTGATAATTTCGAGCCCAAATATATTACTATACGTGGCAAGGGTGATTTGATTTCAAAACTAAAAAAGGATGCAAAGAATTCTGCAAAAATATATCTTGCAACCGACCCTGACCGCGAGGGTGAAGCAATCTCGTGGCATCTTGCAAATCTTCTGGATATAAATGCAGAGGATGAGTGCCGCATTACATTTAATGAAATAACAAAAAATGCAGTAAAAGACGCTGTCAAAAATCCACGGAAAATAGATGAAAAATTGGTTGACGCACAGCAGGCAAGACGTGTTCTTGACAGAATTGTGGGTTATCAGCTGAGTCCTTTACTTTGGAAAAAAGTAAAAAAGGGTCTCAGCGCAGGCAGAGTTCAGTCTGTTGCTACCAAGCTCATTGTGGACCGCGAGCGTGAGATAAATGCTTTTTCTGAGGAAGAATATTGGACTATTGACGTGAAGCTTACAGACCAGAAAGGAAAGAAACCCTTTGTGGCAAAGTTTTACGGCAAAAATGCAAAAACAAAAATGAAGCTTTCTGATGGAAGTACTGCAAGTGAGGTTACTCAAAAACTGAAAGAATCTGAGTATACGGTGGACAAGATAGTAAAGACTGAGAAAAAAAGATATTCTGCTCCGCCTTTTACTACGAGTACACTTCAGCAGGAAACGGCAAGAAAGCTTAACTTTACAACAAAGAGGACTATGGCGACAGCCCAGCAGCTTTATGAGGGCATTACCCTCAAAAGCGGCGGAAGTGTCGGCCTTATCACATATATGAGAACGGACTCTCTCAGGATTTCTCTTGAGGCACAAAGTGAATGTAGAAAATATATAGGGGAAACCTTTGGCGAGAGATATGTTCCCTCGAAACCAAAGTTCTATCGTTCCAAAAAGACGGCTCAGGATGCTCATGAAGCAATAAGACCTACGTCGATGCTCTATTACCCTGAAAAAATAAAGGATTCGCTGAAAAGTGACCAGTATAAGCTTTATAAACTTATATGGAACAGATTTCTTGCAAGCCAGATGACCGATGCCGTTGTTGACACAGTTCAGGCCGATATCAAGGGCAAGGATTTTGTGCTCAAGGCAAGTGGTTCAGATGTGAAATTTGACGGCTTTATGGCGGTTTATGTTGAGGGGAAAGACTTTGTTGAAGAAAAAGAGGGAAAGATTCCCCCTATTCAGGAGGGTGATAGCCTTCTTGTTAAAGATGTTGACCCTAAACAGCATTTCACACAGCCTCCCGCAAGATATACAGAAGCATCACTTGTTAAGAAAATGGAGGAAGACGGCATAGGCAGACCAAGTACTTATGCTCCGACCATTACAACAATAACAAGCCGTGGCTACGTGGCAAGAGAGGGTAAGGCACTTTATCCTACCGAGCTTGGAAACCTTGTTACAGGGCTTATGGAAGAGTATTTTCAAGACATCGTGGATGTTGAGTTTACTGCCAATATGGAAGAAAAGCTTGACGGCGTTGAAGACGGAAAAACCGAGTGGAGAGAAGTAATCGGTGAGTTTTACACACCGTTTTCAAAAACCCTCGAAAATGCAGAAGCCGAAATCGGCAAGATTGAGGTTAGAGATGAGGTTTCGGACATTCCTTGCGAAAAATGCGGACGGATGATGGTGTATAAGCAAGGTAAGTTTGGAAAGTTTCTGGCTTGCCCAGGCTATCCCGAATGCAAAAACACCAAATCCATTGTGGAAGAAATAAACGTCAAGTGTCCCAAATGCGGGGGCAGTGTTCAGGTCAAGAAATCCAAAAAGGGTGCGACTTATTATACCTGCGAAAAAGGTACAGACTGTTTGCTCTCGTGGGATGAGCCAACCTCAATGAGTTGTCCCAAATGCGGTGGAACTCTTATGAAACGAAGAGCGTTTAAGGGCAGAGGCCCAATAAAGTATGTTTGCTTCAATGAAAACTGCGATTATACTGAAACGCCATCAAAAGCCAAAAAGAAATAATTTATGAGGCCTCAGGTGATTTACCTGAGGTCTTTTTTGTCGGTGTCGATGAGCCCACTAAAAATGAATACGGCTGAAAAATAAGCAATAAAGATATGAATTTTTTGTAAAAAACCAACAAAAATCTTGCAATTTGTAAAAAAAAGATGTATAATACAAAATGAATGTGTGTAATTTGTTGTAATTTATATTTGCAAACGAAACATAACGGAGGTATGGAAATGCAAAACAGAATATTTCAGAGTGCCTGCAATCAGCTCAGAAAGGACATTCAAAGGAAACTGGGCATTATGGACGAAAGCGGTCTTGTTATCGCTTGCAGTGATGAGAAGCTCACAGGTCATCAGAATGAATCGGTGGCTGTCTATTTTGAGACTAACAATGAAGATTTTGTAAGCGGAGGCTATACATTCCGTAAAATAGAGACCTGCAACAAAAATGTCTATATCGTATTTTGTGAGGGCGCAGATGAGGTTGCAAGCGGTTTCGTGTCGTTTTTGGGCGCACACTTTTTGACCATAAAGCAATATTATGACGAAAAGTATGACCGTGAAAGCTTTATGAAGAATGTTATTCTTGACAATGTTCTTCCCAGTGATGTTTTGTACAGAAGCCGTGAACTCAAGCTTCCCATTGAGGCAGAACGTGTGGTATTTCTTGTGAGAGCGCACAAGAATGTAGAGAATGCACCGATTGATGTTCTTCACAGCATTTTCCCAGATAAGACAAAGGATTTTGTTATCCGCATAGATGACCGTGATGCAGCTATTGTCAAAGAGGTCAAAGCTGACATAAAAATGAAAGAAATCGTGAAGATGGTTCAGGAGATGCACGATACAATAAATTCCGAGGCTATGGTGAAAGTTTCGATTGGTATTTCAACAGTGGTTGAAAACGTTCAGGATTTGGCAAGAGCATACCGCGAGGCAAGAATTGCCCTTGAAGTAGGAAAGGTGTTTGACACCGAAAAAAATATTATCAGCTATGACAATCTTGGCATAGGAAGACTTATTTATCAGCTTCCTACAACACTTTGTGAACTGTTTCTCAATGAGGTTTTCAAAAAGGAATCTATTTCGGTGCTGGATGGTGAAACAATTTACACAATCCAGAAATTCTTTGAAAACAACCTCAATGTGTCAGAAACTTCAAGAAAGCTTTTTGTTCACAGAAACACTCTTGTTTATAGACTTGACAAAATAAAGAAGCTCACTGGCCTTGACCTTCGTGAGTTTGATGATGCGATAATCTTTAAGGTGGCTATGATGGTAAACAAATACCTTACATCAGAGCCTACAAGACTGTAAAATCTTTATATATTCCGACCGAAATTTCGGGCAGAAAGGTAACAGAAGATTATGATTGAATTTAAAAATGTTTCCAAAACCTATGAGGATACTGGAGTGAAGGCACTGAGTGATGTTTCTTTTTCAATCGAAAAGGGCGAGTTTGTTTTTCTGGTAGGCCGTTCAGGTGCGGGAAAGTCTACACTCAGTAAGCTTATCATAAAGGAAGAATCTCCTGATGAGGGCGAAATCTTTGTGGACAAGTTTAAACTTAATACCCTTGCGAAAAAAGAGATTCCTTACCTAAGACGAAGCGTGGGGATGATGTTTCAGGACTTTCGTCTGCTTCCTAATAAGACGGTATATGAAAACGTTGCTTTTGCAATGCAGGTTATTGGCGCATCAAGAGGCGAGATAAGACGAAATGTCCCAAATGTTTTGAATCTTGTGGGACTTGGGCACAAGGCGAGGATGCTTCCCTCACAGCTTTCGGGCGGTGAACAGCAAAGGGTTTCGCTGGCACGGGCACTGGTAAACAAACCACCGGTTATTATTGCTGATGAGCCTACTGCAAACCTTGACCCTGATACATCAGTGCAGATTATGGAACTTTTGGCGGAGGTCAACCAAAGGGGTACTACTATGATTGTTACCACTCACGCCAAGGATTTTGTTGATACTATGCACAAACGTGTTTTGGAATTCAGGGATGGTGTTTTAATCCGAGACGAAAAAGAAGGGGCTTACTGATATGATATTTAGGAATGTGAAATATTTCTTTGTTCAAGGTGTGAAAGGGCTTGTTTCAAACAGCCTTATGACCCTTGCATCCATCGGTATTGTGATTGCAAGCCTTGTGCTGTTTGGATTTTTCCTGCTTTTTGGCATGAATCTCAATGCTGTTGGTGAACAAATAAAAGAGCAGTGTGAAATAAACGTTTATATGCCCAACGAAATGAGCCGTGACGGTGTTCGTGAAATAGGCAGTGCTTTAAGCGAAATTGAATATGTGAAAGAGGCTCAGCTTTATACAAAGGAAGAACGTCTCCAAAATTACAGAGAGGGCGTTTATCAGGAGAGAGCTGAGGTTATTGATACCTTGGAGGAGGACAATCCTCTCCGAGATGCCTATATTCTTGTGCTTGAGGATGTGACCAAGGCAAACGAGGTTGCATCAGCTGCTGCAAAGATTGAGGGCGTTCAGGAGGTTGTGAACCGTCAGGACCTTATACAGCAGATTTTGTCCATAACCAATACGATAAAGCACGTAAGTGTGTGGCTGCTTTTGATTCTGGCGTTCATTTCGGTGTTTATTATTTCAAACACTATAAAGCTTGGAATGTTCTCGCGCCGCAAGGAAATCAATATTATGAAATTTGTGGGCGCGACAAATTGGTTCATACGCTGGCCCTTTATCATTGAGGGGATGCTTATTGGAGCTGTTGGAGCTGTGTGTGCATTCTTTATAGTTATGCTTGGTTATGGCTCGGTGCTTCCCACTGTTCAGGAGTTTATGGGAAATATTGAGCTTCTGGCATCAGCAGAGGTTATAAATATGGTTATTGCGCTGTTCCTTGTGATGGGAATGGGTATAGGTATGACAGGAAGCGGTTTGTCAATAAGAAAGCATTTACACGTTTAAGTCAGGAGGGTTTGTTTTGAGCAGAAAAACAGTAAAGTGGGTTTCGATAGTTATTGCTTTGGTGTTTATTTTTGGTATCGTAGGTTCCTTGGCTGTTGAATTTGTGTATGCGGATACAGCACAGCAAAAGATAAATCAGGCTCAGGAAAAAAAGAATCAGGCTCAGCAGAGTCTAAATTCAAACCAGACAAAACGTGCAAAGACCCTTGCCGAGATGGAAAAGCTTGAAAAAGAGACTGGCGATATTCAGGGGCAGATAGATGCTATTGATAAAAAGATTGCCGAAACCAATAAAGAACTCCAGATTCAGCAGGAAAAACTGGATATTGCTACAAAACGGGCAGAAGAAAAATATAACATTTTCAAAGAGCGTTTCCGTGTTATGTGCGAGCAAGGAGATGTTAGCTTTATTGAAATGCTACTTTCTGCAAAAAGTTTCAGCGATTTCGTTGACAAAACTGAAATTGTGAAGGAAATTTCTCAGTATGACAAGGTTATATTTGATCAGATGGAAGCGGTGCGTGCAGAAATTGAGGCTTCAAGAGATGAGATAGCAAACCTCAAGAAAAGTCAGGAAGAATCAAAGAGCAATCTTGATTCACAAAAAGCGGCACTGGTGAAAAAACAGCAGGAACAAAAGGCATATATGCAGGAGCTTGAAAAGGATGCGGCTACATACCAAAAGATTATTGATGAAGCGGATGCCGCAATGGAAAGCTTAAGACGCCAGATTTCGGGTTCTCTCAGTTCATCAGGTTCGGGCGCAAAGTACGTGGGTGGCGAATTTGCTTGGCCTACACCAAGCTGTCATTACATAACTTCACATTTTTCGCCAAGAAGAAAAAATCCGGTGACCGGTATTTATAAACGGCATACAGGTACTGATATAGGTGCGGCATACGGTGCGGCTATTGTGGCGGCAAATGCCGGCACTGTTACCCTTGCTGGCTGGAACTCAGGTTATGGGAACTGTGTTATTATTGACCACGGTGGCGGCAGAGCAACACTTTATGCTCATATGAGTTCATACAGTGTTTCAACAGGTCAAAAAGTTCAAAGAGGTCAGCAGATAGGAAAGGTTGGCTCCACAGGAAATTCAACGGGACCGCATCTCCATTTTGAAGTCCTTATAAACGGAAATGCAGTTGACCCAATGCAATATTTTTAAGTTTAGTTCATAAAATATCCTTGTCTGCATAGGATATGGTATAGGTTCATCCCTTCATCAAATGAAGGGATGAACATTTTTGCAAGAAATATACCTGAGAGGTAAGAAATATGTATATAAGAAAATCAGTTTTGGTTGTGTGTTCAATTTTGCTTGCCATTGTGGTAGCAACTGGAACGGTGATGGTGGTTAATCCCTTCGGGGCTTTAAACTTTGAGGATTTTTTGAAGTTCAGAGTGGGGGTTGCAGCACTTGACAGGCTTTATTATGAGGAAATAGAGCCAGAAACACTGGTTGACGGAGCTCTCCTTGGTGCAACATACAGCACTGAGGACCCATATACAGTATATATGACAGAGGAAGAGGCAGAGAGCTTTATGGAAAGTGTTGAGTCTGATGATTATAGCGGTGTGGGTCTGTATATAACATCCAGCGAAGACGGTAAAGGCATCACTGTTATATCGGCACTTGCAAATTCCCCGGCAGAAGAAATGGGAATTGTATCAGGAGATAAAATTCTTGAGGTAGACGAAGTGCCGGTTGCCGGAAAAACTCTTCAGCAGGTGGCAAACGAAATGAAGGGCGCTGAAGGAACAGAAGTTACCTTGAAAATAATCAAAAAGTCTACCGGCAGAATTGAGGATATTGTTTTAAAACGCGCTCAGATAAAGCGTGAAACCGTTGTATCGAGAATGCTTGACGACGAAAATGCATATATCCAGATAACTCAGTTTGGAATAAATACATCACGTGAATTTATTGAACATTTTAACGAACTGGCGAGACAAGGTATGAGACGGTTAGTTATTGATCTCCGAAACAATCCCGGCGGATATATGGAAATAGCGGTAGAAATAGCGGATGCTTTTCTTGATGAGGGAGAAATCGTCTATACCCTTGACAAAAGCGGGAAAAAGAATTCTCATATGGCAAAAAAGGGGAAAACGGAACTTCCTATGGTTATTCTCATAAACGCGGGAAGTGCCAGTGCCAGTGAAATTCTGGTGGGGGCTCTTTGCGACCACAATCTTGCAAAGACAGTTGGTGAAAAAACCTTTGGCAAGGGTGTGACACAGATACCTTATGAGCTGTGGGACGGAAGTGTTATAAAGATAACAAACTCAAGATATTATACGCCAAAGGGTGTGTGCATTGACCATGAAGGTATTGCTCCTGATTTTGAGGTAAAAATGAGCGAGGAGGAATATTTGAATATATCGGAGTCAGATATTTCAAGTGACAGACAGCTGAAGCAAGCAATGGAGATTTTAAACAGCAAGTAGTTTTTTAAAAGTGGAGAGATTTTCAAAGTGGTGAGAATAGGTATTTTGGACCTGCGCCAGAAAAAATGCCCGTTGTGGTTTTGGGGAAAATATAAAAAAGAGTTTGTTCGTTTTCCTGAAACTTATTTCGAGGTGATAGGAATAAGGCTTCCGTGTACCCTGAGGCAGTTTGAAAAACTAAAGCCCAAAACACAAAAAAAGCTTGTGGAAAAGGCAAAGAAAAAGCTCGCAAAAGATAATGTAACAGAAATTATTTTCTCAAAGGCGCTGAAAAAATATTGTTCATTTGATGGGCTTTTTGAGGAAAAAAGAAAACAGATTTTTTTGTCGCTGCTTCCGGAATGTATGCGAACTTTAACAGGAAAATGTGGGATAAAGCTTCCCGTTAATGAAATTTGCATAAAGAACTTCTGGATGGACAGAATAAATGGGTATTTCTTAGATGAAATATGTTATGATGCAGCAAAAATAAGAATATGCACCGAAAACACAGAAAAGGCAAAAAACATTTGTGAGAGGTTCTATGATGATACGGGTCTTTTGGTGAAGGTTACGGGAATTCACGAAACTGTGGATGCGGATGTTTTTATAGATGCTGATATTATGCGGCTCAGAATAGGTACAGATATTCTGATTGACGGCAACGAATTTGAGATGTCGCTGGGAAATTATCTCGTTGATTGCCTGGATGCTTTGGTATGTGTCAGAAATGTAGATTTCCGCAAGAGAATTTTGTCATATTTTTCGGGCAAAAAAAAGTTGACTTTATACTAAGGATGATATATAATATATAAATTGTGTGAATAAAATGATGCGTTAGAGCGCTTTATCCGCCCACGGTAAGGCAAGACAAATTATTATGTGGGCAGGAAGGCAAGAAATAAAATGGATAACAAACAGATTATGCTTACCGATGAAGGACTTTTGAAACTTGAGCAGGAGCTTGAAAACCTCAAGACCAAAAAGCGTCAGGAAGTGGCTGAAAAAATAAAAGTTGCTCGTGGTTTTGGCGACTTATCAGAAAATTCTGAATATGATGCAGCCAAAGAAGAACAGGCACAGGTTGAGGCAAGAATTGTTCAGCTTGAAAATATGCTCAAAAACGCAAAGGTTATCGACAATGACGAAATCGACCTTACCGCAGTCAGCATCGGAACGCGCGTGACAGTTTATGATGAAGAATTTGAAGAAGAAATTGAATATAGCATTGTGGGCTCAACCGAAGCTGACCCTGATGCATTCAAAATTTCTGATGAGTCACCTGTGGGCAGAGCTCTTATCGGCAAAAAAATTGATGATATTGTGGATGTTGAAACTCCTGGTGGGGTTATTAAATTCAAAATCTTGAGCATAAACAAATAGATAGGAGAATTAACGTGAACGAAAACAACAGACAAAATGAGCAGGTCCAGGATATTGGTCAGCTTATGAAGGTAAGACGTGAAAAGCTTGCAGAACTTCAGGAGATGGGCGAAGATCCTTTTGAGGTCACAACCTATGACAGAGATGCATACACAGCAGATATTATTGAAAAGTTTGAAGAATATGAAGGAAAGAATGTCAGCATCGCGGGACGCCTTATGTCAAAGCGTGTTATGGGAAAGGCTTCTTTCTTTGATCTTCGGGATATAAACGGAAAGGTTCAGCTTTATGTTACCCGTGACGATATGGGTGAAGAGGTTTACAGAAAATTCAAAAGACTTGATATTGGTGACATCGTGGGGGTTAAGGGTGAAGTTTTTAGAACTCAGAAAGGTGAAATTTCTGTGAGAACAAATGAATACGTTCTTCTCAGCAAATCTCTCCAACCCCTGCCCGAAAAATTCCACGGAATGACAAATACGGACCTGAGATACAGACAGCGTTATATTGACATTATTATGAACGAGGACGTGAAGGACACCTTCATCAAACGTTCAAAGATTATATCAACAATCCGCAAGTATTTGGATGCACAAGGCTTTCTTGAAGTTGAAACACCAATGTTGGTGTCAAATGCGGGTGGCGCTGCTGCGCGTCCTTTTGAAACCCACTTCAATGCTCTTGACGAGGATTTCAAACTGAGAATTTCTCTCGAACTTTACTTAAAGAGATTGATTGTCGGCGGACTTGAAAAGGTTTATGAAATCGGCAGAGTTTTCCGCAATGAGGGACTTGACACAAGACATAATCCTGAGTTTACACTTATGGAACTCTATCAGGCATACACAGACTATCACGGCATGATGGATCTGACAGAAAATCTGTTCCGCCATGTTGCAAATGAGGTTCTCGGCACCACAAAGATTTCTTATAACGGCGTTGAAATGGATCTTGGCAAGCCTTTTGAAAGAATAACTATGGTTGAGGCAGTTAAGAAATATTCAGGCGTGGACTTTGATCTTATCAAAGATGCAGACGAGGCAAAGAAAGTTGCGGACGAGCATCATATTGAATATGAGAAGCACCACAAAAAGGGTGATATTCTGAATCTGTTCTTTGAGGAGTTTGTTGAAGAACACTTGATTCAGCCAACATTTGTTATGGATCATCCTATTGAAATTTCACCTCTCACAAAGAAAAAGCCGGGCAATCCCGATTATGTTGAGAGATTTGAGTTCTTTATGAACGGGTGGGAAATGGCAAATGCCTATTCCGAACTTAATGACCCCATTGACCAGAGAGAGCGTTTTAAGGCGCAGGAAGAACTTTTGGCTCTGGGCGACAGCGAAGCAAACACAACAGATGAGGATTTTATGAAGGCACTGGAAATCGGTATGCCCCCAACGGGAGGAATCGGTTATGGCATCGACAGAATGACAATGCTCCTGACAGATTCAGCAGCAATCCGTGACGTTTTGCTCTTCCCAACAATGAAGCCGCTTGATAATAAATAGTTAAATTATAAAAGCCGTATCGCAAGAGATGCGGCTTTTAGTTTTTGTCGCTATTGACTTGGTAAGCTGTGTGGTGGTATAATTTATGTATTAAGCCGTGATGGAGTGAAATTATGAAAATTATAGATTTGATTACAAAAGATACGTTGTCCCTTTCTTTTGAGGTGTTTCCGCCAAAAACGGAAACAAGCTTTGAAAGTGTAAAAACGGCAACCGAGGAAATCGCAAAGCTTAAGCCTTCATTTATGAGCGTTACATATGGCGCAGGGGGCGGAACAAGTAAATATACTCTTGATATTGCAAAAAACATAAAAGAGCTTTATGGTGTGCCGACGCTTGCTCATCTTACCTGTGTTTCATCCACAAGAGAGACCGTCCGCAATAAAATAGCGGAATTAAAGGATGCAGGCATACAAAATGTTATGGCGCTTCGGGGAGATATTCCTGAAACACTTAAAAACGAAGACAGAAGCAAGTGGGATTTTCAGTATGCCATTGACCTCATACACGAACTGAAAGAAACGGATGCGGACTTTTGTATTGGCTGTGCTTGTTATCCCGAAGTGCATCCTGAAAGCGAGAACCAGAAAGAAGACATAAAGCGTCTTCGTGAAAAGGTTGATGCAGGATGTGATTTTATTACAACACAAATGTTTTTCGACAACAATCTTCTCTATAATTTTCTTTATAAAATTCGTGAAGCGGGGATAACTGTTCCGGTAATACCTGGAATTATGCCTATCACGAATGCAAATCAGGTGGAAAGAGCAATAACCCTTTCTGGCTCATTTATGCCCCAGAGGTTCAAAAGTCTGGTTGATAAATTCGGCTCCGACCCTGATGCTATGAAGCAGGCGGGTATTGCTTATGCTACCGACCAGATTATAGATTTATATGCCAATGGCATTAAAAACGTACACGTATATTCTATGAATAAGCCCGATGTTGCAAGACTTATACAGGGTAATTTATCAGAAATAATCAGGGGGTAAATATTATGCACGAATCCGGCGAAATGTACCTTGAAACCATATATGTGCTTTCTCAAAAATCAGACTCGGTGCGTTCCATTGATATATGTGAGTATATGGGTTACTCAAAGCCCAGTGTGAGCAGGGCAGTAGGACTTCTTAAAAAAGACGGTCACATTACCGTCGACGGCAAGGGCTATATCTCTTTAACCGATAGCGGTCTTAAAATTGCTCAGAATATATTTGAACGTCACACAATTATTATGAATACACTTCTTAAATTGGGTATTGATGAAGAAACTGCGGATAACGATGCCTGTAAAATCGAGCACGTAATCAGCGACAAAACCTTTTCTGCAATAAAGGATTTTTACAATAAAAACAAATAAAAATTTGACTTTCCCGTTGTAAAATAATTTCGGGAAAGTTTTTTATGCATAAACAAGTTGAAATAATATTTAATAGTCGTCAACTTTAACCAAAAAT
>JAZNNB010000067.1:0-12470 GCA_045580025.1 Clostridia bacterium
CACGCCATATATACTTTCAGGGCGGTAAAACCGCCCTGAAAACAACTTTTATATAATTTTTTTTGCCTCAAGATAAAAACGTTTTTCGTTTGCCTCGCCCATAGAAAAAGTCTTTCTGGGAAGTGCTCCGTCGAGGATTACAGTTTCAAACAGGTCATTTTTCTTTGGACACGGAAGAATGAAACCTACCGCATCGGGTCTGTCTGAAAGTTCTCTTACGACATCGTCGCCATGTATATAATCAAGATTATATCTCATATCATCCAAAAACTTTTGGAGTGTTCCAACTGTCAGATTTGAAGACGGGTTTTTCACAAAAATACTTTCTGTCTTTTCGCCTGACACAAGAACAATTTCCTGAGCACTTGACGTCGGGCTGTCGCATGTCAAGTAATAATTCTTTAAATCATTTTTCACCACATCAAAGGTCTTGCCAAAAACCACACGGTGAATAGGCTCAAATTCAAGAGCATCGTCATGAATGTTTTCAATTTCAACAAGGCAAAATCTTGCAGGATGTGTCCATCTTTCTTCATCAGAAAGCTTTCCTTTGAGGTTCTCCCAGCAGGTTTTTGCGGTAGCAAGAGAGTGATTTCCGTCACCTACGGCAAAAACCAGATTATCCTTTGCTGTCTTTGCAAACTTGTCAATCTTTGCAATCACACCATTCGCCGCATCACCCAAAATGTGCCATGCCGCAATATGTCCGCCACCGCCCATCAAATCAAAATCATAAAGGGGTTTCGATTTCTCTATTCCACCCAAAATATGGTCTTTTTCATCATTAAGAAGAAGTATTGCATGAGGCAGTTCAAGGGGAGCATTTTCACGAATTTTCACTCTGGGCGGAATTCTTTCTAAGATTGTACCCTCTGTTGCACGGATTGCACTTTTTGAGCCCTTTGAAAAATCATATTCTTCCAAATCAATAGCGCCAACAATGCCACGTCTTATTTTGCCGCTGTTCATTGTTCTTTCCACATAAATAAGGCTATCCTTAAGCGTTGCAAAAATACCTTTTTCAATATATTCATGCATTTTGCTGTTTATTTTTTCAATTCTTCCCTCGCCCTCTGACAAAAAAGCTTCGGGATATACAATATTCAGAGTCGATGGACTGTCACCTACGAACTTTGCCGCATCCTCCCAATACTCAGGCTGAGCTGTGTATTGGTCACAAGCCACAACGCTCCATTTTTCCATATCAACGCACTCTGGCAGAAGAATGTCTGCTTTATTAAAAATACTCATAAGTCCTCCTATACAATTTGTGCTCCACTTTGAATGTCACTAAGAGTGGTGGTAACAACCAATTTGCCATCGTGTTCAGCGCTCAAAATCATACCATTTGATTCAAGTCCCATCATTTTTCGTGGCGGGAAGTTCGCAATAAAGAGAACATTCTTTCCAATCAATTCTTCGGGCTTATAATATTTCGCAATTCCCGACAGAATCTGTCTTGTTTCACTGCCTGTTTCAATGGTGAAACGGAGAAGCTTTGAAGACTTTGGAACAACCTCACATTCCAGAACCTTACCTACACGAATATCAAGGTCAAGGAATTTTTCAAAATCAACATCTTCCTTAAATGGCTCAATCTTGATTTCCGGCTTTTGATTTGCCTTGTTTTCTTCTTCGATTTCAGCCAGCTTCTTTTCTGCATCAAGTCTTGCAAAGAGCATTGCTGCTTCACCAACTTTTTGTCCGCCTGCAGTGTTTCCAAAGCTTTCAAGTTCATCAAAACTATACGCCTTTGCGCCAAGTGCCGAAATGAGTTTATCGGCAGTTTCTGGCATAAATGATGCAAGAAGTGACGCAATCCATCGAAGTGATTCAACAAGATTATACATAACTGTTTTCAGTGTTCCTGTCTGTGTCTCGTCCTTTGCGAGTGCCCAGGGCATAGTCTCGTCGATATATTTATTGGCACGATTTGCAATGGTCCACAGTGCATCAAGGGCATCTGCTGTGCGAAATTCTTCCATAAAACGTACCACATCAGCCTTTGCCTTTTCAGCGGCCAAGGCAAGGTCAGCATCAAAATCTGTAGCAGTTTCTTTTTCAGGAACAATTCCGTCAAAATACTTGTTCACCATAGCAACAGTTCTGTTGGCAAGGTTTCCCAAAACGTTTGCAAGGTCTGTGTTATATGAATTCACTATTTTCTCATAGGTAATTGTGCCGTCCTGAGCATAGGGCATTTCGTGAAGCAGATAGTATCTTATTGCATCACAACCAAAATGACGGACCAAATCATCGGCATAAATAACATTGCCAAGAGACTTGCTCATTTTGTCCTCCCCACTTAAGAGCCACGGATGACCAAATACCTTTTTGGGAAGAGGCTCACCAAGTGCCATAAGGAATATTGGCCAATAGATAGTGTGGAATCTTAAAATATCCTTGCCGATAATGTGAACATCAGCGGGCCAGTACTTTCCGTAAAGCTCGCCTTTTTCGTCAGGTGTATATCCAAGAGCATTGATGTAGTTTGTAAGAGCATCAAGCCACACATAAACTGTGTGCTTTTCATCAAAGCTTACTGGTATTCCCCAGCTTATACTTGTTCTTGACACACAAAGGTCCTGAATTCCGGGCTTGATGAAATTGTTTATCATTTCTCTTTTGCGGGATTCGGGCTGAATGAAATCGGGGTTTTCCTCGATATGCTTTTCAAGAGCCTTTTGGTATTTGCTCATTTTGAAGAAATATGCTTCCTCATTTCCCTTGTGTACTTCTCTGCCACAGTCGGGGCACTTTCCGTCCACAAGCTGAGTATCAGTCCAGAATGATTCACATGGTGTACAGTACCATCCAGTATAGGAATCTTTGTAAATATCACCCTGGTCATAAAGCTTTTTGAAAATCTTTTGTACACTTGCCACGTGATAATCGTCTGTTGTTCTTATAAACTTGTCATACGATGCGTTCATAAGGTCCCAGATGGTGCGGATTTCACCTGCTACGCCGTCAACATATACCTGAGGTGAAATGCCGTTCTCCTCTGCAAGTTGTTGGATTTTCTGGCCATGCTCGTCTGTTCCGGTAAGGAAGAACACATCATAGCCCTGATATCTTTTGAATCTGGCAATAGCATCTGAAAGAACAACCTCATAGGTATTTCCTATATGAGGTTTTCTTGAAGTATATGCAATGGCTGTTGTCAGATAGAATTTTTTCTTTTCCATTTGTCTTTTTCCTTTCAAATTTAGTCAGAAATTTTTATATCAAATTCGTCTTCACTTTTTCCAAAGGGCATTCCAAAATGCTCATAGGCAAGACGCGTCACCACTCTGCCCCTTGGTGTGCGGTTTATGAAACCAATTTGCATAAGATAAGGCTCATAAACATCTTCAATGGTCTCACTTTCTTCGCCTACTGTTGCAGCGATTGTATCAAGCCCAACGGGTCCGCCGTCATAAAACTTTATGATAGCTTCAATCATCTTTTTATCTGTTGCGTCAAGCCCAAGGTCATCAACCTCCAGCTTTTTGAGGGCATAATCTGCTATGCGGTCGGTTATGCATCCATCAGATTCAACCTGTGCGAAATCACGCACACGCTTTAAAAGTCTGTTCGCAATTCGTGGAGTACCACGGGATCTTGATGCAATCTCTGCCGCACCGCCGTTGGTTATTTCAATGCCTAAAATTCCGGCAGAACGTTTTATAATCATCTCAAGCTCGTCATTGGTATACATCTCAAGACGGCTGATAACCCCAAATCTGTCACGAAGAGGTGCTGTAAGCGCCCCCGCCTTTGTGGTTGCCCCAATAAGTGTAAAGTGCGGAAGCTCAAGGCGTATGGACCTTGCCGAAGGACCTTTGCCAATAATGATATCCAGTGCCCCGTCTTCCATAGCGGGATAAAGGATTTCTTCAACGCTTCGGTTGAGGCGATGAATTTCGTCAATAAACAAAATATCGTTTTCCGAAAGGTTTGTAAGAAGAGCCGCCAAATCCCCCTGCTTTTCAATGGCAGGCCCTGATGTGATGCGGATGTTTACCCCCATCTCATTTGCGATAATCCCCGCAAGTGTGGTCTTTCCAAGACCGGGAGGACCATAAAGAAGAACGTGGTCAAGGGACTCATTTCTCTTTTTTGCCGCTTCCATAAAGACCTTAAGATTTTCTTTTGCCTTTTTCTGTCCCACATAGTCGTCAAGAAGCTTTGGCCTTAAGCTATATTCAATTTCATTGTCCCCGTCTATTGCACCGGTGGAAATAATCCTGTTTTCGTTTTCAAATTCCATAAGGCTTTAACCTTTCATAAGATTTTTAAGACCTATTTTTATAAGTTCTTCAACCGTTCCCTTTGCGCCCGCAAGCGCTGTCTTTGCCTGACTTTGAGAATAACCAAGAGCGATAAGCGCCGAAATTGCTTCACTTTGTTCTGTTCCACCACCGTGATACACCTCAATAGCATCATCGTTCGTAACAACACCCATATCAAAATTCTTGAACTTGTCTTTAAGTTCAAGAACAATTCTCTCAGCACCCTTTGCACCAAGACCTGGCGTGTTTTTCGCTATATATTTTGAGTCATTTGTAGCAACGCACAAAGCAAACTTTGATGGTGAAATATTTGAGAGAAGTGCAATGGCAGTCTTTGCTCCCACACGGGATACGCCAATTATCATAATAAAAAGCTCAAGCTCTTCTTTGGTTGCAAAGCCGTATATATCAAATACATCAGCCGATGCTTTGAAATTTGCATAGGTATAAAGTTTTGCAAAATCGCCCTCTCCCCCAAGGAGTTCAAGGGTTTTTGTGCTTGCATAAAGTCTGTATCCAATGCCAGATGCATCAATCACAACAAAGCTGTCGCTTTTGTGTGCTATTTTGCCTGAGATATAATAAAACATAGCCTTTCTGCCTTTCCCAAATTTTCCTATTCTATTAGTATACTACTTTTTAAATCAAAAAACAAGTCCAAAATGTGAGTTTTTATGTATAAATTCTCACCACATAAGTCTTCCGCCGGTATGAGCGTGGCAAACCGCAAGAGCAAGAGCGTCAGCGGTATCATCAGGCTTTGGAACTTCACTTAAATTGAGTATGGCTTTTGTCATCTGCTGTACCTGTTTTTTATCTGCTCTGCCATAACCCACCACCGCCTGTTTCACCTGAAGAGGTGTGTATTCAAAGACCGGAACGCCATAGTTCTTCGCGGCAAGAATAAGCACCCCTCTTGCCTGAGCTACATTTATTGCAGTTTTCTGATTGTTCTGAAAAAACAATTCTTCAATCGCCACCGCATCAGCATTTGTCCTTGTGATAACCTCCACTGCCTCATCATAAATTCTTTTGAGTCTGTCTGTCATATCCTCGCCTGCTTCAGTGGTAATTGCGCCATACTCCACAACCTTGAATTTGTTGCCCTCGTAATCAATGCACCCAACACCAACAATGGCATAGCCTGGGTCTATTCCTATAATTCTCATAGCCTTTCCTTTCGCATTTTATACATATTCCAGATATAAAATGCATAAAAATTCATTTTTTTGCATAAAAATGCATAAATTTTAAAAAAACTGTTGCAATTTTCTATATTTAGGATTATAATACATATTGTAATATAATTTTTGAAATAAGGCAAGCATTTTTTGTGCTATGCTTTTAATTTTCAGGAGGGTTTTAAAATGGCAAAAGATAAGGTTGTACTTGCCTATTCAGGCGGTCTTGACACATCAATCATCATCTCATGGCTCAAAGAAAATTACGACTATGACGTTGTGTGCGTATGCGGTGACGTTGGTCAGGGCAAAGAAACAGACGGACTTGAAGAACGCGCTATCAAATCAGGCGCTATTAAATGTTACATAGAGGATTTAAGAGACGAATATGTAAAAGACTACATCTTCCCCACTCTCAAATCAGGTGCAATATACGAGGGTAAATATCTCCTCGGCACATCTCACGCAAGACCTATCATTGCAAAGAGACTTGTTGAAATTGCTCAGAAAGAGGGCGCTGTTGCTATCTGCCACGGTGCGACAGGAAAGGGCAACGATCAGGTGCGTTTTGAACTTGGCATCAAGGCTCTTGACCCATCACTCAAAATCATTGCTCCCTGGAGAATATGGGACATTAAATCACGCGAAGACGCTGTTGACTATGCAAATGCTCACGGAATTGAAATTCCCGTTACAAAGAAAGACCTTTACTCACGTGACCGAAACATCTGGCACATCAGTCACGAGGGTATGGATCTTGAAGACCCATGGAACGAGCCACAGTATGACAGCCTTTTGAAGCTTGGTGTATCACCGGAAATGGCTCCTGACACACCTACTTATGTTGAAATCGGCTTTGAAGCAGGTGTTCCTGTATCTGTTGATGGCGAGAAGCTTTCACCCGTTGCTTTGGTTGAAAAACTCAATGCTCTTGGCGGAGCAAACGGCGTTGGTATCACCGACATTGTTGAAGACCGTCTTGTTGGTATGAAATCACGTGGCGTTTATGAAACACCCGGTGGTACAATTCTTTACACCGCAATTCAGGAGCTTGAATTCCTTTGCCTTGACCGTGACACTCAGGCATTCAAGAGAACAACACAGACACAGTTCTCACAGCTTGTTTATGACGGAAAGTGGTTCACTCCTCTCCGCGAGGCTATGTCTGCTATGTATGATGAAATGGATAAGTTTGTTACCGGTACAGTAAGGCTCAAGCTCTACAAGGGCAACTGCACACCTGCCGGTGCAAAATCAAAGTATTCACTTTACAACGAAGATATCGCATCATTCGGGGATAGCAAAGAGCTTTACAGTCACAAAGACAGCGAAGGCTTCATAAACCTCTTCGGACTTCCTCTCAAGGTCCGTGCAATGATGAAGAAAAAGAACGGCGAACAGTAAAAATCAAACAGGGGTATCTCTCTGATACCCCTGAATTTTTGTATAGGAGACTTAATACTATGAAATTATGGGGCGGAAGATTTTCAAAATCAACAGACAAATCGGTTGACGATTTCAACTCCTCAATTCGCTTTGACTCACGCATGTACGCACAAGACATCCGTGGCAGTCAGGCACATGCAAAGATGCTTGGAAAACAAGGTATTATTCCTCAGGCAGATGCTGACTTAATTGTGAAAACCTTGGGCGAAATTCTTGACGACATTGAAAGTGGTAAGGTTGAATTTACCATTGATGCAGAAGACATTCATATGAATATTGAAACAATCTTGATTTCACGCATCGGTGATGTGGGAAAAAGATTGCATACAGGCAGAAGCCGAAACGATCAGGTTGCTCTTGACGGAAAGCTTTACCTCCGTGACGAAGCAGAAGTTCTTTCCTCTATGCTCACCGATTTACAAAAAACTATCCTTGCTTTAGCAGAAAATAATCTTGACACAATTATGCCCGGTTACACTCATCTGCAAAAGGCTCAGCCTATCACCTTCAGCCATCACGTTATGGCATACTATGAAATGTTTTCACGTGACTTATCAAGGCTCTCCGACTGGAAAAAGCGTATGAACATTATGCCTCTTGGAAGCGGTGCTTTGGCTGGAACAACCTACCCACTTGACCGCGAATTTGTGGCAAAAGAGCTTTCCTTTGATGATATAACCAAAAATAGCATTGACGGTGTTTCTGACCGTGACTTTGTTTGCGAAATGGCTTTTGTCCTTTCGATGATAATGGTACACCTCAGCCGTTTTTCTGAGGAAATCATTCTGTGGAGTTCAAATGAGTTTGGCTTCATCACCCTTGACGATGCTTACAGCACCGGTTCAAGCATAATGCCACAGAAGAAAAACCCCGACGTTGCAGAGCTTGCAAGGGGTAAATCTGGCAGAGTGTTTGGAAGCCTTATGGGACTTCTAACTATGCTTAAAGGACTCCCGCTGGCATACAACAAGGATATGCAAGAAGACAAAGAACAGATTTTTGATGCCCTTGACACAGTAAAAATGTGTCTCCCCGTATTTTGTGGAATGCTTAAAACCATGACCATAAACAAATCCACTATGGAAAAGGGTGCAAAGGGTGGCTTCACAAATGCAACAGACGTGGCTGACTATCTCGTAAAGAAAGGTCTTCCTTTCCGTGATGCTCACGCCGTTGTAGGAAAAATGGTTGCCTTTTGTCTTGACACCGACAAGTTCATTGAAGAGCTGACAATGACGGAATTCAAAGATTTCTCACCGCTTTTTGATGAAGATGTTTATGATGCTATATCTCTTGAAACCTGCGTGAATCAACGAAAGATAGTTGGCGGACCTGCTGCTGAGACAATGAAAAAAATAATCGACGATTACAAAAATAACCTTTAATTTTAAACAGCAAAAAGCCCTTGGCAAATGCCAAGGGCTTTTGTTATGTATATTTTTAGATGTTATACATTGTGAGATATTCTTTGGTGTTTTCAATCATTTCATCAAAGAGCGCTCTTGCTTCAGTAAGATTGAGGCGTTTAACCTGAGGATCCTTGCAGAATGCCTGGAAAGCAAGGTCAAGATCACGGGTAACAGCAGCTTCAACAACCATTTCCTGAACAGCAACGTGGTCGATTGTAAGAGCGAATACTGCGGGAGGAAGGTCACCAACAGTAACAGGAGCAACTGTGTTTGATGTGAATGATGCATTTGTTTCAACAACAGCACCCATAGGAAGGTTGGTAATCTGACCGCGGTTTGGCATATTTACGTTTGTAACAAAGCTTCCAAGACCGAGAATAGCCTTCATCTGCTTTACGCCCTCTTCGCCCGACGGCTTGAGTTTGAATTCTTCTTCGCCTGAAATATACTTTCTGCGCTTTTCAAGTGCATCATCAAGGAGCTTGTATCTGTGATCAACGCTGGTGAGACCAAAGCCCCATTTTTCAACACATTCAGGACTTTCGAGGTACCATTTTCCGGGACAAGCTTCAGCTAAGTGACGGTCACCTGCTGCTGCAATATAGCCATAACGGAGGAAAAGATCCATTTTCACCATCTGTTTTGAACTAAATACACGGTTGAGCCAGTTGTCATCATTGCCTTCAGTGAAACCAACCTTTGCATACTCTTCACAGAATTCCTTGTAAATGGGGAATATATCAATATCCTGATAGTAAGCCTTCTTAATCCATGTAAAGTGGTTAACACCCATAACTTCGCAGCGGATATCTTCACGCTTGATGTCCTTGATGCCAAGCTTCTTTTCAAGAACTTTTGCAAGAAACTTCTGTGTGCCGAAAACTTCGTGGCAGCAGCCAAAAGCTTTGATTTCGGGGAATACCTTGTAAAGAGCTCTTGTACACATTGTCATTGGGTTTGTGTAGTTGATAACCCATGCGTTTGGACAGTTTTCGCGGATACCGTTTGCAATAACCTCATACATAGGGATTGTACGGAGAGCACGAATAATACCGCCAGGGCCCATTGTGTCACCAACAGACTGATAAATGCCATACTTTTCAGGTGTATGAACATCACTTCTCATTTCTTCAAATGTACCGGGAAGAATTGAGATAATAACGAAATTTGCACCTTTGAGAGCATCTTCAAGTGTGTCTGATACATAGTATTTCCAGTTGTCAAGCTTGTCATCATTTTTTCCAATACCGTTGCCAATTTGTGCATTCTGAACTGCAGGTTCTTTGTCTATATCATAAAGATATACATCACCGCTGAGTGCACTTTCCTGTGCAAGGTCACTCATAAGGTTCCAAGCCCAGTTTTTTGAACCACCGCCGACATAAGCGATTTTTATGCCTGTAGCTTTTCCGTTTTCAATTTTCATTTTTTTCACTCCTATATAAAATTTTTAATTTGTTTCATAATTAAAGAACAATACCGTCCTTGAAAATAGAAATTTCACTGTAACCGTTTCTCTCGTTTGCTGTTTCTTCACCTGATGCCACAGCAATTATGTAATCTAAAAACTTGTCAGTAAGTTCGTCCATTGTTGTTTCCTCAAGCACAGGAGATGCATCAAAGTCAATCCAGCCCTTTTTCTTTTCAGCAAGATTGTGATTTGTTGCAACCTTTATTGTGGGAACAGGTCCGCCCACAGGTGTGCCTCTGCCTGTTGTGAAAAGTATCATATGAACTCCGGCAGCGGAAAGGTTTGTGATTGCAACAATGTCATTTCCAGGACCATCGAGAAGAGAAAGACCATTCTTCTTAAGCACATCGCCATAATTGAGGACATCAACAACCTCACTCATTCCACCCTTTTGAACACAGCCCAAAGACTTTTCTTCCAAAGTGGTAATTCCGCCTGCCTTATTGCCAGGTGACGGGTTTTCGTATATAACCTGATTATGCTTTGTGAAATAATCTTTGAAATTGTTAATCAGTGCAACAGTCTTGTCAAACAGTTCTTTGGTGGGGCAACGTTTCATAAGAAGATGCTCTGCTCCAAACATTTCAGGCACTTCAGAAAGAACACAACTTCCGCCAAAAGAAATCACTTTGTCAGAAAGACTTCCCACAAGCGGGTTGGCACTTATTCCGCTGTACCCGTCACTGCCGCCGCACTTAAGTCCAATTTTGAGTTTTGATACAGCAATAGGCTGACGTTTGAATGTGTCAGCATATTTTTTTAAGTCCTCAATTATGCGAACACCTTCTTCTATTTCATCTTCCACATCCTGAACGTTTAAGAACTTAACTCTTTCCTCGTCATATTCCCCAAGAATCTCTTTGAAAACGGGAATATTGTTGTTTTCGCAGCCAAGGCCAAGTACCAGAACTGCCGCAGCATTTGGGTGATTGATGAGTCCTTTCAAAATGAGCTGAGTAATCTTTTGGTCGTCACCAAGCTGAGAACAGCCAAAGGGATGTTCAAAATGTTTCACACCAGTAATGTCAGCAAGACGTTTTGAAATCTTGTTTACACAGCCAACGGTATTGATTATCCACACTTCGTTTCTTATACCAACATCGCCGTTTTTTCGAACATAACCCATAAAGGTTTTATCAGTATCAACCTTTTGGGTAGGCACAAAATCAGGCTCATAAACATATTCAAGGTTTCCCGAAAGATTTGTTTTCATATTGTGAGAATGAATATGCTCACCCTTTTTTATATCACACACAGCATGACCTATTGGGTTTCCATATTTTATAATATTTTCACCGTTTTTAATGTCGCAGAGAGCATACTTGTGTCCGTTTTCAAGATTTATTTCAACATTGTCAAGCTTATTGATTATCATTTAGACATTCTCTCCTTCACTACATCAGCAAGGAATGACAAATCTTCATCCCAAAGGCTTACGTTCGCCAGAATTTCTTCAACAGATGCGTTTTTCATAAATTCCATAACACCCTTGTCGTCATTGGGCATATCAGTCTTGTAAAATTCGATAAGCTTCGCAAAAGATGTAAGGAGTCTATCGGGCATCTCATTCTTGCGCTTAATATACTCAAGTATCGACGGCAAAACTCTAACCTTGAACTTGCTCACTGAGTTGAGTGAAATTGATGCGCAAAGATGCTTGATGTAAGGATTGCAAAATCTTTCAAACACATTGTCTGCATAATCCACAAGTTCTTCATTTGAAAGGTCTAACGTTGGAATTATTTCGTCATAAACGCATTCTTTCACGAACTTGCTCAAAGTCTCGTGTTCCATACAGTCGCCCACAGTCTCAACACCTAAAAGCATAGCATAAGGAATCATCGATGTGTGTGCACCGTTTAGGATTCGAACCTTTCTTGTTCTGTATCTTTCCAAGTTGTCGGTGACAATTATATTAAGACCCGCTTTGTCAAAGGGGAATTCCTTGGTTATGCTGTCTGGTCCTTCAATAACCCAAAGGTGGAAAATCTCACTGGTATTAACCATATTGTCTTCATAGCCAAGTTCCATGTCCTCGCCCTTGGGATAACCTGTAACAATTCTGTCAACCAGTGTGTTGCAGAAAATATTTTCCTTTTCAACCCAAAGCTTAAAGTCTTCGCCAAGATTCCATAAATCTGCATATTTCAAAATATACTTCTTAAGGGTTTCACCGTTTTTGTCAATAAGTTCGCAAGGCAAAAAGATAAATCCACCAAGACCCAAATCAAAACGTTTCTTAAGAAGCAGTGTAACTTTTGCAGGGAAAGTCACATTGGGAGCGTTATCAGGAGTATCATTTTCTGAAAACGCAATGCCTGATTCAGTTGTATTTGAAACAATAAACCGAAAATCAGGATTTTTAGCCAAATCAAGATATGCATCAAAATTCTTGTAAGGTTCGATTGTTCTTGAAATCACGTCAACAATCTTTTTGTCAACGGTTGGAACGCCGTCCTTCATTCCACGCATAACGTGGGTATAAACACAATTCTGTGCTTCAAGCATATGGCACATTCCATTTTCAATGGGCTGTACCACAACAACTCCTGCGTCAAAGTCAGATTTTTCGTTGGTAAGCTGTATAATCCAGTCAACAAAGCCTCTCAAAAATCCGCCTTCACCAAACTGTATAAACTTTTCACTTCTTTGTGGTTTTGTAAACATAAAAAACTATTCCTTTCGAGTA
>JAZNNB010000068.1:0-3790 GCA_045580025.1 Clostridia bacterium
ATAACGTGGATTTTGTGTATCAAACAGCTTGCTTCCCTCGTTGAATTTGGTAATCAAATCAAAATGCCCGATTATGTCGGCGTTGGTCTTTTCCACCACATCGCTGACCAAAGAAAAATAATCCTCAGCCAACGAATAATAATCCCCACCATAAAATTCATTTGCAATCCTGACAAATGTTTCTTCACTTTCGTCAATAGCCAAAATGTTGTCACCACATTTTACATAGTGCACAGAGCCGATTATATAATCAGGTGAAAACAGTGGCTCATCCGAAAAATAATCCTGCTCAATTCCGCAAAGGATTTCGATTTTATCCTTATATTTTTCTTTTAGCTCGCTTATTTGTCTGTGATATTCGATTGTGTTTTCCTGACTCATACAAAAGGACGAATCAAATGAAGTATACCCGTGACCCGAAAAGCCAAGTCGTGTCATTCCCTTGTCTATGGCCTCAAGCACCATATCTTCGGCAGTGCATAGTCCGTCACAAAACTTTGTATGAACGTGAAAATCCTCTAAAATCATTTGGTCATCTTCTCCTGTTTGACTTTGTGGTCGATTACGTGGCGAGATGCAAGCTCTTTGTGAATATCTTCAACTGAAATTCCCATTTCCACCATCAATACCATAACATGATAGCAAAGGTCTGCAATCTCATAAACAGTTTCCTTTTTGTCATCAGCCTTTGCCGCAATTATTACCTCGGTGTTTTCCTCTCCTACCTTTTTCAGAATTTTGTCAATTCCCTTTTCAAAAAGGTATGTGGTATAAGACCCCTCTTTTTTCTCGATTTTTCTGCCTGCAATCAGGTTCATAAGAGCCTCAAGAGAAAACTCGTGCTTGTCTTCACTCTGAAAGATTTCATTATTGAAGCAGGAATCTGTGCCCATATGGCAGGCAGGACCATCCTTTTCAACCACAACAACAAGGGCATCCTTGTCACAATCAGCTGTTATTGAAACAATGTGCTGGTAATTTCCGCTGGTTTCACCTTTCAGCCAAAGTTCCTGTCTTGACCTACTCCAAAAACAAGTAAGTCCTTTTTCCATAGAGATTTCGAGGCTTTCCCTATTCATATACGCAAGAGTAAGTACCTTTTTTGAAATACTGTCCACCACTATGGCAGGTATAAGACCTTTTTCGTCAAATTTAAGTTCATCTATATTTATCATAAACTATACTCCTCTTTTAAATTCTCATATCAATTCCGTTTGCTTTCAGTTCACGTTTGAGGTCAGAAATCTCAACCTCTCCAAAATGGAAGATTGATGCCGCAAGTCCCGCATCAACCTTGGGAACTTCCTTGAAAAGCGTGATAAAATCTTTGATGCCGCCTGCCCCACCTGATGCTATAACGGGAACAGACACCGCATTGCAAACAGCATCCAGCATTTCAAGATCAAAGCCTTTCTTCACGCCGTCTGTGTCTATGGAATTGAGCACCACTTCGCCTGCTCCCATATCAACGCATCTCTTTATCCATTCTACCGCTTCCATACCCGTGTTTTCACGACCGCCTTTTGAGAAAACCCTGAAAACTCCGTCAACCCTTTTCACATCGGCAGAAATTACAACACATTGGTCACCATAACGTTTTGCCGCTTCATATATAAGGTTTGGATTTCGAATAGCACCCGAATTCACACTTACCTTGTCAGCACCGCACTTTAAAACTCTGTCAAAATCACTGAGTCCGTTTATTCCGCCGCCAACAGTGAGTGGAATAAAAATAGTTTTTGCCACTTCTTTCAAAATATCCGTAAAAAGTGCTCTTTCTTCAAAGGATGCGGTTATATCATAAAAGACCAGTTCATCAGCCCCGTTCTCTGAATAATGTTTTGCAAGCTCCACAGGGGATGATACATCCGAAATTCCTTCAAAATTTACACCTTTCACCACCCTGCCGTTTCTTACATCGAGGCAGAGAATTATTCTTTTTGTTATCATTTTGCCACCTCTATTGCCTCATCAAGCGAAATCGCTTTTGTATAATACGCCTTTCCTATAATCGCACCATAAAGGTTCATTTTTGCAAGAGCCTTCACATCATCAATGGTGGAAACTCCCCCTGATGCAACAATATTCATATCAAACCTTTCCGAAAGTTCACGATAAAGCTCGCGGTTTGTTCCCTGCATAGCACCGTCCTTTGAAACGTCGGTACAGATAAGAGTTTTTACACCGATTTTCTGCATCATTTCACAAAACTGAAAGCAGGTATATTCCGATTTCTCAGTCCAGCCTTTTATAGCAACAAAGCCGTCTTTCACATCTACACCAACAGCGATTTTTTCACCGTATTTCGCAACTGCTTCAATCAAAAATTCTTTGTCATTTACAGCCGCAGTACCTAAGATAACCCTGTCAATGCCTGCATCAATATATCTGTCCACAACCGCCATACTGCGAATTCCACCGCCAATCTCCACAAAAAGACTGGTTTTTTCCGCCACCTGGCGAACTATATCAAGGTTCGGGGTATCTCCATTTTTTGCGCCTTCAAGGTCAACCATATGTATGTGAGTAGCCCCTTGACTCTCAAATTCATAAGCAATTTCTATGGGGTTTTCACTGTAAACTGTCATATTTTCATATTCGCCACGAAGAAGACGTACAGCTTTTCCCTCATACAAATCTATCGCAGGAAAAATCAACATAAGCCCTCTACCTCCATCTCACAAAACCCACGAAGTATACGAAGTCCCACGTCTCCGCTTTTTTCGGGATGGAACTGACATCCGCACACATTTTTGTTCGCCACAGCGGCGGTAAGCTCCGCCCCATATTCAGCCGTTGCAATAGTGCTCCCATCACATTTTGCTCCATAATATGAATGAACAAAATAAACGTGGTCACCCTCATTTATATACTTAAATATTGGATGTTTTTCGCCTTTTAAACGAAGTCCGTTCCAGCCAATATGCGGAATTTTAAGGTCTTTTGGTATAACCTCGCCTATTGACCTGACTTCACCCTTAATAAGTCCAAGCCCCTGATATTCGCCATATTCAAAGCTTTTTTCAAGGAGCATCTGCATACCAAGGCAAATCCCCATAAGAGGCTTTCCCCTCTTTGCTTCATCAATAACCACTTTGTCAAGGCCCGTATCTTTAAGTTTTCTTATGGCATCCTCAAATGCGCCAACGCCGGGTAGGATAATTCTGTCGGCTGTTCTTAAGACGTTTTCGTTACTGGTAACAACAATTTCTTCGCCGATTGCTTCCATTGAGCTTTTAAGTGAAAACAAATTTCCTACGCCGTAATCTACAATCGCAGTCATCAAAGTACCCCTTTCGTTGACGGAATTTCATTTTCAAAACCAATTTCCTTAGCTACCGCTTGTCTAAGACTCCTCGCAACCGATTTAAACGCTCCCTCAATAATGTGGTGAGAATTTGTTCCCGCCATCTGAACTATATGAACTGTGCACTGTGCCTCTCTCACAAACGCCAGCCAGAACTCTTCAACCAATTCGGTATCAAATTCCCCAACCTTTTCTGTGGGAATATCGAGCTTATATGAAAGCCCTGAACGTCCCGACAAATCAACAGCCGAAAGAATAAGGGCTTCGTCCATAGGGAGTATCATATTTCCATAACGGATAATACCCATCTTGTCGCCAATAGCCTCGTTGAATGCCTGTCCGAGACAGATTCCCACGTCTTCTGCTGTATGGTGGAAATCAACATTTGTGTCGCCATCACACTTTAAGCTAAGGTCAAATCTTGAGTGCTTTGCAAAAAGTGTCAACATATGATCAAGGAAACCACAGCCTGAATCAATGTCA
>JAZNNB010000069.1:0-9344 GCA_045580025.1 Clostridia bacterium
CGGTACAGGCAGAGGTCTTGCTGCAAACGGTGGTGGTGCTCCTTACTTGACAATTCCTACTGCTGCTGCAATAGGCGACGCTCAGGCGTATGGTGTTCAGTTCAAGGTAAATCCGCTCGAAGCGAACTCTCAGAACAATGTTAACATTCCTGCACCTGGTGGTAAGTTTGTATCAGTTGACTCTGATGCAATAATGGCTGCTAGTTTAGGCGTAGGAGCATATAACGGATTGTATGAATGGTATGATTGCGTTGTTGAAATAGACGGTGAAACATATACAGTTAAGGCAAGGAGTGAATCTTCATCAGAGTGGACTACAATTGTTGAAGAGGGTGAAACATCGTTTGACGAAGAGATAACTATAACCGATATGAGAACCGAAGGTAAACAGGCTATCTTGGAAGCAATCTATATTTATGAAATGGAAGCAACTGTAGAAGAACCTGGCGAAGAACCTGGAGAAGAACCTGAAGTTATAACTGTTCCTGTTGCAAATGAATACGTTGCTGCAGATGGCACTGTATACCAGAACGTTGCTTATGCTAAGGCTACATTGCCCACAGATGGCAAGCTTGTTAAGTGTGGTATTAGCTTCATAAGTGATGCAGACGGTGCTGGACCTCTTAAACTTGAAACAGCTTTCAGTGCTATACAGATCAGCGGCGAAGTTGAGTTCGAAGCATTGGTATTGGGAGTACCTTATGGCTCAATGAGAGGTACTGCAATCATTGCTACTCCTTACTTCGTATACGAAAACGAACAGTAATTAACGGTTGAATTAACCAGAAAGGTGGAATTTTAGAATGAAAAAGTTTTATGAAAGCCCGATAGTTGAATTAACCGTGTTTGATGTTGAAGACGTAATTACAGCAAGTGCTGACCCAACAATTTATATTAACACATTGGCACCTGGAGCAGATCTTAGTGCTTTGGACAATGAGTTTAATGATAAAGAATATGCTGCTCATGGCACATATGTTGCTGGATCATACAACTGGTAATTCAAACTATTAATTTAAAAACGAAAAGCAGAGCTTCGGCTCTGCTTTTTCTTTTGCTTTTTTTATTAAATTGCTAAATGTCTATTGATTTTTCGGGGAAAATTTGATATGATATGTATGTTAGTTTTAAAGTCGCAAATTATGGCTTTTTGTTGGGCTGACAATATGACGGGTTTGGTTTTTTGAAAGTTCAAACACCGAAATTTGATATAAGCAGTTTTGTGCTTTTAGGAGGTTTTTAAAAATGTCAACAAAGATAGTAGTAGGCACACAATGGGGCGATGAAGGAAAGGGCAAGACCATTGACATTCTTGCAAATGAAGCAAACGTTGTTGTCAGAACTCAGGGCGGCAACAATGCAGGTCACACCATTGAGGCAAATGGTCAGGTTTATAAGCTCAGACTTATGCCTTCGGGAATTCTGAACCCTGATACTCTTTGTATAATAGCAAACGGCGTTGTTGTTGACCCCAAGGTTTTGCTTGGCGAAATTGATGACCTTAACAGCCGCGGCATCAGCACCGACAATCTCAAAATTGATGCAAGAGCGCATATAATTATGCCGTATCACCGTGAGCTTGACGGTCTTTCAGAGGCGGCTCGCGGCAAGGCAGGTATCGGCACCACCAAAAACGGAATTGGCCCTTGTTATATGGACAAAGCGGAACGCAGCGGTATTCGTATCTGTGATATGATTGACAAAGAAAAGTTCCAGAGCAAAGTTCGTGAAAACCTTGAAATTAAAAACAAGATAATTACCCTCGTTTATGGCGGAGAACCTCTTGATGCTGAAAAAGTGATTGCTGAATATAGCGAATATGCTGAAAGGCTGAAGAAATATGTGGTTGATACCACACCAATTCTTTATAAGGCCATAAAGGATGGCAAGAATGTATTGTTTGAGGGTGCACAGGGAACACTCCTTGATATAGATTTGGGAACATATCCTTATGTTACATCATCACATCCGATTTCGGGTGGTGTTTGTGTGGGCAGCGGAATTGGACCCACCATGATTGATGAATGTATCGGCATCGCCAAGGGCTATACCACCCGTGTGGGCAATGGTCCTTTCCCGACCGAGCTTGAGGATGAGATTGGTGAAACAATTCGCGAAAAAGGTCACGAATTCGGTACGGTTACCGGCCGTTCAAGACGTTGTGGCTGGTTCGATGCGGTGATTGTGCGTTATGCAGTTCGCGTAAATGGACTCACCTCACTTGTTCTTAACAAAATTGACCCGCTTGGCGGTCTTGGAAAGCTTAAAATCTGTACAGCTTACAAAAAGGACGGAGAAATCACATATGATTTTCCGCCTACTCTTGAAGAACTTGCAAAATGTGAGCCAGTTTATGAGGAAATGGATGGATGGGATGAAGATATTTCAAACATCCGCGAATTCGAAAAGTTGCCAAAGGCTTGTCAGAATTATATAAAACGCATAGAAGAGCTTTGTGATGTGAAGATTTCTTCTATCGGTGTTGGTCCTGACAGAGAGGAAAATATATATAAGTAATTGAAAGGAGGGCTTTTGATGCCTTCAAAAAAGAAAGAAGAGGTTTTGACATATAAAGGGAAAATGCTCCTAAGACGAGGGAATGAAATATATTATGGA
Source organism: Clostridia bacterium (assembly GCA_045580025.1). Classification (GTDB taxonomy): domain Bacteria; phylum Bacillota; class Clostridia; order Monoglobales; family Monoglobaceae; genus SIG440. The sequence goes on from JAZNNB010000069.1 coordinate 2,617, forward strand.
AATCCCGGCGAAAAATATATGGTGGTTTTCCGTGTAGCCGATTCTGAAAAGCTTGGGGATTTGGATATTTCAAAGAAGGTAGTTATTGAGCTTCGCACCAACAAGGAAGAAAACTCAATGCTTATCAAACAGGCAGAACGTGATGGACTTTATAAGGCCTTTGATATTGGATTTTTCTGGCTTGAGGATGCTTTGGAGAATTATTAAAAAACAACTGCGGGGCAGATTATCTGCCCCGCAAGTTCAATATGTGCCCGTAGCTCAGCTGGATAGAGTGTCAGACTCCGACTCTGAAGGTCGTGCGTTCGAATCGCATCGGGCATACCAGAAAGACAACTCTTTTTATGAGAGTTGTTTCTTTTTTTGAGTGTTACATGCGCACTCCCGTGGTGTAAAACGCTTTGCGTTTTTCTTTTATCTGGCATTTGCTGTAAAATTGAGAAAAAGGTAGATAGAAATCTTCTTTCAAAAGGGGGTATTTTTATAAAAATTTTATATTTAACTTGATTTATTTTTAAAATTGACGTATAATAGATTTTGTGTGGGTTTAAGTGATGACCGGCAGACAAAATAATTGAATTTTTGTGGGGGACAACGGATGATACCAAATATTTTAACCACATTCCGGCTTATAATTATTCCTTTTTTCGCATATTCAATATTGTACGAAAAAAGCATATTTCTTTCCGTATCACTTTTTTTGCTTTCCGGAGCAACGGATATTGTGGATGGATGGATTGCTCGGAAATACAATATGATTACCGATGTGGGAAGCGTATATGACCCTCTTGTGGACAAGCTTATGCAAATTACGGCGGTGGTATGCCTTGCTGTTATCGGTGTAGTGCCCTGGTGGCTTTTAGTGTTCGTTCTTCTTAAGGAACTCACTATGATTATCACAGGAAGCATTCTTTACATAAAAAAAATTGTTGTGCATTCCAACTGGTACGGCAAAGCGGCTACAGTGTTCTTTTATACAATAATTTTTATTTTGATTATATTCCCTGACATAGATGGGGGATTTAAAGATACCCTCATCGGCATGCTGGTGGGTGTACTGGTGCTCGCAGGGGTAGGATATCTGCTGAAAATAATCGGCAGAAACAAAAGCGATATTTGTGATAAACGGGCGTAATTTTGCAAAATTACCCTTTTAAAATAACTATGCTTTTGTTGACAAAAAAACAATGTTTTGATATAATTATTACAAATTCAAATATCAGGTAAGGAGCAATTATGGAACAATTTGAAGAACTAAGTTTAAAACGGTTGGCCGAAACCGTATTTAAGCATATCGGTACAATTATTGCGGTAACTTTGATTGCGGGTATACTTGCATTCGTATACAGTGAAACAATGGTTGTTCCCACTTATGAGTCATCAGTATCTATCTATGTTAACAATGAGAAGGCAGACAATAATGACAAAATTTTGAGCAGTGATATTGCTGCGTCACAGATGCTTGTTAATACATATGTTGTAATTGTAAAAACCGATACTGTACTCAACCGTGTTTGTGCAAGGCTGGTTGAGGAGGGCTTAACGGATTATTCTGCAGAGGAACTCAGGGGAAGAATCACCGCAAACTCGGTTGACAATACCGAAATTTTTGAAGTGAGTGTAAGGGATAAAGACCCTGAAAATACCTTTATAATTGCAAATATAATTGCTGAGGTGGCACCTGAAGTTATTAAAGACTTTGTTGAGGCCAGCTCTGTTAAAGTTGTTGATTATGCGGTAATTGGTAAAAGAGTTTCTCCAAATATCCAGAAAAATATGATTTTCGGTTTGCTTATAGGGCTCTTTCTCAGCTGTTTGTTTGTAGTGCTTAGGGAAGTTTTTGATATGAGAATCAAAAATGAAGAAACCTTGGAACAATGGTTCAGACTTCCTATTTTGGGCGTTATTCCTGACATAACAAATTCCCAGCAAATAAAACGATCGGGATATTATTCATACAGGCGATATACCAAATCGTACGAATACAGCAGAAAGGCGGGTAAGGAAAATGGAGGAAAATAAAAAACAAGAAATTGTTCAGTTGCAACCCCGGATGAACTGGTTTCAAAAATTCAGACAACTTCCAAGTATCCGTCTCAGAAAAAAACAAGTCAAGCGCATGGCTCAGGACTATGAAGATATAAGAGAAAAGATTTTGAATAACAAATCTACGTTCCATGTGCGTGAGGCCTACAAAGCCCTCCGAACAAACCTTATTTTCTCTTTGCCATCTGCTGATTGTAAAAAAATTATTATCACCAGTGCCCTTGCGTCAGAAGGTAAGAGTACGAACTGCCTGAATCTGGCAATTACTTTTGCTGAAATGGATGCAAAGGTTTTGATTATTGACTGTGACCTTCGCCGTCCAAACCTTGCCAGACTTCTTGATGTGAAAAATGCACCTGGTCTTAGCAACTATTTGGTTGGGCTCAATTCCAGCGAAGAAATTGTTCACAAATCGTCATATAATAATCTCAGTTATATTACGGCAGGAAATATCCCTCCCAATCCCGTAGAACTTTTGAGCTCTGACAATATGGGCAAGCTCATAGAAAAGCTTGAAAAGGATTTTGATTACATTTTCTTTGATACTCCGCCGATAAATCTTGTTATTGATACCATTGTGGTGTCCAAGTATGTACATGGTATTGTTATGATTGCACTTCAGAATTCTACGGACAAAGAAGCTATTCGCTATGCTCTTAACCAGATTAAATTTGCAGGGGCGAAAGTTTTGGGATTTGTGCTTAATGGTGTTGTTTTTGGTTCTAACGGTGAATATAAAAATCACAGTAAGAGAAAATATCAAAGCACTTATGCGGCTAACGGCCGCAAAAAATCAAGACGCAGTCTTGGCGGAACATACGGCTCATATAGTTATGGCGGGTACGGTGGTTATGGCAACTATAACAGCCGACGCAACGACAATTATGAATAAAAACAAAGGCTGTGGCTTTATTGAGCGCACAGCCTTTTTGCCATTTTGAAAAAGAAAGGGGTCAGAAAATGATAGATATACACAGCCATATTCTTCCTGAAATGGATGACGGAAGCAGGAGCGTTGAGGAAAGCAAAAAAATGCTGGATAGTTTTTGGGAGCAGGGCGTTGAAGCGGTTGTTGCAACCCCTCACTTTTATATTGACGAAACCAGCGTAGAGGATTTCCTAAAAAAGAGAGAGAGTTGTAAAGAAAAACTTATCTTGGGTCTTGGGAATACAAAGCGTCCAAAAATTGTTCTGGGAGCTGAAGTGCAGTTTTTTCCTGAAATTTATTCCATGGACCGTGCAGAGGATTTGTGTATAAGCGGCACGGGTTATATGCTTGTTGAAATGCCATTTGATGAATGGAATAAATATACATATAGAACTCTTGAAAAACTTTATACAGCGAAAGGCATTACACCCATAATTGCCCATGTGGAAAGGTATCTGGACTTTCAAAAAGAAACTGATGTTGAAATAGTTAAAAAGCTTAAAGATGTCCATGCTTTGATACAAATAAACACAAGCTTTTTGACTTCAGGAAAGACACGGAGAAAAGCGCTTAATCTTGTAAAAAAAGGTCTTGTAAATTTTTTGGGTACCGATGCCCACAATACCGAGTCAAGACCGCCTCAGCTGAGATTGGGATTTGATGAGATTTACAAGAAATTGGGTGACGAAGGCATTGCTGCTCTTGCCTATTGGGGCGAAAAGCTTATGAATAAGATGACAACAATTTAGAAAGATAGCTTGGTGTTGAAAAATGAAAATATTTAAAAAGCTTGCAATTTCAATTTTTATAATCCTTTTTGTAGCAATAGTAGTTTTAGGTATATGGCAATATGAAAACATAAAGGTTCTTTTAAAAACCGCAGGTTCTTCCGGCGAAAGCATTGCCATGGAGATAGACAGCAGTAAAAAAGCCTTTGAGGAAGCGGTTCAAAAACAATATCCTTCTGTGATAAGCGACCTCACCGCGGAAGAAGAAAAGAAACTTATTAAGGGCGAATTATCTGTTGAAGAAGCGGTGTCGATACTCACTAAGAAGTATGAGGAAAAACCGAAGAATGTGTCCCAGTCAGAAATCGACAAGCTGGTAGGAAAGCGTGCCATTGAATTATATAGCCTAAAAGCATACTACCTCGGGCAGCTTGGTCAACTTGAAGGCAAAGTAAAAAATGATTATTTGAGCTTGCCGAAGGAAAAGAGAAATCTCATAGGGAAAAAAGAACTTGTGACTAAGTATATGAGCACGGTGGTGGGACTTCTTAATCAGTGTGACGCCAAGGTGGAGAACATTCTTTCGGAGCTGAAAGCCGATATTGAAAAACTTAATGGGGACACCTCGATCATCAAGACAATCCGTGAAGCTTATAAAAATGAGAAGAACCTAAAGAAAGCCTACTATATAAAGCTTTTGGAGGAATAGTCAAAAGGGGAGGGGAAAATGTGAAAAAACGATATATGCGTATTTTTAGCAGCCTTTTGCTGTTGGTTTTTATGGTGTCAGTTTCCGTGGGAGCTTTTTCTGATGTTGATAGCTCTACTGATGAAGGAAAGGCTATTTCCAAAATGAGACAGAATGGTTACATTCAGGGCTTTGAGGATGGAACGTTCAGACCAAAGGCAACTCTTACCCGTGCAGAATTTGTTACCATTATCAACAAAATGTATGGATATTCTGTTGTGGCAGAGAATATATTTAATGATGTATCGGAATCCGACTGGTTCTTTGATGAGGTTCTGGCAGCGGCGAATGCAGGTTACATCAAAGGCATGGGGGACGGCAGGTTTGCGCCCAATGAAACGGTGAGCCGTGAACAGGTGTGCGTGATGCTTGACTCTATTTTAAGCCCCTCTGAAACCTATTATAAGCCCACTATAACCGATGCAGTTTCGGATTGGGCAAAGGATAGTGTGGAAAAGCTTGTTGCTAATTATTTGTTCGTTCTTGAAGACGAGGGGAAGTTTCGTGCTACGATGCCTATCACTCGGGGTGAGGTTTGCATGGCTCTTGAAAAATGTATAGTTGATGTGGATTTTGAAGCTATTTTCAAGCCCATTGATCTTGAAAGTATGGCTCAGGAAGAACTCGCCAAACGACTTCAGGCGATTATTGAATGTATGGAAAAGACAATTATTCCAATGTATCAGGATAAAGATGTAATCAAGGTCGGCACAATGGTGGTTGACAGCATGAAAGAATATCTCAAGGACAGTAGCTTTGATTATGTTGCGGCAGCTCAGAAAACATACGATGTTTATCGGAGATTTAACGGAGCAAAGGCGCGTGAGTTTAAAAATCCTATATATGAAAATATGGAAACTGACGATTTGGTGATTCTTTTTGATTTCTTTTATAGACCTGAGATGACTCTTGTTGAGTAGTAATGTTGTTTTTTGCAAAGCTGCTTGCTTAAAAAGAAAATACAAATTTTATCTTGACAAACAGGCAGTTTTGCGATATAATAACTTTTGTTGCAAAACTGAATAAGGATCTTTAGCTCAGTTGGTTAGAGCAACCGGCTCATAACCGGTCGGTCCGGGGTTCGAGTCCCTGAAGATCCACCAACCTTGATACCACCCTTAAGGGTGGTATTTGTTGTTGATAGGCTTTTTTGTTGTCACAAAAACAGATTCAAAATTCGTTCTTGGGAATTGTTTTCATCTCACAGGGAGAATTGCTAAAAAGCGTGCATATTGTATGAACGTGAAAACTAAAAATAAAAAATCCTGTCTTTCGACAGGACCTTTTCTGGTGACTCCTAGGGGATTCGAACCCCTGTAGCCGCCGTGAGAGGGCGGAGTCTTAACCACTTGACCAAGGAGCCTTATTGAATTTTATTCCCTTGTAGAAAACCCGTGTATAAAACACGGGTTTTAAAGGGTGGTAGCGGTAACTAGATTCGAACTAGTGACACTACGGGTATGAACCGTATGCTCTAGCCAACTGAGCTATACCGCCATATGCTTGTCCCACTTGGGACCTTTCTATGTTACCACAAAAGTTTCGGGTTGTCAAGAGAAAAATGAAAAATTTTAAAAGATAGTTTGTTTTGGCTATTCCATTGCTATTCATCAAAAGAATGCTCTTTGTATGACACATAAAAGTTTACTAAAAGCAGGGTGATTACGGGGGCAAGTATCATTCCTGATACCCCGAAAAAACGAAGACCCACATAAACACTTATCAGGGTGAGGATGGGGTGTATGCCGATTTGTTGGCTTACAATTTTAGGTTCTGCCAGTTGACGTACGATAAAGACCAGACCCTGAATAATAAGAAGTGCCACAAAGGAATATATATCACCATAAGCCAGTGAGGCAAGGGACCAGGGGATGAGTATTATACCTGTGCCGAAAAAAGGCAATGCATCAACAAGGCCGCAGATAAGTCCCCACAAAAGAGCATAATCCTTTCCAATGATCCAAAGGCAAACAGAGACCAAAACAGCGGTCAATGCCATAAGAATCAGCTGTGCTTTTAAATAGGAAGAAAAAGCATGGGTAAGAAAGCTTTTGGTTCTTGTAAGGATTTTCATTGACCGTCTTGGGAAAAGCTCGTGAAGAAAGTTTGTTATAAGATTATAGTCTTTTGTAAAGAAAAATGTTCCCAAGATAAACATTACAATGAAAAGTGCCATATTGGGAATTGCTCCCGCAAAATTTTTGGCAGCATCCAGTGCCGCAGAGGTCACTCTCGTATAAAATTCTTTTGAATATGCCTCGAAATTCCCTGAAATTTT
>JAZNNB010000070.1:0-7968 GCA_045580025.1 Clostridia bacterium
TTTATTCCGTCTGTATTCTTAGGGATGGTAAAACTTCTTCCTGTTCTTCTATCAATATCCCTTATCTGTTTACGATATCTCTCGTAACTTTCTTTTGCTTCTTCAGGAGCATCTTCATTTAATACATACGCATATGTTTTCTCGTCCCTGTGAGCCCAATTACGCCAATATAAATCCAATTTTACCATTTAGATTCTCTTTCCTTTCTACAAATTTAGACAATCTTTATAGACTCGTGTCAAGTTGGGCCAAGAAATCGGTTATTTTCAATATAAGCAACAAAATTCCACTTTATGTCTTTGATATAACACCGATTTGTTGATTTACCACAATATACACATTATAAACACATATGCCCAATCCATATTTAAGGTCTGAGACCCATGCCTCCTTCAAGAGTTAAGGTTTCTCCATTCATATATTTAAAATCAGGGGAAGCAAGTTGTACACAGACTCTGCCGATTTCAAGTTCAGAATCTCCGAAATGACCTGCCGGCGGAATTTTTACATTTGCCTTAAATGCATCGGGATATGCTTTTTCGAAGTTCTCAAGCTGTGCAGTCCATGCAAGAGGACAAATAACATTTGTATTTATTCCATCCTTTGCCCATTCGGTTGCAGCAACACGGCTTAATCCACGAATAGCCTCTTTTGCAGCCGCATACGAACATTGTCCATAATTACCAAAAAGTCCTGCCCCTGATGCAAAATTTATAACGCTTCCCTTTGTTTCTTTAAGGTATGGATAGCATGCTTTCATATAATAAAATGTTGCATACAAACCTGAATACATAGCAAGGTTAAACTGTTCTGTTGTATGTTCCTGAATAGTGACTCCTGATGCGGATGCTTGTGCATTATTTATAAGAACATCTATCCTTCCAAAAGTTTCAATGGTTTTTTCAACAACTTCTTTTGCTATTGCCTCGTTATCATTATTCTCTGAAATATCCGCGGAAAGTGCTAATACCTTTATGCCATATAGTTTTTCAAGTTCTTCCTTTGCCTTTTCAAGTTTGGCAGTATTTCTTCCGGTAATAACGAGATTTGCACCTTCCTTTGCATAAGCGGTCGCAATACCATAACCTATCGAACCGCATTTTCCATCCGAAAGAATTGCATACCCTGCACCTGTTATAATTGCTGTCTTACCTTTTAAAAAACTCATATTAACTTCTCCTTTTAGTTTTATAGTATAAATAAATAACTCCATGCACAGTATATCATATTTTTATTTTAAAAGCAACAATTTTGAATGATAAAAATGCCAAAATAAAGTAATTTTAATCATCTGTTTTTGGGGGATTTCAAGTTAAATTTAATTCTTCGCCTATAACATTTTAAAATTATAAAACAACATCTTGCATGGACACCATAGACATATTTTTAACAATCCAAAACTTTCCACAGCATAATTTAACAAATTTTTCTTAATAATGTGAAAATATCCTTTTTTTGTCTTGATTTCGCATTTTAAACTGTGGATAACTTTGTGGATAACGTGAATTGTAACAATTATGTAAACTTTAAAATGTATACAATTTTTTGTTTTTTCTGCAATTTTTTATCGTTTATTTTTATATTGCTCAAAACTTGACAAAGAAGAGATTTTTGTATAAAATATTATGGTATTATGTTTATTTTTGGAGGACATATTTTATGGGACTTACACTTGCACAAAAGATTATTAAAAATCACCTGGTTTCAGGGGAAATGATTGTCGGTCAGGAAATAGGCATCAAAATTGACCAAACTCTTACTCAGGACGCCACAGGAACAATGGCATATCTTGAATTTGAGGCTATGGGCGTTCCCAGAGTAAAGACCGAAAAATCAGTTGCATACATTGACCACAATACCCTGCAAAGCGGTTTTGAAAATGCAGATGACCACCGTTTTATTGGCAGTGTCTGCAAGAAACACGGTATATACTTTTCACGTCCGGGAAACGGAATTTGTCATCAGGTTCATCTTGAACGCTTCGGCAAGCCGGGAAAAACCCTGATAGGTTCTGACAGCCACACCCCTACTGGCGGCGGTATTGGTATGCTCGCAATCGGTGCCGGCGGTATGGACGTTGCTGTTGCTATGGGCGGAGGTACATACTATATAACCTGTCCCAAGATTGTAAAGGTAAACCTCACAGGAAAGCTTTCTCCTTGGGTTGCTGCAAAGGATGTCATCCTTGAAGTTTTGAGACGCCTTTCAGTAAAAGGCGGTGTTGGTAAGATAATTGAATACACAGGTGAAGGCGTCAAAACCCTTTCTGTTCCTGAACGTGCTACAATCACAAATATGGGTGCAGAGCTTGGTGCTACCACCTCTATCTTCCCCTCAGACGAAATTACTCTTGAATTTTTGAAAGCTCAGCAAAGAGAAGAAGATTTCACTCCCCTTTCAGCAGACAGTGATGCTGTATATGATGAGATAGTTGAAATCAACCTTAGTGAGCTTGTTCCCCTTGCTGCATGTCCTCATTCACCTGATAATGTTAAATCCGTTGCAGAAATCGGCGAAATGAAAATCGACCAGGTCTGCATCGGTTCTTGCACAAACTCTTCACTTCTTGATATGCTGAAGGTTGCATACATCCTGAAAGGAAAAACTGTTCACCCTGATGTTTCGCTTTCTATTGCACCGGGCTCAAAACAGGTTCTTAATATGCTTGCTGATTGCGGTGCACTTTCTGATATGATTGATGCGGGTGCAAGAATCCTTGAGAGTGCCTGCGGTCCTTGTATCGGTATGGGACAATCCCCAAATTCCGGCGGAATTTCACTTAGAACCTTTAACCGCAACTTTGAAGGTAGAAGCGGCACAAAGGACGGACAGATTTATCTTGTTTCACCTGAGCTTGCAGCTGCTTCTGCTATTTCCGGTGTCCTTACCGACCCACGCACTTTGGGTGATATGCCAAAATTCCAGATTCCTGAAATTTTCACCATAAACGACAATATGGTTGTTCCTCCCGCCTCCGCTGAAGATATGGACAGCGTTGAGGTCCTCCGTGGTCCAAACATAAAGCCGTTTCCTGTATCGGAGGCAATGCAAGACGAAATCACAGCAAAATGTAGTCTCAAGGTTGGCGACAATATCACAACAGACCATATTATGCCTGCTGGTGCAAAAATCCTTCCTCTTCGTTCAAACATCCCGAAGATTTCAGAGCACTGCTTCACTGTTTGCGACGAGAAGTTCCCAAGCCGTGCACTTGAACTCGGAAAAAGCATAATCGTTGGCGGTCTCAACTATGGTCAGGGCTCATCCCGCGAGCACGCGGCTCTTGCTCCTCTTTATCTTGGAGTTAAGGCTGTAATTGTAAAATCCTTTGCCAGAATTCATATGGCAAATCTCATAAACGCGGGTATTCTTCCTCTTACCTTCTTGAACGAGGCTGATTATGACAAAATAGACCAAATGGACGAGCTTTCGATGTGTGATCTTAAGAATATAATCACAAATGAAGACGAACTTACCATAACAAACGTTTCAAAAGGCTTTGACTTTAAAGTAAAAGTTGATTTGTCTGAGCGTCAGCGTGCTATGATTAAGGCAGGCGGGTTGCTTAACTACACAAGAGAATCTTCAAAATAAGATAGAGAAAGGAAAAGACAAAATGGAAAAAATCAAAATGACCACCCCTCTCGTTGAGATGGACGGGGATGAAATGACAAGAATAATATGGAAGATGATAAAGGACATTCTTATTCTTCCATATGTAGATTTGAAATCAGAGTATTATGACCTTGGTCTTGAATACAGAAACGAAACAGATGATAAAGTTACATTTGACTCAGCTTATGCCACAAAGAAATATGGTGTTGCTGTTAAATGTGCTACAATCACTCCAAATGCAGAACGTGTAAAGGAATATAACCTCAAGGAAATGTGGAAATCCCCAAATGGCACAATCCGTGCAATCCTTGACGGAACTGTTTTCCGTGCTCCGATTATCGTAAAGGGCATCACCCCTTACATTCCCACTTGGACAAAACCCATTACCATTGCCCGTCACGCATATGGTGATGTTTACAAAAACACCGAAATGCAGGTTGAAGCAGGCTCAAAATGTGAGCTTGTCTGCACAGACAAAGACGGCAACGAAATCCGCCAGACCATTCACGAATTTGGTGAAAGCGGCGGTATCATTCAGGGTCTTCACAACATTGACCAGTCAATCGAAAGCTTTGCACGCTGTTGCTTCAATTATGCACTTGATACAAAGCAGGATATCTGGTTTGCTACGAAAGACACCATTTCAAAGAAATATGACCACAGATTCAAAGATATCTTCAACGAAATTTTTGAAGCGGAATACAAAGAGAAATTTGATGCAGCAGGCATTGAATACTTCTACACCCTTATTGACGACGCTGTTGCGCGTGTTGTTCGTTCAGAAGGCGGCTACATCTGGGCTTGCAAAAACTATGACGGCGACGTTATGTCAGATATGGTGGCTACAGCCTATGGCAGCCTTGCAATGATGACCTCTGTCTTGGTATCTCCTGACGGAACTTATGAATACGAAGCTGCACACGGCACAGTTCAGCGTCACTATTACAAGCATCTAAAGGGCGAAGAGACCTCAACAAACAGTGTAGCAACACTTTTTGCATGGACTGGTGCACTTCGCAAAAGAGGTGAACTTGACGGGCTTTTGGACCTTACGGATTTTGCTGAAAAGCTTGAAAAAGCTACTATCAAAACCATCGAAGATGGTATAATGACAGGAGACCTTTATCTCCTTTCAAATCTTGAAAACAAGAAAAAAGTTAATACAGAAGAATTTTTGCTTGCAGTAGGAGATACATTGAAAGAAATGCTCTAATTTCTTATTTATTTACCAAAACGGAGGAAAGCTAATGGAAAAGTCAGTATCATCATCGGTTATCAAGCGTCTGCCAAGATATTACAGATATTTGGGAGAGCTCCTTAGTCTCGGAATTGAGCGTATATCTTCAAAAGAACTCAGCCAGCGTATGGGAATAACCGCTTCACAGATACGTCAAGACCTCAACTGTTTCGGTGGTTTTGGTCAGCAGGGATATGGTTATAATGTTGAATACCTCTATGGAGAAATTGCAAAGATTTTGGGACTTGATTCCAACTATAAAGCAATACTCGTAGGTGTGGGAAACATAGGTCATGCTCTTACACGAAATACTAACTTTGAAAAACGCGGGTTCAACCTCGTGGGCATTTTTGATACCGACCCTGATAAAATTGGTATGAAAATTCAGAACCTTACCGTTATGGACTACAAAGAGATCAAATCATTCATAGAAACAGAATGTCCCACCATGGCGATACTTTCTGTTCCGCGGGCCTCCGCAAATCAGGTTGCAAACGAGCTTTATGATATGGGGATCAAGGCATTTCTTAACTTTTCTTATGCAGAGCTTGCAAAAAGGGATGACGCGGTGGTTGAAAACATCCACCTTGGTGACAGCCTGATGAGGCTTTGCTACAAAATTTCCGAAAAAAACAAAGACGAGGTTTAATTCTATGCGTGTTTTTGCCCTTGTTGGTAAGTCAGGCACGGGAAAAAGTTTTCAGTGCACCGAGCTTGCCCGTGAGCATAATATTGAAGCTATTATTGATGATGGTTTGCTTATTTCAGGAAACAAAATCCTTGCAGGGAAATCTGCCAAGCACGAAAAAACCAAGATGGCATCTGTCAAATCAGCAATTTTTGCCAGTGACAGCCATGCCGAAAGCATAAAATCCGCAATAAAAGAGAACCATATAAAATCTGTTCTTGTCCTTGGCACATCCGACCGTATGATTTTTGAAATTGCATCTCGTCTTGAACTTCCAAATCCTGAAAGAATTTTTCAAATTGAAGAGCTGGCTACTCCTGATGAAATAAACACTGCAAAAATAATGCGTGAAAAACACGGTAAGCATATTATCCCTGCCCCCGTTTTAGAGGTGAAAAAACAATTTTCCGGCTATTTCCTAAACTCTCTTATCCTCCCTGAAAAACGTGACCTTTCCCTTGAGAAAACGGTTATGCGGCCTACCTACAGCTACCTTGGAAGCTTCAAAATTTCACCGAAAGTTATTGCCGAAATCTGCAGATATGAGCTGTCGCAAATTCCTGAAGTTGTGGAAATTTTTAAAATCCAGAGCTATTCTGATATAAACGGTTATATCGATATTTCCGTTGAAGTTTCCCTGCGTTACCCGTGCAATGTTCCCGATGTTTCAGCTCTTATTCAATCAACTTTAGGGAATGCTGTCGAACACAGCACCTCTATTATTGCAAAAAATATAAACGTATTTATTAAATCGTTGGTTTCAAAATCCTAAGAAAGGATTTAAGATTTTATGATAAAGCTTTATAATATTGACCACTTAAGCCTTCACGAAACCTTCCTCTGTGGACAGTGCTTTCGTTGGGAAAAAGATGAAAACGGTGTGTTTTGGGGCGTTGTAAAAAATCACGCCGCAAAAATGTACTATCACGATAAAAACACAATCTATCTTGAAAGTTCAAACCCTGACCTGATTTTCTGGAGCAGATATTTGAGCTTTTCAAGTGATTATAACGTAATCGAAGAAGCTCTATGGGAAAACGAACTTCTTCGCCCCTCTATTGAGAAGGGTCGCGGAATAAGAATCTTAAAACAAGACCTTTGGGAAACCATTGTGACTTTCATAATTTCCGCAAACAATAATATACCAAGGATAAAGAAAATTGTTTTAGCTCTTTGCGAGAACTTTGGTGAAAAAATAGAGTTTGAGGACAAAACATTTTTTGGTTTTCCCACTCCTGAAACTTTAGCAAAGCTCAGCATTGATGACCTAAAAATTATTCGTGCAGGTTTTCGTGACAAATATATTCTTGATGCAGCAAAAAAAGTGACATCAGGAGAGATTTCTCTGGATGCAATACAGGCTATGAGTGACAAAGACGCAAAAAAAGAACTTATGAAAATAAACGGTGTGGGCAGCAAGGTCGCTGACTGTGTTCTTCTTTTCGCCCTTGGAAGATACAAAACCTTTCCTCAGGATGTATGGATAAAACGAATTCTCTCTGACCTTTATGGGGTTAACGAAAAAGACATCCCCTCCTTTGCTGAAAAAACCTTTGGAAATTTCGGCGGTGTTGCACAGCAATATCTTTATTACTATTACGCAGTAGAAAAAGAGAATATTGCCATTTGACCGCGCTTGAAAGGAATGATTTTATGAAAGTTTCAGATGCACTGAAAACTCGCCGGACAATCCGTAAATTTAACCAAGCCCCTCTTCCAAAAGAAGATGTTCTTGAGCTTGTTGAATATGCAAGACTCTGTGCATATCCCGCAAACCTGCAACCTCTTAAATTTGCAATAATTCAGAGCGCTGAATTATGTGGCAAAATCTTCCCTAATACAAAGTGGGCAGGGTACCTCCCTGACGGAACGCCAAAGGAAAATGAGCGTCCTACCGCATATATTGCGGTGCTTGGTGACAAAACCATTAAAGATTCTTTCGAAGTGGAAGCGGGTGCGGCAGTCACTTCAATGATGCTTGGGGCCTTTGAAAAAGGTATTGCAAGCTGTTGGATTGGCGCACTCACCAGAGAACCCATTATGGACATTCTCGCCCTTGACAAAGAGCATTTTTCTCTTCTCTATCTTCTTGCTCTTGGCTATCCTGCACAAGAAAGCGAGGCTTGCGAATTCTCAGGCAGCATTAAATATTTTGAAGACGAAAATAAAAAAATAAATGTTCCAAAACGTTCATTTGATGAAATTCTTATTTTTGATAAATAGTTTTCTCTATGCAACAAAAAACCTTGCAGCACCTAAGGCTGCAAGGTTTTCTTTATTTCTGAATATTTTTTTAATGTTTCACCCAGTCTTTTGTCAAAAGCAACTTTTCTGTCATACCTTTCACCGCAAACACACTCCGCATAAAACGAATAGCTTTTCACCCGACCATCTGTAATCTGAAACAATGGTCTCTCACACTTGCGAC
>JAZNNB010000071.1:0-20392 GCA_045580025.1 Clostridia bacterium
CGATGACGAATGTTATTGGTGCGATGATACTGTGGGCGATATGCTTATAAACGAAGTTTACATAGGCAATATGGTAAATCACAGAAAAGAAAAGCCTTTTAAGTCAAAGAAGTTCAGGGATGTCCCAAAGGATGAATGGATTGTGGTAGAAAATACCCATGAGCCGATAATTGATAAACAGACCTTTGATGAGGTACAAAAACTGCTTGAAAGTCGGTCAAGAGAAACAAAAACAGGCGAAACACAAATCTTTGCTAAGATAATAAAATGCATGGATTGCAAAAAAGCCTTGGTGTTCTCCAATGCAACCAAGTCTTATGTATGCAACACATATAACTTAAAGGGCAAGCAATACTGCCCATCCCATTACATAAGGTATGATGAATTATATGGTGTAGTCCTTGCAGATATCTATACAAAGACTGTGATGCTTGAAACCGACAAAGATGCTCTATACAAAGCGGCACTTAAATGCAACGAACAAAAGATTATGGCAGAAACCAAGGATAATCAGAGAAAGCTTGCAAAAGCCAACAAGCGAATTGGTGAGCTTGAAATCTTGATAAAAAAGACATATGAAAATTCAGTCTTAGGACATTTATCAAGTGAGAGAATGGCATCACTCCTTGCAGGATATGAAGAAGAACAGGCAGAATTAAAAGCCGAAGCATCAAGAATAGAAAGTGAGCTTAACGAATACCACAAGTCAAAGGATAATGCCATAGACTTTGTAAATCTGATTGAAAAGTACATTGGAATTAAAGAACTCAACTATGAGATTCTCCATGAGCTTATAGACAGAATTGAAGTCGGCGAAAAGTACGAGTATCAGGGTGAAACTTATCAGGACATAAATATTTATTATAAGTTTGTTGGAACAGTAGATTTTAACAGCGAACTTAATATAGAAAAAGCAGGATAACAGGGCACTCCCTTAAAAAGAGTAACAGTCCTGTTATCCGCACCACATCGGGGCAAAGTTCACTTTGCTCCGATTTTTTATACAAAAATTATAAAAACAGATTTCCTGCGGGAAATCTGTTTTTTCATCTCATCAATCCATATTTTGTTTTTACACGTTCAAGTTTTTCAATAAAGGGTTCTGCCATAATGCAAAGAAAAAAAGCCGTAGACGCTGCGTGAATAGCATCAAGTGGCGCACCGCTTATATATGCTGCCGCAATCATTTCGGCTGTTGGACTTGCTTGTGCCTGTAACACTGAGGACAAATTCATTATTCCTCCATAAATTAAAAATGTTACCACGAAGCCAAAAACACAAAGAGAAATCTTTGTTCTTTTCAGCATACCTTTTTCAAAAAGTATTCCTGAAACAAAACCAATCATACCCATTGAAAACATTTGCCATGGAGTCCACGGACCTTGACCGAAGAAAAAGTTTGAAACAAATCCGCTGACGGCACCCACTAAAAATCCAGTTTCCCCGCCAAAGCAAACCCCTGTAATAATAACAAGCGCTGCGACAGGCTTGAACTGGGGAAGCATAGAAAATGCTGTTCTTCCCGAAACAGTTATGGCGCAAAGCACACTTATCAGCACAAGCTCACGCGCCCTGGGTTTTCCTGATTCGAATATCATACAAAATGGTACCATTATTTCAAAAATAATGAGAAGACTTATAAAAAAATACTTTCGGTCCTCAAAAAAATACATCCCAGCCAAAATGGTCAAAGGTATAGTGAACAAAACCGAGAGAACTGTCCAAATTGCTCCTTTTGACAGTCTCCGTTTTTTTTGTAATTTGGGAGGCACAGCAACATCCTTATGAGAGGGCAAGACCTTGTCATTGGTTTTTTTATCATTTGGTGTATACGGGGGTTTTTCCTTTTTACTTTCTCTCTTTGGCACCATACCTCCACATGCCAGAATTATATCATCACAGAGAACTGCATCTGGGAGAATACTTCTTGCCATTCGGTTTGCCGCCGTTGTATAAAAGCTGTTTCCCGAAAAGAACTGTCTTGCCTCTCCGTCTGAGGTTATACTTCCATCAAAAACAAGAGCACATCTATCAGCAAATTCCGCACAAAATTCAACATCATGGGAAACCATAATAACAGTAACTCCCTCTTTTTTCAATTCTAAAAGAATATCAGCAAACTCCTCTTTAAAGCTCGCATCCATACCTTTCGTGGGCTCATCCAAAAGCAGAATCAGAGGCTCCATAAGAAGCACCTTGGCAAGTGCCGCCCTTTGTTGCTCACCCCCCGATAAATCATAGGGATGACTACTCAGCAAATCGTGAATGCAACACAAACGGGCTATGTTTTGAACTTTTTTTATTTTTTCTTCTTCTGTCCATTCCCTATCCAAAAGCATTTCCATCAAATCAAGCCAAACAGTATTTTTCACAAACACGCTTTGGGGATTTTGAGGAAGAACACCAATCAAACCGTCATAAAGATTTTGCACCTTTGAGATTTTTTCACCACCAATATATACCTCACCCCGATAAGGCTTCTTGAGTCCCGAAACAATGGAAATTATCGTAGTTTTTCCCGTTCCGTTTCCGCCCAGCATAGCAAAAATTTCGCCTTTTCTTACTTTCATATTCAAGCCCTTTATTACATCGGGCGAATTCTTTTCATACCGAAACCACGCATCTTTAATTTCAACCGCTACGGTGTCCCAATCATCAGCATTTTTACCCGTGGGAATTAGTTCAGGTATCAACGTATTCTCTTTTGAAAATTCTTCAAGCCACATTTTTCCCTCACGGACTGTCAAAGGACAAGCATCGCCGTTTTCCACCCCACCATACACCCTCATCGGTGTTGGAAGTGCTTTATACATAGGGTGATTTATCTGTTTCAGAGTTTCAGCGACCTGACTTGGAGTGTTATTTGCAATAATTGTTCCTTTATCCATAACAATTACTCTGTCAGCAATAGGGAAAGTATCCTCCAGACGATGCTCGGTAATAATTATGGTGGTACCAAGCTCACGGTTAATCTTTTGTAGAGTGCTTAGGAACTCCTGTGCGGCAATAGGGTCAAGTTGACTTGTGGGCTCGTCAAGTATCAACACCGATGGTTGCATAACCATAACCGCAGCAAGATTCAGGAGTTGTTTCTGACCTCCCGACAAATCCGTAGTTTTTTGATGAAACCAATTCTGAATTCCAAAAAATGATGCCATTTCGGATACTCTTGTTCTTATCTCGGTTTGCTTGTATCCAAGGCATTCAAGTCCAAAGCTGAGTTCGTGCCAGACCTTGTCAGTAACAATCTGATTGTCGCACGTTTGCATCACAAAGCCTATACCCGATGCCTGCTCTCTGACATCACAAGCTGACAATTCCTTTCCACCGAAATATATGCTTCCGCTTATTTCGCCAAAAGGAGAAATCGAAGGTTTCAAAAGTCTCAAGAGTGTGGTTTTCCCGCAGCCTGATTGTCCGCAGAGCAGAACAAATTCACCTTGATTGACAGTAAAGCTTATATCATTAAGGGCTTTATCGTACCTGTTCGGATAAGTAAAGCTTAAATTTTTGATTCGATAGCTTTCCATTTTCTCACCTCCCACAGTTCAATTATTATCGGACATACACAAAGTAATAAATATGCTATGAATACGCTTATACCAAATACAGAAACATCTGCCATTTTCATTGACGGAAAGAATCTAAAACACATTCCGCCCATCAAATATCCAACAAGTGTATATATACCTAAAAACAAAATACAAATAAGTGCTTTTTTGTCTCTCTTATCAAATGTAAATATTGAAAACGAAGTTCTTCCCGAAAGTCCATAGCCACGAGATTTCATACTGTCTGCTGTTTCAATGGCATTTTCAAGCGACCAAGTTGTCATAATTGATAAAATATTAAGTCCATTCTTTGCACGCTTTATAATGCTGCCATTACTCATATCACTCCCCATACACCTTTGAGCATTTGTTACAACTTTGAGTTGAGAAGCAAACTTGGGCACAAAGCGAAGTGTCATCGATATAATAAGCGACACTGCCGGCATAATTTTGCCGAACAAATAGATAAACTTATCGCTCGTCATAACCTCATTGTAGCAGGAGAAATGGCAGATAACACTAACAATCATTGTAGCTGCACAAAGTCCGTATATGACTGATTCAAGAGTCAACGGATTTCCGCTTGGCAGATACTCTATGATAGTAACACCTTCGTGATTAAAGACAGGGTTTATAAGTGCCATCGTAAGTAGCATAGGAAGCATATATATTAAGTTTGTTTTGATTGCTTTTTTACCTTTCAGCATCACCGAATATGTAAACCCACTCACAAGTGAAACACAAAGACACACCGGATGCAAAAAGACGCAACTGAACCCGATTACAAAAACAAAGTACAGAAAATTCACAATCGGATGGTATGTTTTAAATTCATTCATATTTTCCGCCCTTTTCCAATAAATGTAGCGAGAAGCCTAAGCATTTTCCCTTAGAAAACAATAATTAAAAATTAATATCATTACCCAAATCACAAGTATACACAAACTCAATTTCATCTCTGTCACTCAATATGTATTGTGAACAGCCGTAGCTGGGTATTTTCCCGTTCACTGCATATATCCACCCGGAAAGCTCTCCACAATCACGTTCATAAAGATTCGAAATCCCTTTGATATATATGGTATTATACATCGGTGTGTTTACAAAATCAATATGTATTCTTTTTTTCTTAAGTTCCCTTGTTAAAACGTTAAAGACACTTTCTCCCTTATAGAAAAGAACCTCGGTTTCGGGATATATTATTCCGTCTTGGGGCAAAATTTCCATTTTATCTTTGTTAAGCTCGGTTATATTTTTTAAAACATTATCACATCTTACCGACAAAGTACACTTAAATACGTCGTTATCTGTCTCTTGAGTTTTATACTCTCTGTTTATTTCTTCCGTATCAACAGTTTCCTCTTTTTTCTTAGGATTTTCAGCTTTTACCTCCTCTGCTTTTTGCAAGTCAACAGCTTTTTCTGTTTCAACAACAGGAGTCGGCAAACTTTTGTCTGCCGATTCCTCTGTTATTCTAATAACCGATTCAACATCAGTGTCTTTCGAATTATTTACCCTACCGCAAGAAATAAGTGATGCTGCAACTAAAAAACAGATAAGAAGAGTTAATACTTTTCTCCTCATAACAGTTTTGCCCTGCCAAGCATATTATAAAGAATTTGGGCTACTTCTGCTCTTGTCACCTCAGTTTTAGGTTTTACCTCAATAACGCTTTTATCAAGAATTTCCTCGTTGTAACAAAAAGCAAGTGCTGTCATTGCCCATTCCGACGCCTCAATATAATCAGAGAACTCCGCAAGGGTATTTCTCACCCCTGTCTCGCTTGTGTCTGCATCCATTCCGCAAAGTTTTGCAGCTCTCAAAATCATTGTAGCCGCTTCCTCACGTGTAATTTCTCCATATGGATTAAATTCATTTTCCGATACACCGTTTACTATACCATAGCTGTAAGCGGTATTTACATACGTATTGAACCAATCATCCTCTAAAACATCATTAAATTTCCCGCCGTCCTTTTCTGGTATTCCCAACGCTCTTACCACAATAGTTGCAAATTCAGCCCGTGTCATTGTTTCGTCAGGGCAATAGCTTGTTTCATTTTTACCATTTATGATTCCCCTTACGGCAAGCTGTTGGATAGCATTTTGATTTTCATGGCTTTGTATATCCTCAAAGGTTTTTTCTTCAAAAATTATTGGTAAGATTCTTACATCGTCATTTTTCCCACTTAAGCCCTGTGGCGTTTCTTCAACAATTTCAGGCTCTTTTTTTGTATCGTCTTTTTCTTTATCTTCAGTCTTTCCACTTGGCGAACCTCCGCCCCACGACGGTCTATAAGTAACTTTCAATGTTGCCCTGGCTTCATTTTGGGGATGGTCTTTAAAATCATAAATCATTTTTCCACTACCAAGCAATTTCCAGGCAACAAGACCTCTCAACCCCTGCTCTGTACCAAATGAGTTGTCTTCGGGGAGAAATCCATCAAAGGTCCCATTACTATAGCTCATAATACCATCAACCAGACTTTTTCCGTCTTTCAAAACTGTTTCAGGATTTATTCCTAAAGCAGCAAGACCCGCCATTGCAAGACCGGCAGATGAAGCATTTCCCATAGAGCCGTCACTTCCCTGAAATGCTTTTATCAGTTCTACTGTCTCATCCACAACAGTTTTGACATCCGCATTTATATTACAGTAAGGAGCAAGAGCACGGAGCATAGGTGCTGCCCCATCAATGCCCCAGGTTGTGTCCTGCCATGAAGACTTTATGTCGACAGCTGTACTCAAAAGAAAATCTATTGTTTCCTGTGAAGCATAACCCACACCCTGTTCAAGTGCAATCAACACATACGGAAGTGTATATTCATAATAAGGAACAGACACTGATTCTTCGGTAATAAGCGATGTAAGCTTTGATACTATATCAAATGCAGTTCCATTTTTTCTGTAAGTGTTTTTCGCATCATACCCCAATGCACGAAGGGCAATAATAGCTTTTGCGAGGTCGCCCTGTGATGAAGAATCATCCGCAAAAGCAACTATTTTATCAACACAATTCTGTTTTTGTGTATCAGTGAAAACATATTGGATTTCAGGATATATTTTGAGGTAATCAGCAAAATCTGCCACAAACCAATACATATTTCCGTCATTTAATATACTGTCTGTAAGATGTTTTTCCACTATGTTATGCATTTGTTCTTCTGCCGTCACATGAGGCAAAGCATCTTCTGGCTCATCTGTTGGCTCATCTGTTGGCTCATCTGTTGGCGTATCTGTTGGCGGGATTTCCTCATCACTCACAGCAACCACACAAACAGGTGCCTGAATGGCAGTAACCGTTTCGTCAGCAACAAGCTTTGTCTTCACTGCCGAAACAACATATTTGCCACATTCATCAAAACAAATTGAAGCCTCGCCATCTGCATCAGTAACATTTTCGGTTATCTCGCCATTTATAGTCAATGTAGCATCTGCACAAGGAAGAAACGCCATTCCATCTGCTGTGTATTCATTTTGCGACAACACCAAAGCCACTGTTTCTCCAGGCTGAATTCCAATTCTTCTTTCATCAAAACGGGTATATACCTCCATATCCAAGCCACTGCTTTTGTTTATGCAAAATTCAATACAGTCACCATCTTCAATCTCATGCTCCGGTCCCCAAACATCTTCTGTACCGAAATTTACCTGATATGTAAAGTTTTCACTTGTGTCACCCCAAAACTTTGAAACATAAAGTCCCCAATTTCCTGTTGCAGTCTCATAACCAGATATCCCGTCTTCACACAAATCGGTATGCACCATTTTGAAGGCATCATCCAGTACATACGCCTCTTTCCCCAAAAGTTCAATCGAAGCCATTGCAACAGGATAACCATTCTTGTCATTTACTATTTCTCCATATTTACTTATTGTTACATATACTGTTGCCACATTGTTTTCATTTTCTGTAGCGAAAGTAACTACACCAAGAGAGCTTAATATCATTACCAAGCTCAAAATAAAAGATATTATTTTTTTCATTTTAATCCTCCGTTTTTTATTTTCTGCTTTGTTTTTTATTTCATCTACACCTCCGTACCGCAGAAAACAAAAAAACTGCGGCAATTTTTCTTGCAAAAAATTACCACAGCTGAGTTTTTCTGTGATGAATCACAATTCAGTCAAAATGAACTAAACTTTCATATCCAATTTCAACCAAAAACGTTATTCCTATGCTTTCAGTGCACTTACGGAATAACACCAAAGCAGGTCTTGTGACTCGCACCATATAGACAAATCTGTCCGCATCTTTGCATCCTGCCTTCTCAGTTTCCCAATGACTATCTTTCGATAACGGATACAAAAACATTCGGTGCATACACCGTCAGTTTAACGCAGGGGATTCGCACCCCATTCCCTTTTCATCAGCTATACCACT
Source organism: Clostridia bacterium (assembly GCA_045580025.1). GTDB lineage: Bacteria > Bacillota > Clostridia > Monoglobales > Monoglobaceae > SIG440. The sequence goes on from JAZNNB010000071.1 coordinate 7,935, forward strand.
AAAAGCTTTAAGGCACAACCGACACTTTGTGTGAATTTTATTAAATTTACATTAAGTATACTATTCAAAATCGTGAATGTCAAGAAACAATTCCAAAATACTGTTCCCCATTTTGATGTTCCACAGTAATCCTTTATAAAATTACTTATTAAATTAAAAAATATCTCTTTTTCTGTTGACACTATTCCTTGTTTGTGATAAAATATATGAAAATGTCAGAAAGGGATTTACCATGAATTGTATTTTGAAGGATGCACAAATTTATACAGACGGCAAGTTCACAAAGCAGGATATTTTCATTGCTGACGGCAAAGTGTTTCTTGAATACACTCCTCTTGTTTCCAAATTCCCTTCTACAACTATTTCTTTTAATAACAAATACATTTTCCCCGGTTTTACAGATGTTCACGTTCATCTGAGAGAGCCGGGTTTTTTGTACAAGGAAACTATTGAAAGCGGAACTCGTGCTTGTGCCCATGGCGGATACACAACGGTGTGCAGTATGCCAAACCTAAACCCTGCACCCGACACTGCTGAAAATCTGAAAGTTCAGCTTGATGCAATCAAAAATTCAGCGGTGATTGACGTTTTTCCATTCGGCACAATCACAAAAGCTGAAAAAGGCGAAGAGCTTTCCAATATGGAAGAAATTGCAAACGATGTAATTGGCTTTTCAGACGACGGTCGCGGTGTACAAAGCATTGATATGATGAAATGTGCCATGCTCAAAGCAAAAGAGCTTGGCAAAATAATATCCGCTCACTGCGAAGATAATTCACTCCTTAAAGGCGGCTATATCCACGATGGCGAATATGCAAAAGAGCACAGTCACAAAGGCATCTCATCAATGAGCGAATGGGGTCCCATCAAACGTGACCTTGAGCTTGTTAAAGAAACCGGATGCAGTTATCACGTCTGCCACATCTCAACAAAAGAAAGTGTCGAGCTTATAAGGCAAGCCAAGAAAGATGGTCTTGACGTTACCTGCGAAACTGCCCCCCACTACCTCGTTTTGTCAGATAAGGATTTGCAGGAAGACGGACGATTTAAAATGAATCCACCCCTACGCAGCGAAGAAGACCGTTTGGCACTTCTTGAGGGAATAAAAGACGGCACAATCGATATGATTGCAACAGACCACGCTCCACACTCAGAAGAAGAAAAGACAAAAGGCTTAAAAGATAGTCTTATGGGTGTTGTGGGGATTGAAACAGCATTTCCAATTCTCTATACCCGCCTTGTAAAAACGAATATAATCACCCTTGAAAAACTCATCACCCTCCTTTGTGACAATGCAAGGAAGAGATTTGGCATAGGGTCAGAAATAAAAAATGGTCAAAGCGCAAATCTTACAGTTTTTGACCTTGATACCAAATATAAGATAAACCCCGAAGACTTTCTTTCAAAAGGACGGAGTACACCCTTTGAAAAATGCGAAGTTTTCGGAAAATGTTTGATGACCATACATAATGGCAACATTGTATGGCAGGAACAGAAAATATAAATTTTGGGAGGATAAAAAAATGGCAAAAAGAACAGATTTGAAGAAAATACTTATTATTGGCTCCGGTCCGATTGTTATCGGTCAGGCTGCTGAATTTGACTATGCAGGAACTCAGGCGTGTCTTGCTCTCAAAGAAGAAGGATATGAGGTTGTCCTTGCAAACTCAAACCCCGCAACAATTATGACTGACACCACCATTGCTGACAAGGTTTATATGGAGCCTCTTACTCTTGAGTATATTGCCCGTATTATCCGCTATGAAAGGCCTGACGCTATTGTCCCTGGCATCGGCGGACAAACTGGTCTTAATCTTGCTATGCAGCTTGAAAAGAAAGGCATCCTCAAAGAATGCGGTGTTGAGCTTCTTGGTACCAAAAGCGAAAGCATTGAACGTGCCGAAGACCGCGAACTTTTCAAAGAGCTTTGCCAATCCATTGGCGAGCCTGTTATTCCTTCTGAAATCACATATTCACTTGACGAAGCAAAAGAAGCCGCAAAAAGAATCGGCTATCCCGTTGTTCTCCGTCCAGCTTTCACTCTTGGTGGAACAGGCGGTGGTTTTGCTTATAGCGAAGAAGAACTCATTGAAATCGGTACGAATGCATTCAAGCTTTCCCCTGTTTCACAGGTGCTTATTGAAAAAAGTGTAAAAGGCTACAAAGAAATCGAGTTTGAAGTTATGCGTGACTCAAACGACACTGCCATCACCATCTGCGGTATGGAAAATATCGACCCCGTTGGTGTTCACACAGGTGACAGTATCGTTGTTGCACCAATCCTTACACTAAGTGACCACGACCTTAAAATGCTCAACGATAGTGCTATAAAGATTATCCGTGAACTCAAAATTGAAGGTGGCTGTAACGTTCAGTTCGCACTTAACCCTGAAACCTCTGAATATTATCTCATCGAGGTTAATCCCAGAGTTTCACGTTCTTCTGCCCTTGCATCAAAGGCAAGTGGTTATCCGATAGCACGTGTTACTGCAAAAATTGCTGTAGGTATGTCCCTTGAAGAAATCAAAATTGCAAACACAAACGCAGCATTTGAGCCGCGTCTTGACTATATTGTTGCAAAATTCCCAAGATTCCCCTTTGACAAATTCACATCAGCCAGCAACAAGCTTGGTACGCAGATGAAAGCAACGGGTGAGGTTATGGGTATTGGCTCTACCTTGGAAGAATGTATGCTCAAATCAGTACGTTCACTTGAAATCGGTGTGAACCATTTCTGGATGGCTAAATTTGAAAATATGTCAGACAGTGACCTGCTTGAATACATCAAAGAATTCCGTGATGACACAATCTATGCTGTCGCACAGCTTTTAAGACGTGGAAAGACTGTTGAAGAACTCCACGAAATCACAATGATTACCTCTTACTTCCTTGAGGCAATCAAAAGAATAACCGACTTTGAAAAAGTAATAAAAGCAAACAAAAATGATGCTGTAATCCTCAAAGACGCAAAGGTTATGGGCTTCAGTGATGCATTTATCGCAAGGCTTTGGAACGAATCCGAACTTGACGTCTTCAATATTAGAAGAAAAAATAAGATTATGCCTGTTTACAAAATGGTCGATACCTGCCACACCGGTGCATATATTCCCTATTTCTACTCAACCTACACCGGCGAAAACGATTCAAAAATAACAGACAAGAAATCAGTGGTTGTTCTTGGTGCAGGTCCTATCCGTATCGGGCAGGGTGTTGAATTTGACTATTCAACAGTTCACGCTGTTACTACAATCAAGAATTCAGGCTATGAGGCAATCATCATAAACAACAACCCCGAAACGGTTTCAACCGACTATACAACAGCGGACAAGCTCTACTTTGAGCCACTAACAACCGAAGATGCTATGAATATTATTCTCTTCGAAAATCCTGAGGGAACAATCGCATCACTTGGTGGTCAGACCGCCATCAACCTTGCACAGCCTCTCACCGACCGCGGCGTTAAAATAATCGGTACTGATTGTGAAGCAATAGACAGAGCTGAAAATCGTGATGCCTTTGAGAAAATCCTGAAAAAGCTCAACATTCCTCAGCCAAAAGGTAAGGCTGTTACAAAAATTGAAGACGGCGTAAAAGCCGCAGAAGAAATCGGATATCCCGTTTTGGTACGTCCAAGCTTTGTTCTTGGCGGACGTGCAATGCAGATTGTTGCAAACGAGGAAGCTCTTCGCCACTACCTCAAAACAGCTGTTGAAATCGACGAAGATAAGCCCGTATTGGTTGACAAATATATCGTTGGAAAAGAAGTTGAAATTGACGCTATCTGTGACGGTAAAGACGTTTTCGTTCCCGGCATCATGGAACTTGTTGAACGAACTGGTATTCACAGTGGTGACTCAATAAGTGTTTACCCCTCATTCAGCATTTCAGACAAGGTTAAAAAGACCATTCTTAAATATGCAAAACAACTTGGTCTTGGTATTGGAATAGTTGGTCTTTACAACATTCAGTTTATTGTTGACAAAGATGATAACGTGTTTATTATCGAGGTTAACCCCCGTTCTTCAAGAACTGTTCCTTTCCTTTCAAAAGCTACAGGCTACAGCCTTGCTGATATTGCTACAAACGTTATTATGGGAAAGAGCCTAAAATCTCAGGGAATCAAAAAAACCTATCCAAAGGAGAAAAACCGTTGGTATGTAAAAGTTCCTGTGTTCTCATTCAATAAACTCCGCGGACTTGACGCATACCTTTCTCCCGAAATGAAATCAACCGGTGAAGCAATCGGCTATGACGACAAGCTCAACCGGGCACTTTATAAGGCGCTTCAGGCATCTGGTATGAAGCTCCAGAATTATGGCACAGTTCTTGTGACCGTGGCAGATAAAGACAAGGAAGAAGCCCTCTCCCTTATCCGCCGTTTCTATAATCTTGGTTTCAACATTCAGGCAACCACTGGAACTGCAGAATTCCTTAAGAATAATGGTATCCGTACTCATGCATTTAAGAAAATAAGCGAAGGTAGTGAAGAAATTCCCGAGGCAATCCGTCAAGGACATATTTCTTATCTCATCAACACCAGTGATGTCAGTACAAATTCTGCCCATGATGGTCAGGAAATCAGAATTTTAGCAACCGAAAACAACGTAAATCTCTTCACTGCACTTGATACAGTTCAGGTTTTGGTTGACGTTCTTGAAGAAAATACAATTTGCATTTCAACCATTGACGCTTAAGAAAGGTGAAATTCACTGTGAAACAAGAAATTTTTACAATACTAAAAAATGAAAAAATCGCTAAGGATATCTTTCTTCTTGTTCTTTCAGGAGACACAAGCAGTATCACGCATCCCGGTCAGTTTGTAAATATCAAGCTTGAAGGTCAGTACTTAAGACGTCCTATATCAATTTGCGATTATGATGAAAAAACTCTTACACTGATTTACAAAGTTGTGGGCGTGGGTACAGAAAAAATGAGTATGTATAAACCTGGCACAGAACTTGATATTCTTATTGCTCTTGGCAACGGGTTTGACACCTCAAAAAGTGGTACCTCCCCCCTCCTTATTGGTGGCGGTGTTGGTGTTCCACCTATGTATAACCTTTGCAAAAAGCTGATTTCTGAGGGTAAAAAGCCATCTGTTGTCCTTGGTTTTAATAGTCGTGAGGATGTCTTCGCTGAAGAAGAATTTAAAAACCTTGGGGTTGAAACAACCATTACAACTGCAGATGGTTCTTATGGAATACACGGTTTTGTTACAGATGCTATAAAAGACATTGCTTATGACTACTTCTTCACTTGCGGTCCTGAGCCGATGTTTCGTGCTATTGAAAAGATTGCCGCGACATCAGGTCAATACAGCTTTGAAGAACGTATGGGTTGCGGTTTCGGTGCTTGCATGGGTTGCTCCTGCAAAACTAAATACGGCAACAAGAGAATTTGCAAGGACGGTCCAGTTCTTTTGAGGGAGGAAATTATATGGTAAACACAAAAGTAAACCTTTCAGGAATAACCATTGACAATCCAATAATCCCTGCAAGCGGAACATTTGGCTTTGGCTATGAATTTGCGGAAATATATGACATAAACTGCCTTGGAACATTCTCCTTTAAAGGCACAACCAAAGAACCACGTTTCGGAAACCCTACACCGAGAATTGCTGAATGCCCTATGGGAATGATAAATTCCGTAGGTCTTCAAAATCCCGGTGTTGAAGCAGTAAAAGCCATTGAACTTCCAAAACTCAAAGAGGTTTTCAATAAACCCGTCATGGCAAACGTCAGCGGATTTTCCATTGACGAATATACTTATACTTGTGAGGCGCTTGACAGCGAACCGCAAATTGGCTGGTTTGAGGTCAATGTTTCTTGCCCCAATGTTCACGGCGGCGGTATGAGTTTTGGAACTTCACCCGAGTCCGCCGCAGAGGTTACAAAAGCTGTTAAAAAGGTAACCTCAAAACCCGTTTTCATCAAACTTTCACCAAATGTCACAGACATTGTATCTATTGCAAAAGCTTGTGAAGACGCAGGTGCTGACGGTATCAGCCTTATCAACACCCTTCTTGGTATGCGAATTGACCTGAAAACAAAGAAATGTACCATTACAAACAAAATAGGTGGTTTTTCAGGTCCGGCGATTTTTCCGGTTGCAGTGCGTATGGTTTATCAGGTATATGAGGCTGTTAAAATCCCCATCATTGGTATGGGCGGCGTTTCCTCTGCCGAAGACGTAATCGAAATGATGCTTGCCGGCGCAACAGCTGTAGAAATCGGCGCTGCAAATCTGGTTGATCCCTTTGCAAGCCGTGATATTGTTAACAATTTGCCACAAGTAATGCAAAAATATGGTATAAAAGATTTAAATGATATTATTGGAGGTGCTCACTAATGGGTAAAGACGTTATAGTTGCATGTGATTTTGCAACAAAAAAGCAGGTTTTTGATTTTCTTGACTTATTCAAAGAAGAAAAACCTTTTGTAAAAATAGGTATGGAGCTTTTCTATGCTGAAGGCCCCGAAATTGTGCGTGAAATCAAAAAAAGAGGACACAAGATATTCCTTGACCTCAAGCTTCACGATATTCCAAATACAGTAAAGAAATCAATGTCCGTTCTTCGTAATCTTGATGTTGATATGACAAATCTTCACGCCTCCGGAACAATCCCTATGATGCAAGCTGCACTTGAAGGTTTGACCCGTGAAGACGGAACTCGTCCTATTCTCATCGCTGTGACTCAGCTCACCTCTACAAGCGAAGAGATTATGAAATCTGACCTTCTTATAAACGAGCCCATCGACAAGGTTGTTATGCACTATGCAGAAAACGCAAAAAAAGCTGGTCTTGACGGTGTGGTTTGCTCTCCCTTAGAAGCTGAAAAGGTTCACAACTCTTGCGGAAAAGATTTCATTACTGTTACCCCCGGTGTACGCTTTGCAGACGGCGAAAAAGGTGACCAGGTGAGAGTCATGACCCCTGAAGAGGCAAAAAAAATCGGCTCTGACTACATAGTTGTAGGAAGACCCATTACTGCGGCTGTTGACCCGGTTGCAGCTTACAGAAGATGCGTAAATGAATTTGTTGGATAAGGAGAAAATAAATATGGAAACAAAAATTTTAATTGCAAAAGACCTACTTAAAATCAAGGCGGTATTCTTCCGCCCCGAAGAGCCTTTCACCTGGGCAAGCGGAATAAAAAGTCCTGTTTACTGTGACAACCGCCTCACTCTCAGCGACACACAGGTGCGCACAGATGTTGAAACAGCTCTCGCCGAAACAATAAAAGAAAATTATCCCGATGCCGAAGTTCTTATGGGAACATCAACAGCAGGTATCGCCCATGCCGCAATCACTGCACACCTTATGGGACTTCCTATGGGTTATGTAAGAAGCGGTGCAAAAGACCACGGAAGACAGAATCAGATTGAAGGAAAGCTTCTCCCCGGTCAGAAGGTTGTTGTTGTTGAAGACCTTATCTCAACTGGCGGAAGCGTTATTGAAGTTGTAAACATTCTTCGTGAAGCCGGAGCTGAGGTTCTTGGCATTGTGTCAATCTTTACCTATGGAATGCAAAAGGGTATAGACCGCTTGGCAGCAGCAAATGTTAAAAACGTCAGCCTCACAAACTTTGACGTTATTGCAGAAGTTGCAGCAGATGAGGGTTACATCAAAACCGATGACATAAAAAGACTTATTGCTTTCCGCAACAACCCATCTGACGAATCCTGGATTGGTGCATAATATAAAACCTTTAAAAGAAAGGAAGAATTTCAATGAGAAGTGTAATTGATATAAAAGACCTTTCAACGAAAGAACTTGAGGAAATAATTACTGTGGCTGAGGACATCATTGAAAACCCTGAAAAATATGCCCACAAATGCGATGGTAAAAAGCTTGCTACACTGTTCTTTGAGCCCTCCACTCGCACCCGTCTCAGCTTTGAGGCTGCTATGTACGAGCTTGGCGGCCACGTACTTTCAATGTCCGATGCAACTTCAAGTTCTGCAGCAAAGGGCGAAAGCGTTGCTGATACAGCCAAAACAGTTTCCTGCTATGCCGACATCATTGCAATGCGCCATCCAAAAGAGGGCGCTCCCCTTGTTGCCGCAATGAACGCATCAGTTCCCGTGATAAATGCAGGTGACGGCGGTCACAACCATCCAACCCAGACTCTTGCTGACCTTCTCACCATCCATCGCGAAAAAGGCAGATTTGATAACCTCACCGTTGGTCTCTGCGGCGACCTTAAATTCGGACGTACTGTTCATTCACTTATCAATGCGCTAATCCGTTATAAAGGCATAAAATTCGTCCTTATTTCACCTGATGAATTGAAAGTACCAAGCTATGTAAAAAACGAAATCAAGGAATGCGGACTTGAATACATTCAAACCAGAGATTTGGAAGAATATATGCCACAGCTTGATATTCTCTATATGACAAGAGTTCAGCGGGAAAGATTTTTCAACGAGGAAGACTATTTAAGACTCAAAGACAGTTATATCCTTACTCCTGAAAAGCTCACAAACGCAAAAAAAGACCTTTCAATTATGCATCCTCTTCCGAGAGTAAACGAAATCAGCGTCTCGGTTGATGATGACCCAAGAGCTTGCTATTTCAAGCAGGTGCTGAACGGAAAATATATGCGCATGGCTTTGATATTGAAGCTTTTGGAGGTAAAATAGTATGAATATTGATTCAATAAAAAATGGCTTTGTAATCGACCACATCGAAGCAGGCAAAGGCATGGAGGTTTATAATCTCCTTGCCCTTGATTCCCTTGATTGTTCGGTTGCTATAATCAAAAATGCATCAAGCAGAAAAATGGGCAAAAAAGACATCATCAAAATAGATGCAAAAATTGATCTTGATATGGACATTTTGGGTTATGTGACCCCTACTGCAACCGTTGATGTGATTGAAGACGGAAAGCTTTGCGAAAAGAAAAAAATGACTCTTCCCGAAAAGCTTACAAACGTTATATTCTGCAAAAACCCAAGATGTATAACAACCACCGAGCAAGAGCTTCCAAACATTTTCAAGCTGACCAATCGTGAACTACACGAATACAGATGTGCATACTGCGAAGCAAAAGCCAGTAAATAATCTTGGATACACAAAAACACACTTGCAAACTCTTGCAGGTGTGTTTCTTTATGTAGTTTAATTAGTCAACTTTTACTTTTACAACAATTTTCTTAACGTGTGAAACTTCTCCGGCAGCTCTTCCGGGAGCATGAACATCATCCGGGAAAAGAATTGCAAAATTGCCTCTCTGCATATCCAATACAACAGGATTTTCAGCAGCAAGCAAAGAAAAGTCCTTTTCAGCATTATAATCTGTTGTAATGGCACAATCCTTTATGTTCTTCCAATAAATGCTTTCGTGTCCTGAAATTATATACTGAATATCAACATAGTCTTTATGTGCCTCATAGACAACTTCACCTGTTTTTGTGTCATATTCGCTTATGCTGGCATAAACATCACTGCCATCAATATCATATTTCCCAGGCAAAAGCAACTCGCGTGATGCTTTTTCAATAAAAGCAAATGCCTTTTTATACTTTTCGCCAAGACACAGATACAAATCCTTGTTTTCAATTAAATCGTAAATCATTTTTGCTTTCTCCTCGTAAGATAATTTTAAATATCAAAGAGCCGCTATTGTACGGCTCTTCGTTTTTAATTGCATTTTATTTTTCGTATTCAGACCAATCTCTGTTTTCCACAACTTCTATCCATTTCTTGTAAAGACTGTCTGGACGTTCATATTTGTTGCTGTTGGTTGCTTCCTGAACTGCAATATAGAACCATTTGCTTTGGTCCATATTGTCAGACCATTTTGCCATATCATTATAAAGCAAATCTCCGGCACTACGCGGAATACGATTGAGAACTCTGTTAATAAGAGTCATAGCCTCAGCACGTGTAATGAACTGGTCAGGACGGAATGTATTGTCACTGTAACCTTCTATCCAGCCATAAGCAGAAGCTCTCTTGATATATTCTTCTGCCCAGTGACCTTTAATATCCTTGAAATTGCCTTCATACTCAACTTCTGTATTGTCAAATCTTGCACATATCGCAGTGAATTCTGCACGTGTAATATTTGCATCGGGAACGAACCTGTCTTCAAAACGTCCGTTTACAATACCAAGCCTTGCCATTGTTGAGATAGCCATGTTATACCAATCGCCATCATTTACATCCTCAAACACATTTTCATCTGTGAGATTTGAGTCTCTTACTTCATCTTTGAGGAGTCTGAAGAATATTGTTGTTACCTCAGCACGTGAAATGTTGTTATCTGGACGAACTGTTCCATCAGGATAACCTATAACATATGCGAAATGATCTTCACCATTGAGGTTTTCAGGAACAGGATGTCTTTCCTTAACCCATTTTGCATAGATGGTAACATCTTTTTCAATCTTCAATTTGTCAATTTGTGTTGTAAACTCAGCATCTAAATACCAGCCGTCAAATACATATCCGTCTTTCTTTGGAAGCTTGTCGATTTTTATCTCTTTGTTTTCTTGATAAACTTCGTCACTATATTCTGTACCACCGTAGGTATTATACTTAACAGTATACTTTGTCTTTTCTTCAGGCGCTGCTCCACCGCCTCCTCCTGCGCTTCCACCGCTTGGAACGACAGGCAAATCAACAGCTGCCGGCTTAATAGCAACATTAGTATTATTACCAGCAGAAACATCGTAAAATTTAAAACCGATTGTAGCATCATTTGAAGAACCGTCTATGTCTTTTATTGTCACAGAACCAGTAATAGTTCCACCAATAGTTGTATCGACTTTAGCCTTAAGTCCACCATAAGTAAGGTAAATCTTGTCAGGAAGTTCATTACGGAGTTGCTTTACTGTTGCATTTTGTTTAACTTCGACATTGATTGTTATTGTATTTCCAGACTCAACTCTCGCACCTTTTTCTTTAAAGAACGTGCAATCAACCGGACTGCCACCTTCTTCAAAGCTAAAGCCTGCCATATTTGTATCACTTGATGCAGCATCAGGTATAACAACAACACCTGCACCGATATTTACTGTAATTGTGAAGCCGCCTACTACTTTCTTACCATCAAGTGTATCGTGATATTCACTGGCAAGATGCTGATATACATTTGCAACGTCCGCCTTAACCTTGGACATATCAAGCATTGCTCTTGCATAAAATGGCGTTGTTTGTGTAATTTCAATTTTATCTCCATAAGTTGAATTATTTGCACTGACGGAAATATCACCAGGAACCAACGATGGTCTGCTTTCCACAATTGATTTAAGGGTAGCTAAATCAACCCCCTCCGCCGAGCCAACAGTGCAAATACAGCTCATCAGCATAGCAATAACCAATACAAGTGATAATACTGTCTTTTTCATTTATTTGTCCTCCTTATTTCACCGCATTTATGCGGCACAATCCTAGTTTAATTATCATTTATAGCGTACCACAATATTACTTTTGTGTCAAGAGTTTCAAAGAAATTTTTAAGCAATTTCGAGAATGTTTTTTGAGCAAAAACACAACAAAAAAACCCTATCTTTCTACAGGCTTTTTGTTCTGGCGAATCAGCATTAGAAAGATATTTAATTTTATAATAATTTGACAACCATAACGGAATTGTAAAAAAACAATTAAATATTTGATAAATATAAAAAAGCAAGCGAAAGAATCCGCTTGCTTTTTGTTTGTTATTTTACTGTGATGGTAACACTTGCTGACTTTTTGCACGCAAATGCTTCCTGGTTAGGTTCAAAAAACATTAAACCCATGCTTTTTCTTAGGCTTTATATATTTTTATTACAACATATCACATACTGCAACTATATATTTATCATCTCACCTTTTGATTTATCTGCTTGCCGGTAATACAGCCATCAAATCAACATCACCGCAACTTGGAAAATAACTTACAACAACCTGAGCATCTTTTTCGCCGTTGCTATTATAGTGCCTAAATCCGGTTTTTATGCAATTGCCACGAGAATCTCCGCTAATTTCCGTTCCGTTTAATACCCAACCCGTACTATACAAATATTCAATATATTGGTCTTTTTCAACCTCATTTGAATTGTAAAAATACATTGTACATATAGCATTTGATTGATTATATGTAACAGGAATTGCAACCTGAGGTGAACCAGTTATGCTTTCATATTTGGGAATTGGGGAATCATCATAACCGGAAACTTCAATCGGCTTTTGTGGTAAATCCGGCTGCTGAGTCTGTTGTTCTTGATTATACACTCTGTTTATATGTTTGTCGTTCAGCACACCACCTACATTAGCTTCGTATCGGATTGCCTTTGAAAAATCAAAGGAATGTCCCTCTGGGAAACTGAAAGTCCAGGTTATACTGTTAGAAGTATAACTCATATCAATATCCTTAACACGATGTCCGCTATAATCATCCTTCATTTCCCATAAAGAACTTTGCATATCAGTTATTGAAACCCTTTCGTTCAGTCCCGGATCGAAAGCAT
>JAZNNB010000072.1:0-21483 GCA_045580025.1 Clostridia bacterium
AATAGAATAAAATTATTTACTGCGGACAAATCACAGCTTTTAGTCTCTAGCGTATAATACAATATACTTAAAAAATCAAGCAAGTAAAGAACACCCCGACAAAGCTTTCATAAATTTAAATTTCTCATCGGGAGGTGCAAAAATATGGGATGCTTCGGTGGATGCGGAGGAAATAATTGCTGGTGGATTATTATCCTCATCCTTCTGGTTTGCTGCTGCGGTTGCGGAAACGACAACTCTGGCTGCGGTTACGGCATGGTAAGTCCTCGCGACAACAACTGCTGCTGCGACTAAGCAAAACAAAAACAGTAATCTATGAAAGGAGGTGTCCTGTATGTGCTTCGGTGATAACAACTGTCTCTGGATTATTGTTTTAATCCTTATCATAAGCTGCTGCGGTTGCGGCAACAACAACTCTGGCTGTGGTTGCGGCTGCTAAATTTTAGCTAAAAACACCGGCGTTCCAAAAATAAGGAGCGCCGGTGTTATTTTTATAGGCCAATGAGGAAAGCAAAATCTTTTTGTATTTACATTCCCCTTGTATTTGTCTTTTGTTTGTGATAAACTATTAAGGCGGATTTAAAGATAAGGGGATTAAACCATGAACAACTTTTTTGGTCATTTAAAAACAGTTTCCCGTCACCGCCAAAAGGTGATAGTTCACTGTTTCAAAGCGGGTATTCCACTGAGGGGGTTTCTTCACGACCTTTCAAAATACTCCCCCACGGAGTTTTTACCCGGAGTAAAATTTTTCAAAGGAACACGCAGTCCAAACGAAGCCGAACGCGAGAAGTTTGGCTTTTCTTCAGCGTGGCTTCACCACAAGGGCAGAAACCGCCATCATTTTGAATACTGGACAGACTATAACCCCCAGACAAAAACGGTAGGACCTGTCAAAATGCCACTCACTTTTGTGAAAGAAATGTTTTGTGACCGTGTGGCTGCAAGCAAAATCTATCAGGGAAAGAATTATTCCGAAAGCCACCCTCTCGAATACTTCATAAGAGGCAAAGCAAACCGCACGATTCATCCCGAAACATCGGAAATTCTTGAATCGTGGCTTATTATGCTTTCAGAGAAAGGCGAGAAAGAAACCTTTCGCCACATAAGAAATTTTAAATAAACTTTCAAAAAAAGGGATTAAACCTAATGGTTTAATCCCTTTGTTGTTATATTTTTTCCAAGCCCCAGATTGTATCATTATAGTCCATTATTGAACGGTCACTGGAGAAAAATCCCGCCTTGGAAACATTGATAATAGCTTTTTTATTCCATACCTCAGGGTTCTGGAAATCTTTTGCCACCAAGTGACTGGCATCAAGGTAAGATTCAAAATCACGGAGCAAGAGATACGGGTCTGCAAAGCCGTTTCCAAACACAAGGCTGTGATAAAGTTCCCTGAAGAGATTTTGGTTGTCAGGTGTGAATGTGCCATCAATAAAGCTGTCCACAATTCCCTTTATAACCATATTCTGTGAATAAACCTCAGGGCTTCCCGAATGTCCCGACGCATAGATATTGAGGACCTCCTGTGATGTAAGACCAAAGATATAAATATTGTCAAGTCCCACACGTTCTGCAATTTCAACATTAGCACCATCAAGAGTGCCTATGGTAAGTGCACCGTTGAGCATAAGCTTCATATTTCCAGTGCCCGACGCCTCTTTGCTGGCGGTTGAAATCTGCTGGCTGAGGTTTGCGGCAGCAACAATTTTTTCAGCTGTCGAAACGCTGTAATTTTCAATGAACACAACCTTCAAAATATCCTTTGTTCTCGGGTCACGGTTCACCACATCCGCAACATTGTTAATAAGCTTGATAATCAACTTTGCCGTGTGGTATCCGGGTGCCGCCTTTGCCCCAAAAATAAATGTCTCTGGAAGCATACTTGCTTGACTTGGGTTCTCGGTTATCATCTTGTACCGATAAATAATGTGCATAACCTTCATAAGCTGACGCTTATATTCGTGAAGTCTTTTTATCTGTACGTCAAAAAGCGACTCAGGGTCAACCAAAATCCCGTTATGCTCTTTGATATATTCAGCCAGTTTCAGCTTGTTGTCCTGCTTGATTTTTGCAAATTTCTCACGGAATGCCGCATCATCAGCAAACTTTGTTAACCCGTCAAGCTTTTCAGCATTTTTTATCCAGCCATCCCCAATCGACTCGGTGATAAGTCCAGCGAGCTTCGGATTTGCATGAAGGAGCCAACGTCTTGGAGTCACACCATTAGTAACATTCTTGAATTTTCCAGGATACACCATATAATAATCCCTGAACGTCTCATTTTTGAGAATTTCTGTGTGAAGTGCGGCAACGCCATTGACACTGTGGCAAGCAGTAAGGCAGAGGTTTGCCATATTAACCTGAGCATTTGAAATAACCGCCATATATTCTATCTTCCCTATGTCATTGCCAAACCGCGATGTCAAAAATTCACGCTGTCTGCGGTCAATTTCCTTAATAATCATACTGACTCTGGGGAGAAGGCTCTCCATCATTGACATTGGCCATTTCTCAAGAGCCTCCGCCATAATTGTATGGTTGGTATATGCAAAAGTTTTCTGCACAATCTCCCACGCCTCGTCCCAACCAAAGTTTTCCTCGTCCATAAGTATTCTCATCATTTCAGGAATTGCAATGGTTGGATGAGTGTCATTTATGTGAATCTGAACATACTTTGGAAGTTCCCAAAGATTATGTCCGCGACGTTTCTGCTTTGCAAGAATCCACTGAATTGTAGCAGAAACAAAGAAATACTGCTGTTTAAGACGGAGTAATTTTCCTTCATAATGATTATCCTCAGGGTAAAGCACCTGAGAAACCACCTCGGCAAGTTCCTTGTCCTTCATCGCCATAGCATAATCGCCACGGTTGAACTCGCTCATATTGATGATTTTGGGGGAACGTGCTCTCCAAAGCCTCAATGTATTCACAAGCTTTGAATTATAGCCCGAAATCGGCATATCATAAGGCTCACCGATAACCGTGTTATAGTCCACGTAACGGAACTTCATACGGTTGTCCTCAAAATATTCCTCAATACGACCATTGTAGTGAATTTCAACGCTGTCTTCAGGCCTCTCAACCTCCCACACATTTCCGTCTTCAAGCCACGGGTCTGGCATTTCTATCTGGTATCCGTCAACAATCTTTTGTTTAAAAAGACCGTATTCATAACGAATTCCGCAGCCAAATGCAGGTAGCTCAAGAGTGGAAAGTGAATCAAGGAAACACGCTGCAAGTCTGCCAAGACCGCCATTTCCAAGTCCCGCGTCATTTTCTGTTTCCTCAATCTTTCCAAGGTCAAGTCCCATTTCAGAAAGAGCCTCTTTATAAATATCCGTCTGCATAATATTCATTATGTTGTTTCCAAGGGCTCTGCCCATCAGAAACTCAAAGGAAAGATAATAAAGTTCTTTTTTGTGACTGTTTTCAAGAAGCTCTCTTGATTTTGCCCATTCTTCCATAATTTCGTCCCTGACAGTGAAAGCACACGCCTTATAAATCTGGTCAGGTGTTGCATTCTCAATGGTCTTTCCAAAGTATCTTCTGAGCTTTCCTGAAACACTGCTCTTTATTTTTTCCTTAAGCATCTTTTTTTCCGTCTTATTCATTTTGTTAAATTTCCTCCAAGATTACATTACAAGCTAAAATATATTTTTTCATATTCCTTTGCAGAGCCTTCCCACGAAAACCTTTGATTTATGGCACGCTTTGCAAGTTTTTCCCACACTTCCTTGTCTGCAAAGAATCCTATTGCACGGCGTATGGTATACATCATATCGTGGCTGTTTGGGGCATAAAAGCTGAAACCGTTGCCCTCATCGGTGAATTCATTATATGACATAATAGTATCCTTAAGCCCGCCCGTCTCACGCACAATGGGAATTGTGCCATAAGATAAGGCAATCAGCTGTCCAAGTCCGCAAGGCTCAAACAGTGACGGCATCAAAAATAAATCCGATGCAGCATAAACCCGATGAGCAAGCTCGTTGCTGAACATAATATTTGCCGACACCTTTTCGGGATTACACCACGCATAATGGCGAAACATATTTTCATATTTTTCTTCACCAGTACCCACAATAACAAACTGCATATCAAGTCCAACCAGTTCTTCCATAGCCTCAGCAATTATATCAATGCCCTTTTGGTCAACAAGCCTTGACACAAGGCCAATCATAACCTTTTCGCCGTCAACAGGAAGTCCAAGCTGGCTTTGAAGAGCCATTTTGTTTTTTTTCTTACCAGAGAGGACACTTCTCGCAGTATAATTATGTTCAATATGCGGGTCGGTCTTTGGATTATATTCATCATAATCAATTCCATTCAAAATTCCAAAAAGGGCATTACTCCTTGCATTAAGGAGTCCGTCAAGAGCCTCGCCCCCCGTGATGGTTTTTATTTCCTCAGCATAAGTAGGGCTCACGGTGGTAACAGCCATTGAATAGGTTATTCCCGCTTTCATAAGATTTGCACAACCGTGGAACTCCAGCTTATCATTGGTGAAAAATGAATCGTCAAGCGATAAGAAATCCTTTACCGCATCCACTGAATAAATCCCCTGATATTTGAGATTGTGGATGGTAAAAACCGTTCTTATATCCCGATAAAAATCATTCTTTTTATAATACCCCTCAAGTATAACGGGAACAGCCCCCGTCTGCCAGTCATGACAATGCACCACATCAGGCTTGAAATCAAGCTTCGGCAAAAGCTCAAGTGCCGCCTTGTCAAAAAACGCAAACCTTTCAAGGTCATCCCATCTATAAAGGCACTTCTCGCCAAAATACTCCTCATTGTCCACAAAATAATATGTGACGCCCTGCCTCTTTATCGAAAAGACGCCGCAATATTTGTTCCTCCAACCAAGAGGAACGTAGGTATAAAGCAAATACTCCATTTCCTCCAAAAACTTTTCGGCAATAATTCCATACTTTGGAAGCATAACTCTTACGTCATGTCCAAGGGCAGCAAGACTTTGCGGGAGTGCCCCCAAAACGTCACCAAGTCCCCCCGACTTCGCAAAGGGTGCAACCTCGGATGATAACATCAATATATTCACACAAAAACCCCTTTCGCAGTACTCTTAAAGTCCTTAAACGACCTTTCTCTTTCCTATCACCAAAGGATAGGTGCTTTCGCCCACAAGACTCTTTCCGCTACACAAAATAACCTCTTTGTCAAAAATCACATTTTCCACAATACAGTTGTCCATTATCTGAGACTTTTGCATAATAACAGAATTTTTCACCTTTGTGTTCTTGCCAATCTTCACGCCGCGGAAAACAATACAATTCTCAACCTCACCGTAAATCTCACATCCGTCAGCAATAAAAGAATTTTTCACCTTTGCGTCATGTCCGTATTTCGTAGGAACGCTGTCTTTCACCTTTGTGTATATGCTCTTCTTGTCTTCGCCAAAAAGCTCGCGTCTTACATTATCGTCAAGAAGCTCAAGGTTGAATTCAAAAAACGCATCAATGGTATCGATCTTTTTCTTATATCCCTCAAACTTGTAAGCGAAAATTCTGAGCTTATCAAGATTAGCCAAAAGAATATTCTTTGAAATAACGTGTTCATCGTGAGCCATACAGTCTTCCATCAGCTCAATAAGAAGGCTCTTTTTGACGAAAAACATATGCATATATGCAGCATCCGACTTTTGTTTCTTTGGATAAATTTGGATATCCGAAACGCTGCCGTCTTCTGCTACATCCAAAAGAATGTGTTTTCCCAATTCTCTTGGACTGATATTTGGCTCTTTGGTATAAACCACTGTTATATCAGCATCCTTTTCAAAATGGAAATCCATAACTTTTTCAAGGTCAATATTGCAAATTGTGTTGCAGTCGCTGAGCATAACATATTCCTGACGGCTTCTGTTAAGATAGCTCATTGCACCGCTTAAGTAGTCAATCCCACCCATAATGCGACCGTTTAAATCAACGGTTTCAGGTGGCGGCAGAATGAAAAGACCATTTTCTTTTCTTGCCATATCCCAGGCTCTTCCGCTTCCTACGTGGTCAGTGAGAGAACGGTTTTTAAACCCTGCGGTGATACCCACATTCACAATCCCTGAATTCACCATATTGGAAAGCATAAAGTCAATAACTCTATATCTTCCGCCCACAGGCACTGCAGCCAACGACCGAAACTTCATAAGTTCGCCCAAAGAAGCCTCTGAATTTTCCGAAAAAATTAAACCCAGTGTATTATTGTTTACCATAACAAATCACCTCAGGCCGTAGCCGTTCCTTTCACAGATTTTTTACCCGCAGCCTTTTCGGCAGTCGGTTTTTTGATATTCCGTGTAACCATAGAGAGTCCCGCTACTTTAATACCCTCTGCGATGCTAACATTTGGACCGATAAGAGTGATCTCATCAGAACAAATTTTCGTATTAACAAAATCTTTATTCGCATCATCTGAAGCACTGCCAATCTCACTGTCTTCCGAAATGTAGGCGTTCGTTCCAATCATAGCTTTATTGACAGTAGCATTTTTCCCTATATATGAATCAGGGAAAATAACCGAATCACGCACCACGGCGCCCTCTTCGATGGTAACCCCCTGAAAGATAACGGAATTCTCAACATCCCCAAAAATTTCACAACCCTCTGTAATATAACAGTTCTTCACACTGGAACTCGGCGCTATATAGTGAGGTGGCTTCGCAGGATTTCTGCTGAAAATCTTCCAGCCCGGGTCGTCAAGCTCGTACCCTGGATTTTCTGAAAGAAGATTCATATTCGCTTCCCAAAGACTCTGGATTGTGCCAACATCTTTCCAGTATCCGTCAAATCTGTATGCCAGCATTTTGTTTCCATCCGAAAGCATAGCGGGGATAATATTTTTCCCGAAATCGTTGTCAGACTTTGGGTCATTCTCGTCTGCAATGAGATATTTTTTAAGAATATCCCAACTGAAAACATAAACACCCATCGACGCTAAGTTGCTCTTCGGTTTTTGGGGCTTTTCTTCAAACTCCACAATGTTCATATTTTCGTCAGTATTCATAATACCAAACCGTGACGCCTCATCCCATGGCACTTCAATTACCGCAATAGTCGCTGCAGCTTTTGCCTCCTTGTGCGCCTTTATCATCTTTGAATAATCCATTTTATAAATATGGTCGCCCGAAAGAATAACCACGTACTTTGGGTCAAACCCACTGATAAAGCCAATATTCTGATAAATCGCATTGGCTGTTCCCTTGTACCACTCACCTTTTTCCGCAGAAACATACGGCGGAAGAACATAAACACCTCCATCATTTCTGTCAAGATCCCATGGCTGTCCGTTACCGATATAAGTATTAAGTTCAAGAGGCTGGTACTGGGTAAGCACGCCAACCGCTGTTATGCCCGAATGCGCACAGTTGCTTAAAGGAAAGTCAATAATCTTATACTTCCCCCCGAAAGGAACTGCAGGCTTTGCAATGTCCTTGGTAAGAATTCCGAGTCGGCTACCCTGACCGCCTGCAAGAATCATTGCAACACATTCTTTTGATTTCATAACAAAAAACCTCCTCCTAAATTTATATCACCCAAATCTTACGTTCTTGGGTTTTTCACTTTTTTGACATACATACCCGAAAGCTCAGGTATATCAACCGTTATTGAATACGGCCATCTTCCGTTCTTGCATTTTTTCGCCGTTATCTTTGGCAATTTTTCCATAGCCCCACCATACTGAGCTTCTTCACTGCAAAGAACAATTTCATAATCGCCCCTTGACGGAACGCCTATTTCATAATTCTTGTAACTTTGAGCCGCAAAATTTGCCGCAACAATGGTGGTATCTCTTCGACTTTTACTTGTTCGTAGAAAACTAATCACAGACCGGTCTCTATCCGACTCATCAATCCACGAAAAGCCCTCCCAGCTCTGGTCATTTTCATACATAGAGCGATTATTTTTATAAAAGTCATTCAAATCCTTAACAAACGCCTTTATTCCTCTGTGAGCGTCAAAATCCATTAAATTCCAGTCAAGGCTGTCAGCAAAACGCCATTCAGAGAACTGGCCAATCTCCCCGCCCATAAAGAGAAGCTTCTTCCCCGGATGAGCGTACATAAACATATAAAGAAGCTTAAGGCTTTTAAACTTCTGTTCATAGCTTCCGTACATTTTGTCAAGAAGCGAACGTTTTCCGTGCACCACCTCATCGTGAGAAAGTGGCAGGATATAATTCTCTGAATATGCATACATCATAGAAAACGTCAGCACATCGTGGTTTGAGCCTCTGAAATACGGGTCAAGAGCCATATATCTCAAAATATCATTCATCCAGCCCATATTCCATTTAAAGTTAAACACAAGGCCTCCCCCATAAACAGGCTTTGTAACCCCGCCCCAGGGGGTGCATTCCTCAGCAATCATCAATGCATTGGGAAAACTCTCAAAAACAACACTGTTGAGCTTCTGCAAAAACTCAATGGCCTCAAGATTTTCCTTTCCGCCATAACGGTTCGCCACCCATTCTCCATCTCGACGATTGTAATCAAGATAAAGCATACTCGACACCGCATCAACACGGAGTCCGTCGACGTGATATTCCTCAAACCAGAACATCGCATTTGAAATAAGGAACGAATGAATCTCTGTCTTTCCCCAGTTAAAAACCAGCGTCCCCCATTCCTTGTGCTCACCAAGACGGCTGTCAGGGTGTTCAAAAAGAGGTGTTCCGTCAAAGAGCGCGAGACCATGTTCATCCCTTGGAAAATGTGCCGGAACCCAGTCCACAATAACGCTTATCCCCGCGCGGTGACATTTATCAATAAAAGCTTTGAGTCCCTTTGGGCTTCCATATCTGCTGTTTGCTGAAAAATATCCGGTGACCTGATAGCTTTAGGACCCATCAAAAGGATACTCCGCCATGGGCATAAGCTCTATATGGGTATATCCCATTTCTTTTATATAAGGAATAAGCTCCTCTGCCATTTCGTCATAGGTCAAAAGCTCTCCGTCTTCTTTTCTTTTCCATGACCCAAAATGAAGCTCATAAATATTCATAGGCTTGTCATAAGGAGCAGTTTTTGCTCTCATATCGAGCCACTTTTTGTCTCCCCATGAATATTCCATGTCCGCAATCTTTGATGCAGTTTCAGGTCTCAGCTCACTCGAAAACGCAAAAGGGTCTGCCTTAAGTACTATTTCTCCAAGATGTGTTTCTATGCTATACTTATAGTTTTCACCTGCCACTATGCCTTCCACAAATCCGCACCATACACCGCCATTTAGCAGTTCCATGGGGTTTTTGCTTCTGTCCCAGCCGTTTTTGTCGCAAACCACAGACACAGACCTTGCATTTGGCGCCCAAACGGAAAACCGATATCCGCTGACGCCGTCAAAACAGCACTTGTGTGCACCTAAAATATTATAGCTTTTGAAATTTTTTCCTTCATTAAAGAGGAATATCAGCTCTTTTGAAATTTCCTTTATTTTATCGTTGTCCATTGGTGATTTCCTCCTTGTTTCCGTGAAACCCTTGTCCTAACTGAATTTCTTTATTTAATTTTACCACTTTAAAGCAATTTTGTCCATAGTAAGTTTCAGGAAAAACTTTGGTAAAAAATTATGAAAAACATCCAAAAATTTCGCAATTTAGCCCATTTATTTCGATTTCTGCCATTTCATTTATGCATCTTGCGCTATTTTCGCCCAGAAGTGCCTCAAAATGCATATCATCAGGAAGTTCAAGTTCAAACTCAATTTTTTTAGCGTTTTCATTTCTGTTCACAACACACAGATACTTTCCGTTTTGTGCCTTCTTGCCAAAAACATCCTTGCCGTTCTCAATTTTTCTGATATACACAAACACGCCATCTTTTGCATATAAGGTTTCAAACGCTCCAGTTCTCAATGCATCGCAGGAATTTCTCAGGGCGGTGATTTTTTTATAGAACTCAAGCAGCTCAGTGTCCACACATCGCCAACTGTAAGGCATACGGTTATATGGGTCGCCGAGCCCCTGCATGCCTATTTCATCACCGTAATATATACAGGGAACACCCGCAAATGTCATCTGCAAAAATGCACCCATCATCAGCCTTTTTATTGCTCTTGTCTCACTTTTTGCATCAAGCCTGAACTTTCCCTTTTCCTCCATTGATAAGTTGGGGTCTATATACTGCCCCGAAAGATATGTCTTTGCCCTCATTGTATCGTGAGTACCAAGTATATTCATTGCAGAATAAAGGGCTTCAAAAGGATAATGCTCAAAGAGTTCGCCCATACGCTCTGAAAAATCCTCTGCTGAAATGTCCCCTGTTAAAAACGCCAAAATGCCGTCCTTAAAAGGATAATTCATAACGCTGTCAAGCTCATCGCCCAAAAGATATTCCCGACGCACTCCATAGCTTTCCTTATTTGACGCATCCTCCCACACTTCGCCGATAACGACCGCCTCAGGATTCTCCCTCTTCACTTCTCTGCGAAGAATTTTTATGAATTCATCAGGCAACTCATCCGCCACATCAAGACGCCAGCCAAACGCCCCTCTCTTTATCCATTTTTTTATTATAGCATCATCACTTGCTAAAATATAGTCAATATATGTCGGCTCCATTTCATTGACATTGGGAAGATTTGAGCATCCCCACCAGCTGTTGTACCCGCCGTTATCCCCGCACCACTGATACCAACTGCGGTAAACGGAGCTTGTGTCACGAAAAGCCCCCTCTTTTTCGCCATAGCTTCCGTATTTATTGAAATACACGCTGTCGCTTCCCGTATGACTGAAAACTCCGTCAAGGATAATCCTTATGCCATTTTCTTCACACTTTTCGCAAAGCTCTTTAAAATCTTCCTCTGTCCCCAAGATAGGGTCAATCTTTCCATAATCCCCCGTATCATAGCGGTGATTTGAGAAAGCCTCAAAAATAGGATTTAGATAAATAACTCCAATCCCCAACTCCTTAAGATACGGGATTTTTTCAATTATTCCTTTCAGATTACCCCCAAAAAAGTCATTATACGCAGGTCCGTACTCAAAAGGATGTTTTTGTATAAAGAGAGGCGAATACCAGTCCTCATACAAAGTATATTCCGTTTTCTTGCTGGATATTTCGTGAGATCCATATGATTTAAAAAACCTGTCTGGAAAAATCTGATACATAACCGAATGCTTAAACCACTCAGGCGTCTTAAAATTCTTGTGATACACCGTTATCTGCCACGAGTTGTCGCTTGAATGATCAAGCATTTCACCCTCACCATTCCTCGTCTTGCAATAAAAATACCGCTTTCCGTTTTCCTCAACGATGAAATAATACCACAAAAGCGTAGGAGTGTTTGGCATTTCCAAGTTGGTAGTGAACACTCCGTCATTGTCTTTTTGCATAGGAACAAGCCGTTCTTCCCCGTCCCAGACTCTGAGAAAAGCCCGAGTATTCTCATTCGTATCTTTCACCAAAAGAGATATTTTTACCGTGCTCTCACTTGGCAAAGCACCAAAGGGCTCTCTGAATTTTTTATTTCGGGAATTGTGATATATTTGCATATTTCAAAGTTTCCTTTCCTTCATCCAGTCAAAAATTTTATTGCAATGATTAACTGCTCGTGATATACTATCATTATAATAACACAAAACTTTAAAAAAAGAAAGTGTTTTCCAAAAAAGAAAGGAGGATGCTGTGTGCTGAGCTTTATTTACGGAACTGACGAAGCCCAAAGACTTAATGAAATTTACCGCCGTGCAAAAGAAGACGCAGAGTGTGGAAAGAACGTATATATCCTTGTCCCCGAGCAGTACTCTATGAGTGCCGAGGAAGAGCTTATTTCCGCTTTGGGATTTTCTGCCCAGAGCAGAATCCAGATTCTCACATTTTCACGCCTTGCAAGCCTCCTTTTTTCAAAAATGGGACCTCTTCGTACAAACTATATAGACAAAGCAGGCAAGCTCATTATGACAAAGCGTGCCCTTTCTTTATGCGAAAAAGACCTCCTTATTCTCAGGCGAAATGTAAATCAAAGAGGCTTTGTGAAACTGATTATGACACTAATCTCAGAATTCAGGCGCTATGGTGTTACCCCCGCTGATTTATTGACGGCAAAAGAAAAAACCACCGACGCCCGCCTTTCCATGAAGCTTGGTGACCTTTCTCTTATTTACAAAACCCTTGACACTCTTATCCTTGAAAACCACTCAAATGCCGAGGATAACCTTTCTATGATTGTACCTAAAATCAAAAATGCCCGCTTTTTGCGGGGTTCTTTTTACATAAACTTTTTTCAGCGCTTCACCCCCACAGAATATGCAGTCATCTCCGAGATTATGCAAATTTCCGATGTCTGTGTTTCTCTTTGCACCGACAAAACAGATGGCTCGTCTTTGGTCTTTTCTTCTCAGATAACCACTCTCAAAAATCTTATGATGACCGCAGAAAAGCTTGGCATCAAGGCAAGCTCCCCATCTTTGATTGCTCCTGACACAATTCTTCCCGCCGATCTTCTTCACCTTAAAGAAAATCTGTTCGCCCCAATCCCCAAGCGTTTTGAGGGCAATCCAAAGCACATCCACATTTTAAGACCCGACAACCAAAGCTATGAAGTTTCTATGTGTGCACAGCTTATCAAAAAGCTTCTCCGAGAAAACAATTATTCCTTAAGCGACATTCTTGTCCTTTCGGGAAATATTGAAAACTATGAACACCTGTTGCCCCGTATTTTTGAGGAATATGAAATTCCGTTCTTCCTTGACAGAAAAACAGTCCTCACAAAAAGTCCTTTTATGCAAATGCTTCTTTCTATACTTGAAATTCTGGCATACGGCTTTTCTTATGAGCGCATTATGCGGATGGCAAGGTCGGGTTTCTTTCCCACCAGCCAAAACGACTGCGACATTTTTGAAAACTATGTCCTGGCCGCGAGTTTAAACCATTCTTCTTGGAATAAACGTGACGACTGGACATTTAATCCAGACCCCAGCACCTTCAGCATGGACGAAATAAACCGCATAAAAACAGAGCTTGTTCATCCAATCCTTGACCTCCTTGATATGTTCAGCGGAAGAAAAACCGCCAAAATCATCACCGAAAACCTCTTTTTGTGGATGGAAAAGATGGGATTTCCTGATATCGTTGACCAAAAGATTGCACAGCTTAAAAGTCAGCTAAAAACCGACGACGCAGACCAGCTCCGTATGGTTTGGAACAGCTTTATTTCTGTGGCAAACCAGATTGCAGACTTTATAGGCTCATCGTTTTCTACCTTTACTGACTTCTATGAGCTTTTTTCTTCTGCCGCTGGTGAACTTTCGGTTGGTATCATCCCCCCCTCTCAGGACACCGTAACAATAAGCCCTGTGGACTTGTTCCGCAGCACAGGTGCAAAAACGGTCATTCTTCTTGGTGCGCTTGATGGGGTATTCCCCAAAAGCCATACAAACGAGGGTCTTATTTCGGACGCAGAACGGCTTCTCCTGAAAGATGCAGGGCTGACCCTTGCCCCCGACAATTTAAGCGCTCAGCGTGATGAACAATTTCTTGTATATTCGGTGATTTCAACCCCCCGTGAAGAGTTGTTTGTTTTCGCACCTCTTGGTGACCGTGACGGAAAAACTCTCAAGCCGTCAGATATTATCTATTCCCTGAAAGAAGATATTTTTCCTGATATAAAGGAAATCACTCAAACATCTGATTTCAATCTGTACGAGCTTCAAAGCCGAAAGAGAGCCCTCCGTCATCTTGCGGAAAAACTTTTCCAAAACGACTGGAAAAAAGACAAACTCTCGTCCCTCTGGAAAGAAGCATACAGTTGTCTTTGTGCCTTCCCCGAGTATAACGAAAATCTTCTTCGCCTCAGCGAAATGAACGCCCGCAAAACCCCCAACGATATAATCACCAAGGAAACCGCCAAGAGTCTTTACGGCGAAAGCCTGGTTATGAGCGTTTCAAAGCTTGAAAAATATAACTCATGTGCATTTTCGTTCTTTATGCAATATGGACTTTTCGCCAAAGAACGTCTTTTGGGCGGCTTAAAGGTTACCGATACAGGAACACTCCTCCACAGCGTTCTTTGTGATTACTTCAAGTCAAAATCAGTTCCAGACACCGATTATGGTTCAATCAGCCGCGACCAATGCTTTGCTGAGATTTCAAGTCTTGTGGAAAATGCAGGGAAAACCCTCAACGAAGCTCTTTACGAGAGCTCGCATTATTACAAATATATGCTCCTTAGGATGAAAAATATTGCAACATCAACAGCGTGGAAACTCATTCGGTTTTATGCTCAAAGCGATTTTCGCCCCCAAGGATTTGAAATTGCCTTTGGCAAAAACAAGGAATTCCCGCCCTATACTCTCCCTACCGCCTTTGGCACAGTTTCACTGAAAGGATTTGTTGACCGTGTTGACAGTGCCAAAATTGACGGAAACGAGTATTTGATTATTTCCGATTACAAATCCTCCGAGAAAAAGCTTGATACCGAGCTTGCAAGGCTGGGAGTGCGTTTTCAGCCTCTTATTTATGCGAACGCTCTCACAAAGGACAATCCCGAAAGCCGTATGGCCGCTATGCTCTATCTTGAAATGACCGACCCATACATTTCGTGCACCTCAGAGCCTGAAGTTTCCAGCTGGGAAAAGGAGATAAGTGACAAAATTTCCGTTCACGGTCTTGCACTCGATAGTCCCGCAGTTCTCCACGGAATTGATAACCGCTTTGACGACAAGGACGCCATTCACTATATCAAGCTTAGCTCAAAGTCAATTCTTCCTCAGGAATATTTCGACGAAATTTTAAAGAGCGCCGACCAAAAAGCAATCGAAACCGCCGAAAATATCCTCAGCGGAAAAATTGACATAAATCCAATATGTGTATCAAACTTTGACGCCTGCAGTATCTGTTCATATTCAGGTGTATGTATGAAAAACAAATAGCCCAGTAAAAGCTGTCACAATGGATTTTGTGACAGCTTTTTCATTTGTTAAAATACTGTAAATTCTAACTTTTTTACCTTGACAAAAATTTTCTCGAAAACTATAATATTAGATATACTTTTACCATAAATTTTCTTAAAAAGGAGGCATTTCTTTTGATAAAAAAACTTCTTGCCTGCGTTGGCGAATACAAAAAAGACTCGTTTTTTGCGCCTCTCTTTGTTACCTTTGAGGTTATTCTTGAAGTGCTTATTCCATTTCTTATGGCGTACATAATCGACCGTGGCATAGAGACGGGAAATATGTCCCTTGTGGCAAAAATCGGCGTTCTGCTTGTTTTTCTGGTTGCCCTTTCCCTTTCCTGCGGTGCTCTTTCTGGAAAGTATGCAGCCAGTGCCTCAGCAGGCTTTGCCAAAAACTTAAGAGAAAAAATGTTCCATTCGGTGCAAAACTTTTCTTTCACAAACATCGACCGTTTTTCAACCTCAGGGCTTGTCACAAGGCTGACCACAGATGTTTCAAATCTTCAGCACGCATACCAAATGATTATTCGCATCGCCGTGAGAAGTCCAGCTATGCTGATTTTCTCACTTTCAATGGCTTTTTTTGTTAATTCAAAAATTGCCCTTATCTTTCTTTGTGTAACGCCTTTTCTTGCATTAGGTCTGTTTTTCATTATGACAAAAGCCCACCCGATTTTTGAAAAGGTTTTCAAAATTTATGATAATCTCAACAACGTGGTTCAGGAAAATCTCCACGGCATCCGTGTAGTAAAAACCTTTGTCCGCGAAAAATTTGAAGAGGAAAAATTCAAATCAGTTTCAAAGGATATTTATGACAACTTCAGCCGTGCAGAAAAAATTCTGGCATTCAACTCCCCTATTATGCAAACCTCTATGTATGCCTGCACTCTTCTTATTGCATGGTTTGGTGCAAAGCTCATTTTGATGGGAGATATGTCACGTGGCGAGCTTGTCAGCATAATAACCTATACAATGCAGATTCTTATGAGTCTTATGAATCTTTCTATGATTTTTGTTATGATAACCATTTCAAAAGCGTCTGCGGTGCGTATAACAGAAGTCCTTTCTGAAACCTCGGACATACAGGGCGGCGAAAAAAATCTAATGGAAGTAAAAAACGGCTCAATCATTTTCGAAAACGTAAACTTTAGTTATTCCAAAAATGCCGAAACTTTGTGTCTCAAAAATATAAATTTAAAAATAAACTCAGGTGAAACCATTGGAATCATTGGTCCGACAGGAAGTGCAAAAAGTTCACTTGTTCAGCTCATACCAAGGCTTTATGACGTGACAGCAGGACGGATTTTGGTGGGCGGCGAAGACGTCCGTGATTACAACATCAAGGCTCTCCGTGACAGTGTTTCAATGGTTCTTCAAAAGAACGAGCTTTTCAGCGGCACAATAAAGGAAAATCTTCGCTGGGGAGACGAAAACGCCACCGATGAAGAAATCATCAAAGCCTGCACTCTTTCCCAGGCTGACGAATTCATCCGCACCTTTCCCGAGGGGTATGACACTTACATCGAGCAAGGCGGAAAGAACGTGTCAGGCGGTCAGAAACAGCGTCTTTGCATAGCAAGAGCTCTTCTCAAAAAACCCAAAATCCTTATTCTTGACGATTCAACCAGCGCCGTTGACACCCACACCGACAAGCTTATCCGAAAAGCTTTCGCAGAAGAAATTCCCAATACAACCAAACTGATAATCGCACAAAGAATTTTTTCTATTGAGCACGCAGACAAGGTTATTGTCCTTGATAACGGCGAAATCGTTGCCTTCGATACTCCGGAAAATCTTCTCGAAAACAACGAAATCTACCGTGAAATATACGAATCTCAGCAAAAGGGGGCGAGCGATAATGAGTAGACCTCTTCCACCTCCCCGAGGCGGACGTATGATGGGAAACGGCAGAAAAGCAAAGGACGGAAAGAAAACATTAAAACGTCTTCTCTCCTCTATTTTCAAGGACTACAAACTCCATTTTTTCGTGGTTCTTATCTTTATAATCATCAGCTCACTTGTGGGTGTTGCAGGGTCACTATTTATTGAAACACTGATTGATGACTACATCACGCCGATGCTAAAAAATTCGTCCACCGACTTTATGCCCCTCCTTCGTGCAATCTTGTTTATGGCACTGATATATTTATCGGGGGTTATTTCGATTTTTCTCTACAACAGAATGATGGCTGTCATCTCTCAGGGGGTTTTAAAGCAAATCCGCGACGATATGTTCACCAAAATGCAGTCTCTTCCCATTTCTTATTTTGACACACATTCCCACGGTGACACAATGAGCCGTTATACCAACGATACGGACACATTGAGGCAAATGATTTCTCAAAGCATTCCTCAGGCATTTTCTTCGGTAATCACCATCATTTCGGTTTTTGCCGCAATGCTGAAAACCAGCTGGGTGCTCACTATACTTGTTCTTCTTTTTGTTTCAGTTATGCTGACAGTGAGCCGAAAAATCACAGGAAAAAGCTCAAAGTTTTTCATTGCCCAGCAAAAGTCTCTGGGCGAAGTAAATGGTTTCATTGAAGAAATGATAAACGGACAAAGGGTTATCAAGGTCTTCTGCCACGAAGCTACCACAAAAAAGAACTTTGACAAAATGAACAGTGAGCTCTGCAGTAATGCAACAAACGCCAATACCTTTGCAAATATCCTGATGCCCATTATGGGGAATATGGGACATCTTCAATACGTTCTTCTTGCTGTTGTGGGCGGAATCCTCGCAATAAGCGGTTTTTCAGGCATCACAATCGGTGCAATAGCAGCATTTCTTCAGCTCAGCAAAAGTTTCACTATGCCAATAAACAATATGTCCCAGCAAATAAATTCAATCATTATGGCACTGGCAGGGGCCGAACGCATCTTTGAACTCATCGATGAGACGCCGGAAAAAGATGAAGGTTATGTAACTCTGGTCAACGCTAAGTACAAAGATGGCGAGCTTCAGGAAACGGAAAAACACACAGGTCTTTGGGCGTGGAAACATCCTCACGAGGACGGTACAACCACCTACACACCCCTTTCAGGCGATGTGACTTTAACAAACGTAGACTTTGGATATGTTCCCGAAAAAACAGTTCTCCACGACGTTTCGCTTTATGCAAAACCTGGTCAAAAGATTGCATTCGTGGGTGCGACAGGTGCGGGGAAAACCACCATAACCAACCTCATCAACCGCTTTTATGATATTGCCGACGGAAAAATCCGTTACGACGGCATAAACATAAACAAAATAAAGAAAAGTGACCTACGCAAATCCTTAGGAGTAGTTTTGCAGGACACAAACCTTTTCACAGGCACAGTTATGGAAAACATCCGCTATGGAAGACTTGATGCAACAGACGAAGAAGTCTATGCCGCAGCGCGCCTCGCGAATGCCGATGGTTTCATAAAAATGCTTCCTGACGGCTATAACACAATTCTTCACCACGGTGGTGAGGGACTCTCTCAAGGTCAGCGTCAGCTTCTGGCAATCGCAAGAGCAGCCGCTTCTGACCCGCCTGTTATGATTCTTGACGAGGCGACCTCGAGCATCGATACCCGAACCGAGCGCATTGTTCAAAAAGGTATGGACTCACTTATGAAAGGCAGAACAGTTTTCGTAATAGCCCACCGCCTTTCCACCATTCGAAACTCTGACGTGATTATGGTACTTGAGAACGGGCGAATTATCGAGCGCGGTAATCACGACGAATTGATAGCCCAAAAAGGCAAGTATTACAGCCTCTACACAGGAGCTTTTGAGCTTGAATAAAAGATTTCATTTAAAGGCGATAACCAACATAGTGGTTATCGTCTTATTTTTTATAACAAATCACAATATATCGAAAAAAGCTATTGACAAAAACACAATATATGGTATAATTATTTAGCAAGCCCGATTGCAAAATAACAACAGAAAGCAGGGAAAGTGATGAAAGTAATAAAAAGAAATGGCTCTGAAGTTATTTTTGACATAACAAAAATTATTGCGGCTATTACTAAAGCCAATGAAGCAGTTGACGAAGACGCGCGTATGACTCCACTGCAGATAAAAAGAATTGCCGAAGCTGTTGAGCTCAGCTGTATCCGTATGAGCCGCGCACCCGAGGTGGAAGAAATTCAGGACCTTGTTGAAAGTCAGATTATGGCACACGGTGCATATGAGGTAGCAAAAAAATATATTACATATCGTTATACCCGTACCCTTGTCCGCCGTTCAAACACCACCGATGAGCGAATTTTGAGCCTTATTGAGTGCTGCAACGAGGAAGCCAAGCAGGAAAATGCCAACAAAAACCCCACGGTGAACAGCGTTCAGCGTGACTATATGGCAGGTGAGGTAAGCCGTGACATTACAAACCGCATACTCCTTCCTGAGGACATAGTAAAAGCCCACGAAGAAGGTATTATCCATTTTCACGACACCGACTATTACGCACAGCATATGCACAACTGTGACCTCGTGAACCTTGAGGATATGCTCCAAAACGGAACCGTAATTTCGGGCACAATGATAGAAAGGCCCCACAGCTTTTCAACCGCCTGCAACATTGCGACACAAATTATTGCTCAGGTTGCCAGCAACCAGTACGGCGGTCAAAGTATTTCTCTCACCCATCTTGCCCCCTTTGTTCAGGTAAGCCGTGAAAAAATCAGAAAAAGCCTTACCGCCGAAATGGATGATGCAGGCATAAAGCTCACCAAAGAACAATTTGACGGCATTGTTGAAAAAAGACTCCGTGAAGAAATAAGCCGTGGTGTTCAAACCATTCAATATCAGGTTGTGACACTTCTCACCACAAACGGACAAGCACCCTTTGTTACCGTATTTATGTATCTTGGCGAAGCAAAGACCGAGCAGGAGAAACGCGACCTTGCAATCATAATCGAAGAAACTCTCCTCCAAAGATACGAAGGTGTAAAAAACGAAGACGGCGTTTATGTGACGCCTGCATTCCCCAAGCTTATCTATGTTCTTGAGGAACAGAACATCCACGAGGATTCGCCTTACTACTACCTGACAAAGCTTGCTGCAAAATGTACAGCACGCCGTATGGTTCCTGACTATATTTCCGAAAAGAAAATGCTGGAGCTTAAAGTGGATAAGAACGGCGAAGGTCACTGCTACACCTGTATGGGTTGCCGCAGCTTTTTAACTCCTTTCGTTGACGAGGACGGAAATCCAAAATATTATGGCAGATTCAATCAGGGCGTTGTCACCATAAACTTGGTGGACGTGGCACTTTCCTCTGGCGGAAACCTGGAAAAATTCTGGTCAATCTTTGACGAAAGACTTGAGCTTTGCCACAGAGCACTCCTCTGCCGTCACGAAAGGCTGAAAGGTACTACCTCTGATGCAGCACCAATCCTTTGGCAGCACGGAGCGCTTGCAAGACTTGAAAAGGGCGAAGTTATCGACAAGCTCCTCTATGGCGGATACTCCACTATTTCCCTTGGCTATGCAGGTCTTTATGAGTGCGTAAAGCAAATGACAGGCAAAAGCCACACCGACCCCTCAGCAACCCCCTTTGCTCTCCAGGTAATGCAGCATATGAACGATGCCTGCAAAAAATGGAAAGAGATGCACAATATTGACTTTAGTCTTTACGGTACTCCCCTTGAATCCACCACCTACAAATTTGCAAAATGTCTGCAAAAGCGTTTTGGTGTTGTCGAGGGAATCACCGACAAGGGCTATATAACAAACAGCTATCACATCCACGTAAGCGAAGAGGTTGACGCTTTCACAAAGCTTGCCTTTGAATCTCAATTCCAGCAGCTTTCACCGGGCGGTGCTATCAGCTATGTGGAAGTTCCTGATATGCAAAATAACCTTGAAGCAGTTCTTCAGGTTATGAAATTCATCTATGACAACATTATGTATGCCGAGCTGAACACAAAATCCGACTACTGTCAGGAATGTGGTTGGGACGGAGAAATTGAGATTGCCGAAGTTGACGGAAAACTCATCTGGAAGTGTCCCAAATGCCAGAATACCGACCAGAGCAAAATGAACGTTGCAAGACGCACCTGCGGTTACATCGGCACTCAGTACTGGAATCAGGGAAGAACTCAGGAAATAAAAGAAAGGGTACTGCATTTATAATATGAACTATTGCGAAATAAAAAAATGCGATATTGCCAACGGAGAGGGTGTTCGCACCACCCTCTTTGTTTCGGGATGTACCAACCACTGTGAAGACTGTTTTCAGCCCGAGACGTGGGACTTTGGCTATGGCAAACCCTTTACCGATGAGGTAGCAAGGGATATTATCGAATCGGTAAAACCCTATTACATCAACGGTCTTACCCTCCTTGGTGGCGAGCCCTTTGAGCCAAAAAATCAAAAAGGACTTCTTCCATTCCTGAAAAAATTCAAAGAAGAATGTCCCGACAAAACTATTTGGTGTTTCACAGGCTTTCTCCTTGACGAAGAACTTTTAAAAAACGGCTCTTACCCAAGATGCGAGGCAACCGATGAAATGCTCAGCCTCATTGACGTGCTGGTTGACGGCAGATACAAAAAAGAACTGAAAGACATTTCCCTGAAATTCCGCGGCTCATCAAACCAAAG
>JAZNNB010000073.1:0-7152 GCA_045580025.1 Clostridia bacterium
CTTCCTAAGACCGCTTGGCCTCCGACTTCCTACATTTGCTGAAAGTTATGACAATTTGGTTTCGTATTGCTCAACTAAAAGTCCACAGATTAAGCTCAGCGATGAGGACTATGCTGCTATTTATTTTTCATCGGGAACAACGGGATTTCCCAAAGCGATTATACATAAACATCAGAGCCTTGTCCATGCGGCAATGACCGAGCAAAGTCACCATTCACAGACCAAAGACGATGTTTTCCTTTGTATTCCGCCCCTTTATCACACAGGCGCAAAGATGCACTGGTTTGGAAGCTTTTTGGTTGGCGGCAAGTCTGTTATTCTCAAAGGAATCAAACCTGAATGGATTCTGAGGGCAGTGTCTGAAGAAAAATGCTCAATCGTATGGCTTTTGGTTCCCTGGGCACAGGATATTCTTGATGCGATTGACCGCGGAGACC
Source organism: Clostridia bacterium (assembly GCA_045580025.1). Taxonomy (GTDB): domain Bacteria; phylum Bacillota; class Clostridia; order Monoglobales; family Monoglobaceae; genus SIG440. The sequence goes on from JAZNNB010000073.1 coordinate 438, forward strand.
TTAAACTTGAGGATTTTGAACTTTCACAGTGGCGTCTTATGCACATAGGTGCACAGCCTGTACCTCCCAGTCTTATCAAAAGATGGAAACAAGTTTTCCCAAATCATCAGTATGACACAAACTATGGTCTTTCTGAATCAATAGGTCCAGGATGCGTTCACCTTGGTGTTGAAAATGAACACAAGGTTGGTGCTATTGGAAAAGCAGGATTTGGCTGGCAGACAAAGATTGTTGATGAAAACGGCAAAGAGGTTGATAGAGGTGACGTAGGCGAACTTGCGGTTAAAGGACCTGGCGTTATGACGGCTTATTACAAGGATGAAGATGCGACAAATGCTGTTTTAAAAGATGGATGGCTCCACACTGGAGATATGGCAACAGAAGATGAAGACGGATTTATCTTCCTTGTAGACAGGAAAAAGGACGTTATCATTTCCGGTGGCGAAAATCTTTATCCGGTGCAGATCGAAGATTACCTCAGAAAATGTGACAAAATAAGTGACGTTGCGGTTATTGGTCTTCCTGACTCGCGTCTTGGCGAAATTGCGGCGGCTGTTATACAGATAAAGGATGGAATGACAGCAACGGAGGAAGAAATCAATGATTTCTGTCTTGATCTCCCAAGATATAAAAGACCCCGAAAGATTATTTTTGCGGATGTACCAAGAAACCCAACCGGCAAGATTGAAAAGCCAAAGCTCAGGCAGATTTACTGTGGTGACAGCGTGGTTGCACAGCAGAATGAGATTAAGTAAGAAAGGACCGTTATTATGAAAAAATTGTTGATTGGCAATGCTGCGGTAGCCCGTGGTGCATATGAAGCAGGGGCAAGTGTTGTTGCTTCATACCCCGGAACACCCAGTACTGAAATAACTGAAGAAATAGTAAAATTCGAAGAAATTTATGCTGAATGGTCGCCCAATGAAAAGGTTGCGGCAGAGGTTGCAATAGGTGCATCTATTGCAGGGGCAAGAGCTATGAGCTGCATGAAGCACGTAGGACTCAATGTTATGGCTGATCCGGTGTTTACTGTTAGCTATACAGGTGTGAATGGCGGTTTGGTTTTTTGTGTGGCTGATGACCCGGGTATGCATTCTTCACAGAACGAGCAGGATTCAAGGCACTATGCCAAGGCATCAAAGATTATGATGCTTGAACCATCTGATTCAGCTGAATGTAAAGATTTTACAAAGCTTGCTTTTGATCTTTCTGAAAAGTTTGATACACCTGCATTTATTCGTCTTTCTACAAGAGTTTCTCATTCACAGAGCCTCGTTGAACTTGGTGAAAGAAAAGATGTAAAGGTAAAGGATTATGAAAAAAATCCCAGCAAATATGTTATGATGCCAGGAAATGCCATAAAACGTCACGTTGACGTTGAGAAGCGCATCGAGGCACTTACCGAATTTGCTGAAAATACAGAGATCAATGTTGTTGAGAAGAATGGTGCAAAAATCGGTGTTATCACAGCGGGTATTGCCTATGCTTATGCAAAAGAGGCACTTGGGGATAAGGCGGACTTTTTGAAACTTGGTATGGTTTACCCTATGCCAAAACAAAAAATCATCGACTTTGCGAAAGAGTATGAAAAAGTGTATGTAATTGAAGAGCTTGACCCAATCATTGAAGACCACTGCAAAGCTTTGGGGCTAAATGTGATTGGGAAGGAAGTTTTCACACTTCTGGGCGAATATACACCCACAATGATTAGAAAAGCTGTTTTGGGTGAGGGGGAAAAAGAGGTTGCTGAAATTGGTGAAGCTATTCCGGTAAGACCACCTGTTATGTGTGCAGGCTGTCCCCACAGAGGAACTTTTTATGTTCTTAAAAAGCTTGGACTTGTGGTGTCAGGTGATATTGGTTGTTATACACTTGGTGCAACACCACCTCTTCAGTCTGTTGATACAACAATCTGTATGGGCGCATCAGTAAGCGCGGCTCACGGTATGGCAAAGGCGCAAGGCAGTGAATTCAACAAAAAGTTAGTTTCTGTTATTGGGGATTCAACATTTATGCATTCGGGAATAACAGGGCTTATTGATATTGTTTACAACAAGGGAAACAACACAGTAATTATTCTTGACAACTCAATAACAGGTATGACAGGTCATCAGGAAAACCCAACAACCGGACGTACAATTCGTGGTGAAGCTACAAAGCAGGTTGACCTTGTGGCACTTTGCAAAGCGTGTGGCGTTGACCATATAACTGTTTGTGACCCATTTGATATAAAGGCGTTTGAAAAGGTGGTAAAAACAGAGGTTGAACGTGAGGAACCGTCAGTAATCATTGCACAGCGTCCTTGTGCACTTCTTAAAACTGTTAAGTACAGCGGATTGTGCAAAATCACTGACAAGTGCAAGAACTGCAAAATGTGTATGAAGCTTGGATGTCCTGCTATTACACTGAAAGACGACAAGGTTGTTATTGACATCACACAGTGTAACGGTTGTGGACTTTGTATAAATGTATGTCCCTTTGGGGCTATTGAAAAGGAGGAAAACTGATATGACAAAAAACATAATGATTGTTGGCGTTGGCGGTCAGGGAACACTCCTTGCAAGCAGAATACTTGGTAATACAGTTATCAATGAGGGATATGACGTAAAGGTTTCAGAGGTTCACGGAATGAGCCAGCGTGGTGGAAGCGTTGTGACTTACGTGAAATACGGCGAAAAGGTTTATTCACCTATTGTTGACCGTGGCGAAGCTGATATTATTCTCGCTTTTGAATTGCTTGAGGCATACAGGGCGCTTCCTTATCTAAAAAAAGGCGGAAAAATGATTGTGAATAATCAGCAAATTGATCCGATGCCGGTTATTACAGGAGCTGCAAAATACCCTGAAAATATTACAGAAAAGCTTGAGGAGGCGGTTGACACAACTGTGGTTGATGCACTTTCTGCTGCAAAAGAAGCGGGAAATATCAAAGCAGTTAATGTGGTACTCATTGGTGTTATGGCTAAAATGACAGACATACCTTATGAAAAGTGGGTTGAAACAATAAAAACAACTGTTCCGGAGAAATTTTTGGATGTAAATCTTAAGGCTTTTGAAACAGGATATAATCTTTAATAAAAGAGGCGAATAGAAATGAAGTATTGGCAGGAAGAATTTGAAACTATGCCACGTGACCAAATCAAAAAGGATCAGAGCGAAAAGCTTAAGTGGCAGGTCAGCAGAATGTATGAAAAGGTTGAACTTTTCAGAAAAAGAATGGATGAAGCGGGGCTTAAGCCTGAAGACATCAATGGGGTTGAGGATCTCTGCAAACTTCCTTTTTCATACAAGCAGGATTTGAGGGATTATTATCCTTATGGCCTTTTTGCTGTACCTATGAAAGATATAAGACGTGTTCATGCATCATCGGGCACAACGGGCAAGCAAATAGTAGTTGGTTATACGGAAAATGACCTCAGTATGTGGGCTGATTGTTTTGCAAGAATGCTTATTGCAACCGGTGCGGATGAAAACTCTTTCGTTCACGTAGGCTATGGACTTGGCCTTTTTACAGGCGGCTTTGGTGCTCATGACGGTGCCGTAAGAATAGGCGCAACAGCTATCCCGATTTCAGCTGGTAACACCCAAAGACAAATCCAGACTATGATTGATTTTGGCTCGACTGTTCTTTGCTGTACTCCGTCTTATGCCATGTATCTTGGCGAAGTCATTGAAGAAATGGGAGTTAAAGACCAACTCAAGCTGAAAGCAGGCATTTTTGGCGCAGAGCCCTGGACAGAGGAAATGCGTGCACAAATTGAGGAAAAATTGGGACTTAAAGCTTATGATATTTATGGGCTTTCTGAAATTATGGGTCCGGGTGTTTCTTATGAATGTGAATATCAGTGCGGTATGCATGTTTGCGAAGATAATTTTATTCCTGAAATCATCGACCCCGATACAGGAGCGGTTCTTCCTGAGGGTGAATGGGGTGAATTGGTGTTCACCACAATTACAAAAGAGGGCTTCCCGCTTATCAGGTACAGAACACGTGATATTTGCTCTCTCAACTATGAGCCTTGTAAGTGTGGGAGAACTCATGTGAGAATGAACAAACCTCAGGGAAGAACAGATGATATGCTCATTATTCGTGGCGTCAACGTGTTCCCGTCACAGATTGAAGAAGTTCTTCTTAAAGTTGGTGGAGATATTACACCGAATTATCAGATTATTGTTGACCGTGAAAATAATACCGATACATTCCAGGTTAATGTTGAAATGAGCGAAGAGCTTTTCTCTGACGGAATTAAGGCAATTCAAAAGGTTGAAAGACAAATTTCTGACAGCCTCAGAAGCACCTTGGGCATTGGACCAAAGGTTAGTCTTGTTAACCCCAAATCCATAGAACGCAGCGAAGGCAAGGCAAAACGTGTTATTGACAAACGCAAACTTAAATAATTGGAGGGAGAGATTTTATGTTTATAAAACAGCTTTCGATTTTTGTTGAAAATAAGGTTGGTAGATTGCAGAGCATAATAAATGCTCTTGGCGAAAATGACATAAACATCAGTGCGCTTTCCATTGCTGATACCACTGATTTTGGCATTCTTCGTATTATAGTGGATAATCCTGATAAAGCAAAGCTTGTGCTCAAAGGGATGGGTGTTATTTCCAAAACAACAGAGGTTGTTGCGGTATACATTGATGACCGAAGTGGCGGGCTTGCCGCTGTTCTCAATTTGGTATCGGATGCAGGTATTGGCATTGAGTATATGTATGCATTTCTTGGCAGAACAGAGGGCAAGGCGCTCATGGTTTTAAAGGCTGATGACGAGGTGAAACTTGAAAAGGTTTTAACTGAAAATGGCATTGGACTTGCAAAACCCGAAGAAGTTTAACAGATAAAGAGCTTATAATATTAAAAGCAGCTGCAAAGTTTTGCGGCTGCTTTTTTCTAAATGCAAATGGAAAGATTCATTACAGTATACTTTTTAGATAAGCAGTGGGGGAAAGCCCTACTGCCTTTTTGAATGATCTGGAAAAAGTGTGAATTGAGGAAAAACCAAGCATATCTGAGATTTGACTGACAGAGTTGTTTGTTTCTCTCAAAAGCTTTTTTGCTTCCTTGATTTTTAAAGAGGAATAATAATCCATGGGGCTCATAGCTGTGTTTTCGCGGAAAATTTTGCACAGTTGTGTTTTTCCAAGGAGAAAGTGCTTGCATAGCTGTTCAAGAGAAATGTTTGAATAAATATTTGCCTTCAGGTGTTCGCAAATTAGTTCTGCCAATGAATTGTTGACTATATCACGTGAAGTTTTTCCGGGGAGCATGGTCTCGCCCAAGGCGCTCTCGTTACGGATAAGGTGAATAAGAAGCTCGGTAAAATAACACCCAAGTAACTGAGAGGAACCAAAAATGCCAGGTAAAAAGCGAAGAGAACTCTTGTCTTCATAGTCACTGGGTATTTCGCCAATAGCATTTTTTGCCTCTGCAAGAAAAAGGGAAAGGAGAGTGCGAGAGGTCTTGTCCAGAGAAAACGTTTTGTTTCTTAGTGAATGCATCATATCACTGTCCACAGTGAAAGAAACTACAAGAAGATTGCTTGCTACACAGTTGTCTGAGATATGGGCGTGCATTTCCATAGGTTCGTGGAAAATTGCCTGCCCCTGATTTAAAGTGCAGCCAATACCATTGGTAATGGCATTTATGCTGCCGTTGTCAACATAAACCATCTCCCAGAAGTTGTGTTTTTCAGGAGCGTGAGAAAAATTTTTGCTGAATTCAAAATAATAAATGCTGTTAAAACCTTGGATTTCAAGGTCCTTTTTTATAGGTTGCAGTTTAAACATAAAACACCTCTGTGAACAAAATGCTAAAAAGTGTGGAAATGCTGCTAAAGACATCCGCTGGTTAATATTATATAATAAAAATAGCGAAAAATCAAGAAAAACTATATTTCAGGAGGGAAAATTTAAAATGAATGTACTTGCGATTGGATGTCATCCCGATGACATTGAGATTTCATGTAGCGGAACACTTGCAAAATGCGTTAAGCGTGGTGACAAAGTTACTGTGTGTCATGTGGCAAACGGAAATATGGGACACGAAATTATTCCGTCAGATGAGCTTCGTGTTATCCGCATAGGAGAGGCGAAGAAAGCCGGCTCACTTGCGGGAATCGAGGTTGTGACTCTTGATATTGGTGACTTGCTTCCCAACGGCTGCGACATAAAACAGCGTGATGCTGTGGTGGAACTTATTATAAAGGTTCAGCCTGATTTCATTATAACACACAGCCCCAATGACTATATGCCTGACCACAGAGAGGTTTCGAAGCTTGTTTTTGATGCATCGTTTGCAGCAAGCGTTCCTCAGTATGGACCAAGCGGTAAAGCTGCTGTTGTTCCTATCTTTTATATGGACAATCTGGCAGGCCTCAATTTCAATCCCACAGAGTATGTGGATATAACAGACGAAATTGAACTCAAAATAGAAATGCTTGAATGTCACGAAAGTCAGCTTAAATGGATGCGTGACCACGACAATATTGACTTTGCTGATTTTGTGCGTACATGCTCAAAATTCCGTGGTCTTCAGTGCGGAGCACCTTATGCAGAGGCATTCACTCAGGAAATGGCTTGGCCTAAAGTTGTGACAAGGAGGTTGTTACCATGAAAAAAATAGCATGTGTTGGAATTTTGGTTGCTGACGTAATGGTGGAAACTGTTGAGCGTTATCCTGAAAAAGGTGTGCTTGAACCTGTTAAAGCTATTA
>JAZNNB010000074.1:0-19818 GCA_045580025.1 Clostridia bacterium
ATATTAAATTTTGATACAGTGTAAACAAAGAAAAGGACTTTGTCCCACAGTTGAAGATGAAAAATGTGGTCAAACGTGTTTTTTTGACTCTTTTTTAGATAAAGCAAAAACCTCAGAAACCGCTTGGTTACTGAGGTTTAAGGTGGTCGGGATAACAGGATTTGAACCTGCGGCCTCTTCGTCCCGAACGAAGCGCGCTACCAAACTGCGCTATATCCCGATATAAAAATATTCGATTTTTCTATATTCCCGTGTCTGTGGGATAACATGTGGTCAAAGCTTGTTTGACCACATGTATTTTGTTTTTTAAGTCGCCGTAAAGTGGCGGTGTTAAAAGGTTTGTGGGAGTTCGGCTGGATACTTGCGAATTGGTTAGTATCGTGTCCCGAACGAAGTGCCCTACCAAGCTGGGCCACATCCCGAGATTTTTCAAAATGACCTTTGATATTATACTATGAAAAGCTAAATGTGTCAATCCTTTTTTTGAAAAAGAATGCAAAAAGGCACTTTGTATTTTGTTGGTACAGAGTTTAGACTAAATCTTGACTTTGAAAGATAACTGTGTTACAATATGTAGTAGTTATGCAGGCGTTTGTATCCAATTTAGCGGATTTGGGCTTGTGATTTGATTTGTTGATTTTTGAAAGGCGGGGTTGTGAAATGCAGGAAGAAAAAAGAAAGGCTCTTGAAAGTGTCTTTGGACAGATAGAAAAACAATATGGTGCAGGGGCGGTTATGCGCCTTGGTGAAAAAACAAGTGCGGAGGTTGAGGCTATTCCCACAGGCTCTATGTCTCTTGATATTGCTTTGGGTATCGGTGGCGTTCCCAGAGGGAGAATTGTTGAAATCTATGGGCCTGAATCTTCCGGTAAGACAACCGTTGCTCTTCATATTGTTGCTGAGGCACAGAAAAAAGGCGGCGAAGCCGCATTTATCGATGCTGAGCATGCACTGGACCCCGTTTATGCTGAAAAGCTCGGTGTGAGAATTGATGACCTCATTGTGTCACAGCCTGACACAGGTGAACAGGCTCTTGAAATAACCGAACAACTGGTGCGCTCGGGTGCTATTGATGTTATTGTTATTGACTCTGTTGCGGCACTTGTTCCTAAACAGGAAATCGAGGGACTTATGGGCGATTCACACGTTGGACTCCAGGCAAGACTTATGTCTCAGGCTCTCAGGAAACTTACCTCGGTTGTGAGTAAATCCAATACAACAGCGATTTTTATTAACCAGCTTCGTGAAAAAGTTGGAGTTATGTTTGGTAATCCTGAAACAACAGCAGGCGGTCGTGCTCTTAAATATTATTCATCGGTAAGACTTGATGTTCGTCGTGTTGAAACAGTTAAGGGTGATGACGGTGCAATCGGAAATCATACAAAGGTTAAGGTTGTGAAAAACAAGGTTGCTCCGCCCTTTAAAGAGGCTGAATTTGATATTATTTATGGCGAGGGAATTTCCAAGACAGGAAACATTGTTGATGTGGGCGTTGATTTTGGAATTATCCAAAAATCAGGTTCATGGTTCTCGTATGATGGCGAAAAACTTGGTCAGGGTCGTGAAACTGTTAAACAGCTTCTTTCTGAAGACCCAGCCCTCTGTTTTGAAATTGAGCAGAAGATAAGAGAAAAAGCCGGACTTCCATTGATTTCTGAAGATGACGATAACATTCAGGATATGTCAACGGCATTTTCACCTGTTCCAAAGCCTACTTCAAAGAAAAGATAATTTGGTGTGGTGCAAGGCAAAGCTTTTGCACCATTACCTTTGTAAAGGCGGGGTATTGTGGAATTTGAAAAAGCCAAAAAAATAGCCGCAAAGCTTATATCTTTCAAAATGTATACCATGGGTGAGGTTTATAAAAAACTTATCCAGAAAGGAATTTCCAATGAAATTGCAGAGCAGACAGTGGCGGAGTTTTGCAAAGCAGGGATTTTGAATGATGAGGAATATGCAAAGGCATACATACACGATGGTCTTTCGGTGAATATGAAAGGCACTTTCAGGATAAAGCAGGAGCTCTTTCAAAAGGGCGTTGCATCATCGATTATTGAAAAAGCTATGCTGGATACGAAAGTTGATGAGGCATCCATACTTGAAGAATATGTGAGGCTCAGATTTGCTGAAAAGGTTTTTTCAGACTGGAAAGAAATTGAAAAGGCGAAAGCTCATCTTGCAAGACGGGGCTTTGGGCTTTATGAAATAAACAAATGCTTTGAAAACCTTGGAATAAAAGTTGTGAGAGGTGAAGACGCTTGAAAAAAGTTTCCCTTGTGTCACTGGGTTGCTCGAAAAACCTTGTTGATGCAGAAGAAATGCTGGGCATTCTCGAAAAAGATGGTTTTGAGATTTTAAACAGCGAGGAAGATGCCGACATAATGATTATAAACACCTGTGCGTTTATTGATGATGCAAAGCAGGAGTCCATTGACTGCATAATGGAGCATATTGAATATAAGAAAAAGTATCCTGAAAGAATTCTTGTTGTTACGGGTTGTATGAGCCAGAGATATAAGGATGAGATGCTTAGCGAAATTCCTGAAATAGATATAGTTCTCGGCACAAATGAATATTATAAAATTGCAGATATAATAAAAAATCATATTTTGGGAAAGCCCGAGATACATTGCTCGGATGAATATATAAGCTGTGGAGCGTTGCCGAGGGTTGTTACCACGCCGCCTTATATGGCATACTTAAAAATTGCTGAGGGCTGTGATAACAACTGCACATATTGTGTTATCCCGTCTATAAGAGGAAGGTACAGAAGCCGAAAAATAGAAGACGTTATGTCAGAAGCCAGAAAAATGGCTCAAAACGGCGTGCGGGAACTGGTGGTCATTGCTCAGGATACCACACGATATGGAATGGATATTTATGGTGAATATTGTCTTCCAAAGCTGCTTGATAAGCTTTGTGAGATTGAGGGTATCAAATGGATAAGACTTCATTATTGCTATCCTGAACTTGTTACCGACGAGCTTATTGAAACGGTGGCAAGGCAAGAGAAAATCTGTAATTATTTCGATATACCCATACAGCACGCAAACGACAGAATATTAAAGCTTATGGGCAGACGCACCAACAAGGCACAGATTTGTGATGTGATAAAAAAACTCAGGGAAAAAATTCCTGATGTTATATTGAGAACATCGCTCATTGCAGGATTTCCCACCGAAACCGAAGAAGAATTTGATGAACTGCGCGAGTTTGTTACCTGGGCAGAATTTGACAGGCTTGGGGTTTTTGCATATTCTCAGGAAGAGGGTACTGCTGCAGCAAGGATTTCTGGACAGCTTGATGAAGAAGAAAAGAAAAACCGTCAGGAAGTTATTATGATTGACCAATCAGCTGTGTCAGAAGAACTTAACAGCAAAAAGGTTGGCAAGGTTTTTGAAGTTCTGGTTGAAGATTATGACAGCATAATTAAACAATATTTCGGAAGAACTTATGGCGATTCCGAGGAGATTGACGGAAAGGTTTTCTTCACATCAAACGAAAAGCACAACCCAGGAGATTTCGTTATGGTTGAAATTCTTGATTATATGGAATATGATTTATACGGAAAATTTATTAAGGGGGAAGTTTAAATGAATACTCCAAACAAATTGACTTTAATAAGAGTGATTTTGGTGCCTGTTTTTATGTGGGCATTTCTTAAGGGTTTTGATGTTTTAGCCATTGTTGTTTTTGCTTTGGCGGCACTTACTGACCAGCTTGACGGACATTTGGCCCGCAAAAACAATCAGGTTACAACTTTTGGAAAGCTTATGGATCCTATTGCTGACAAGGTTCTTACCATTGCGGCACTTGTTTGCTTTGTTGAAGCGGGTGCTGATTTTGTGAATTCATGGGTTGTTATGCTTGTTATTGCACGGGAGCTTATTGTTACTGGCATAAGGCTGATTGCTGTTGGTGAAAATCAGGTTATTGCTGCAAGCCCTTGGGGAAAAGCAAAAACAGTTTCACAGGTGGTTACGCTTATTGCTGTTATGGTTGACAGAATAATTCCTTTGAGAATTGGCGAAAGTCAGTTTTTGTGCCTTACATTCTGGCTGGTTGTTTTGATGGTTGTTCTTACAATTTATTCAGGAATTGATTATGTTGTCAAAAACCGTCGGCTTATAACATTTAAATAGAAAAATAATATTTTACCCAAAAAATAGTAAAAATTGTATTGACGGAAACAAGCCTTTGTGGTATTATTATTCCAACATAACAATAAGGAGGATTTCTAATGGATGTTTTGAAGAAGATACAGGAAATTACAGCAGACCAACTTGATGTTGATGAAAGCCTCATTACTATGGAAGCTTCGTTTATCAATGATCTTGAAGCAGATTCGCTGGATTTGGTTCAGTTGATGATGGCCTTTGAAGAAGAGTTTGATATGGAAATTTCGGATGAAGAAGCCGAAGAAATATCAACAGTGGGCGATGCAGTCAACTACATCAAAGAGCACCAGAAATAAAATTTCGCGGACTGTCATTTTATGACGGTCCGTTTTTTACTGACAAAACAAAAGAGGTTATTGTAATGAATATTGAATATAACTTTAATGATAAGAATTTACTTGAGCTTGCTCTCACCCATATTTCACTGGCCAATGATTTGAAAAAAGAAAGTAACCAACGTCTTGAATTCTTGGGTGACAGTGTTTTATCTTATGTTATAGCGACAAAGCTCTATCAGATGTATCCCAAACTTGATGAGGGGGGGCTGACAAAACTCCGTGCGTCTTTGGTGTGCGAAAAATCCTTGGCGAGCCTTGCAAGAAAACTTGATTTGGGGAGTGGTATAAAGCTTGGAAACTCCGAAAAAAGAAGCGGTGGAGGGAAAAAGGACTCTATTCTTGCGGATACTTTCGAGGCTGTGCTTGGCGCAATTTATCTTGATAGTAGCATAGAGACAGCAACCGAGTGGACTTTAAGAGTGTTTGGAGATGAAATAAATAACCTTGAAGAAACAGATGGTACAAATTACAAGTCCGAGCTTCAGATTTATTTTCAGAAAAGAGACAAAAACACTGAGGTTGTTAAGTATAAGCTAAAGAAAAAAATCGGACCTGACCACAACCCTGAATTTTTGGTTGAAGCTGTTTATCAGGGAAAGGTTATCGGTGAGGGAAAGGGCAAAAGCCGAAAGAATGCGGAACAAAGTGCGGCAAAGGATGCTTTTGAAAAAATGGGAAACAAAAAATGAGAAAGTACAATCTGCCGATTTTCATTCCCCATCGTGGCTGTCGTCACGACTGTGTTTTTTGCAATCAGCGAAAAATAACAGGGGTGGATACTGAAATTTTGCCCAGCTATGTGAGGAATCGTATAAATGAATTTTTGTCCACTGTTGATACGGAAAATGCATCTGTGGAGATTGCCTTTTTTGGCGGAAGCTTCACGGGGCTTGAAATCAGTACGCAAGAGGCGTTTTTAAAGGTCGCTTGCGAGTTTTCTGACCAGATTTCAGGGATAAGACTTTCCACGAGACCTGATTATATAAATGCCGAAATAATTGAACTTTTGAAGAAATATAACGTCACCACTGTGGAACTTGGCGTACAGAGCAGTGATGATGATGTGCTAAGGCTTAACAACCGTGGACACAAGTTTTTGGATGTGGTTAATGCATCAAAGCTTATAAAGGATGCGGGGATAATCCTTGGACACCAGATGATGATTGGAATGTATTCATCAACTCCTGAAAAAGATTTGCAGACGGTGAGGGATATAGTAAGTCTTTCTCCTGACTGCGTGAGAATTTATCCCGTAATTACACTCAAAGACACAAAGCTTGAACAGTTTTTTAAAAGCGGCGAGTATCAGCCTTATTCAATAGAACTTGCGGCAGAGCTTTCCAAAAACGCAGTACTTGAATTCAAAAAGGCAGGAATTGATGTTATACGTGTGGGACTTCATTCGTCGGACGAGCTTGAAGAAGATGGAGGAGTGGTGGCAGGACCATATCATCAAGCCTTTGGCGAGATAGTTGAAAGTCTTATTTTCAGAGAAAAAATAGAGAAAGAGATTATAGGCAGAAATCTTTCCAACTGCGATTTTGAATTTATATGTAAAAAGAATGAGGTTTCAAAAACTCTTGGGCATAAAAAAATGAACAGCAAATACTTTTATGATAAATACAATATACGGCTTAAAGTGAAGACTGATTAAAAGGCGGGATTTTATGAAAAAAATAGCGAGTTTTACTGTTGATCACAGATTTATAAAGGAAAAAATTTATATATCAAGAATTGACGGAGACATAACAACCTATGACGTACGTATGCGAAGACCCAATACAGAGGACGTTATGAGTAATGCCCTTATGCACTCATTTGAACATCTTTTTGCGACATTTATGAGAAATAGCTCGCTTGGAGAGAATGTTATTTATGTTGGCCCTATGGGTTGTCAGACGGGGTTTTATCTGCTTGTGAGGAATGCCTGTCACAAGGTTGTGCTCAGCGAGGTGAAAGCAGTTCTTGAAAAAATTTCGGTTTATGACGGGAAAATGCCTGGGGCAAGTGAAATTGAATGTGGAAATTATCGTACGCTTGATGTTGAAATTGCCAAAGAAGAGGCACTTCGGTATCTTGAAAAAATAAAAGACCAGACCGAAAATGATCTGACCTATGAAACGGGAGAGGTATAATGGACGTTTTGTTTGTTGCGGTGAACGCCAAGTATGTTCACACCAATATTGCGGTGAGATATTTGACTGGAGGTTGCAAAGCAAAAGGGTTTGATTGTTCTTTTGCGGAATTTACCATAAATGAACAAAAAGATATAATTCTTAAAAAACTGTATATGGCAGATACGAATATATATGGTTTTTCGTGTTATATATGGAATATTGGCTTGGTGCTTGAAATCTGCAAAAATCTTAAAAAGCTAAAACCGCAGTGCAAAATCGTTCTCGGTGGGCCTGAGGTTTCCTTTGATGGAGAAAAAATTCTTACTGAAAATGAATTTGTTGATTTTGTATTTTGCGGTGAGGGAGAGCTTTTGTGGGCCGAATTTCTAAAGGACATTCCCGAAACTCGTCAGGTAGCTCGCGGAGAAAAAATGGAAAATATGGACGAGTTGCCGTTTCCCTATACAGATGACGATTTGAAAAATATTGTAGAGGGCGAAAAGCTGGTATATTACGAAACCAGTCGAGGATGTCCTTTTTCGTGTGCGTATTGCCTTTCGTCAACCACAGACGGAGTCCGTTTTTTAAGTTTTGAGCGTGTAAAAACTGAGCTTAAAAGGTTTGCGGAAGTTGGTGTTATGACGGTAAAGTTTGTGGATAGAACCTTTAATGCTGACAAAAAGAGAGCCATGGAAATCTGGAAATATTGTTTAAGTCTTCCTGGTGACACATGCTTTCATTTTGAGATAGGGGCAGACCTGATAACTGATGAAGCGATAGAGGTTTTGAAAACTGCGCCCAAGGGGAAATTCCAGTTTGAAATTGGTGTGCAAACCACTAACGAGACTACCATTTCCGAAATAAGCAGAACAATGAATTTTGATGTGCTCAGTGAAAATGTAAAAATATTAAAAGAGCAAACAAATGTGATGCTTCACCTTGATTTGATAGCAGGGCTTCCTTTTGAAGATTTTGAATCATTCAAAAAGTCTTTTGATGATGTGTATAGGCTAAGGCCTCATGTTTTGCAACTGGGTTTTTTAAAAATGCTTAAAGGGTCAAGGCTCAGGGAAAATGCAGATTTATATGATATGAAGTTTTCAGACTTTGCTCCGTATGAGATATTTTCAAACAAATGGATTTCGTACCCTGAGATAATAATTCTTAAAGGCGTTGAGGATGTACTTGAAAGGTATATGAATTCGGGAAGGTTTTGCTGTACATTAAAGTGTATTGATGGAATTATTGATTCACCCTTTGATTTTTTTGAAAAACTGGCAAGATTTTTCGATAGTCGTGGGTTCATTGGACAGGGTGTAAAAAGGATTACTCTTTATGAACTTTTGTATGAATTTTTAAAAAAGGAATTAAGTGACGAAAATCTTAGGAAAGTTATGTGTGAGATGAAAAAAGATTTTTCCAACTGGCACTCAAATGGGGTTGGTACGCCCGATTGGTATAAAAAGTATTGATTGAACTGAGGATTTTTCGTTGACAAAGCCATGGCTTTTTGCTACAATCAAAAAGGAAAAGGAGAGAGTGCGGTGTTTAATATAAAGCTTGCTGATATTTGTATGGGTATTGATAATAAATACCTGTATCTTGAAAAAATGTGCTCAAAGTATATAACAGATGACGCGAAATGTGAATTTGTTGTTTCAGTGACAGATGAAGAGATTATAGCTGAAAAAACCGATATTGATTTTCCTTTGGATTATCTTGAAAGTCTTGCAGTTTACAGAAAGATTGCAGAAAAAATGGCTGATTATGACGGATTTTTGATGCATGGCGTAGTTCTGGAGACAAAAGGCTGCGGTGTTGCTTTTTTGGCAAAAAGCGGCGTGGGAAAATCTACACACGCAAGATTCTGGCTTGAGTTCCTTGGAGATCGGGCAGAAATAATAAATGGTGACAAACCTCTTGTGAGAATAAAGGACGGTGTTCCTTTTGCGTATGGTACACCCTGGGCTGGCAAGGAAGGAATAGAGCAGAATAAGAGTGTAACCCTTAAGAAAATTTGTTTTATCAAGCGCGGGAATGAGAATTCTTGTGTTAGTCTTGAAAAAAACAAGGTTTTGACGCCACTACTAAACCAGATTCACTTCCCCAATAATAGATTCTTGGGAAGAATTTTAGGAACGGTGGAAAAAGTGGTGGAGAATGCAGAGTTTTTTGAAATACAGTGCATAAAAGATGTTTCTGCGGCGGAGGTCGCTTATAACGGAATATTCAAATAATAGATAGATTGCTATAAAAAAAGAACCGAAATCAATCGGTTCTTTTTTTATTTTTATTATTGTTTGCTCAAATATTCTTTCAGCTTTTCAAAGCTTTGGTCGCTTATTACGTGTTCTATTTTGCAGCTGTCTTGAAAGGCGGTTTCACTGTCAACACCCAGAGATATCAAAAGTGTAGCGATGACGTTATGACGCTCAAAAACCTTTTCGGCAATATCAAGGCCGTCTTTTGTCAGCGAAATAAAACCGTTTTCGTCAATGGTTATATAGCCTTTCTCTCTGAAATTTTTCATAGCAACAGAAACGCTTGCCTTTGTGAAAGAAAGCTTGTGAGCAACGTCAATGCTTCGAACACAGCCGTTTTTTTTCTTCAGTACAAAAATTGTTTCGAGATAATTCTCTGCGGATTCATTTATTTTCATAATATTCCCTCTGGAAAACAGAACTTGGATAAAGTGTATCCGCTATCATTATAGCAAAGCAAAAAGAATTTGTCAAATTGTGACGCTAGAAGCATCCAACCGACAAATTCTTTTTTAAGGGGTGGGGTTAATAATTTAATGCTACAGGATAAAAATTCCCCAGAACATCACAAAGTGTAACTGGGAAAACTTCGTTTTCAGCCAACCATTTGCAACAGGCAGCTGCTTCTTCGCGGGTGAAGAAAATGTTTTCAACAATCTCAGCATCGGATTTGTCATTATCCATCTCTGCCATAATGCCAAATGGACGAAGTGAGTCCAGATTGCCAGCAATAACATAAAAACTGATTCCGTTTCCAGATGCGGAAAGAATCGGATTTTTGCTTTTGTACATGATGATTACCTCCAAAATAAAGTGATATTTTTATTTTAATCCTTTGAAAATTACATTTATATAGGAAAAAATCGACAAAATATAACAAAAAATTAAAATTGCCAAAACTATTGATATTACAGGAAAAAAATGACATTACATAACTTTCTTGTTGAAAAAAGCAAGATATTATGTTAACTTAAGGTTAGAAAAATATATGAAGAAGGTGAAATTGTGAATAATTTACTTAAAACAGTTCTTAAAATGAAGCGAGTGCCGTTTTTGCTGGTGTTTTGGGGCGTGAAGTTTGCCTTTTATGTACTGCTTATTGCTTTTTTTGCATATAAATATAATCAATGGACAGCTGGCAGTTATGAAAACGGCGTCCTCATTATAAAACTTGTTCAGGCGGCTTTCAGCTTGTTTGTTCAGTTTATACTTGGGGGAATTATTCTTGACTGCTATATGGCAGGAAAGTGAAAATTGTCTGCCCGAACTCAGGCAGACATTACATAAAGAGGAAACACTTGACGTTTTTGATGTTTTGTAGTATTCTAATATGACAAGCGCTTTTGCGTTATCTATTTTTGAAGAAAATTTTAGGAGGCGGAGCTTTGAAGGAGAAGGGTGGAAAATTTCTGCAGGGTGCTTTGATTCTTGCAGGAGCAAATTTCCTTGTTAAAATTATCGGTGCTTTGTTTAAAGTCCCGCTTTATAATCTTATTGGTGAAGACGGAAGCGGGATTTTCAATGTTGCATACCAGATTTATACGTTTATGTTTATTATTGCGACGGCGGGATTTCCTATTGCTGTTTCCAAAATGGTTGCTGAAAGCATTGCAAGGGGCGATGAATATGACGCAAGGCGGATTTTTCAGACAGCTACGTTTTTGCTTGGTATTATAGGAATTATCGGAAGCACCGTTCTTTATACCTTTGCAGAACCACTTGCTAATCTCCTTGGAAACGGCGATTCGGCTCTTGGAATAAAGATCATTGCTCCGGGAGTATTTTTTGTTTCTCTTGTTTCTGCATACAGAGGATATTTTCAGGGAAAACAAAATATGTTCCCAACAGCAGGCTCTGAGGTGGTGGAAGCAGGAGGAAAACTTTTAATCGGTATTGCAGCAGCTGCCGCTATTATGAGCGTAAGACTTAACGCACCGGGTACAAGCTTTCCTGAAAATATTTTTTCGTCTCATGAACGTACTGTATATTCCGCAACGGGTGCAATTTTTGGTGTCACTGCAGGTACGTTTCTTGCCCTTGTTCTTATGCTGATTATATACAGCAGCAAGGAAAGAAAAATAAAGGCTGCCCCCTCCAAAGAAATAAGACCGAGAAAAGATATACTGGGGAATCTTGTGAAAATCGCTATACCAATTACCATAGGTGCATCGGTTTCCAGTCTCACGAGCCTTGTTGACCTTGCTACAATTATGAACAGGCTTGTGGTTAATCCGGATGTCTTTGATGGTTATGCTCACCTTTTTGCAGAAGGGACAGAGTTTGCAAGGAAAGCCATTGAAGAGGGATGGGAAGGAATTGAGCTTCTTCAGAAAAAGGCAAATTCTCTTTATGGCGTATACACAGGTCAGGCACAGACGATGTTCAATCTTCCTCTTACCATAGTGGTGGGGCTCAGTATGAGCATTGTTCCTGCAATTTCAACAGCGCTTGCAGGAAAGAACTTTAAGGATGCTCAGACTATGACGAGAAGTGTTCTTAAGATAACTTCTATTTTTGCACTTCCTTGTGCGGTAGGTTTTTTTGTGTTGGCTGAGCCTATTTTGAGGATTTTATACAGTGATGCAAATGGTTATATGCTTCTTTCAAAGCTTGCTTTTGCTGTGCCTTTTGTAGCGCTGGTTTCTGTCAGCAATTCTGTGCTTCAATCTTACGGAAAGGTTTATTACCCCGTCTTCAATATGCTTATCGGCGGCATGGTAAAGGTTCTTATGAACTATACACTGATTCCCGTCTGGGGCATAGATGCTGCGCCTCTTGCAACAACGGCTTGCTATGGCATTATTGCAGTGCTTAATTTTTTCTGCATTATGTATAAATTGAAAGTTAAAATAAACCCGTTTAATATGATTTTGAGGCCCCTTTGTGCATCGGTTGTTATGGGTGCGGTTGTTGCGGTTTTGTATCGAAGCATTTCTGGGATTATTCCGTTCTCAAGAATTGTTACCATTGCGGCTATTGGCGTGGGTGCAATAGTTTATCTTGTGGCGGTGCTTTTGGTTAAGGCACTTGATAAGAGCGATGTGCTGAATTTGCCCAAGGGCGAAAAAATTGCGGCACTTATGACAAAATATAAGTTACTTTAAGAAAAAAACAGGAGAGTTTTTATATGAAAGACAAGTATACCTTTGGGGATTTGGTGGAAATAGTTGAAAAGCTACGCTCGGAAAATGGTTGTCCTTGGGACATTGAGCAGACTCATCAGAGCATCAAGCACAGCATTATTGAAGAGGGTTATGAGCTTATTGAAGAACTTGATAATTGTAACTGGGAAAAAGCTGCTGATGAAAGTGGAGATTTGCTGTTGCAGGTGGTTTTTCACGCAAGAATAGGTCAGGAAAACGGCGAGTATAATATTGATGACGTGATAAATGCGGTATGTAAAAAGCTTATTCATCGTCATCCCCACGTTTTTGGTGATGTTAGCGTCCAAAACAGTGAGGAGGTCCTCAGAAATTGGAATCGCATAAAACGTGAAGAACGTAGTCAGAAGACTGTTGCTCAGGATATGGCGGAGGTTTCAAAATATCTTCCGGCGCTTATGCGGGCTGAAAAAATTCAGGGAAAGGCACAACGTGACGGATATGTGTTCAGCGAACCAGTTCTTGTGGCAGAAAACATTTCACAGCTCATTTCCATTATGCTTTCAAACACTGATACAGAGGTAGCTGAAAAGTATATAGGAAAGATGCTGTTTGACATTGTTTCTATGTCGGAAAAAATGGGCGTCAATGCAGAAACAGCACTTACAAAGCATATAGAGTCTTTCATTCAGGATTACTCAAAGCACGAAGGGTAGGGAGTATATGAGACTGGATAAATATTTAAAGGTATCAAGGCTAATAAAACGTCGTACAGTAGCGAACGAGGCGTGTGACGGCGGTAGAGTGTCTGCAAACGGAAAGGTTGTCAAGGCTTCATATGATGTGAAAGTGGGCGACATCCTAGAAATAAGATTTGGAAGCCGCGAACTGAGAATAAAGGTTATGGATGTTCGTGAACAAGTGGGAAAATCGGATGCCACCACTCTTTATGAAGTTATTCCGGAATAAATTCAAGGAGGTGAAAAATCACCTCTTTTTTTGTTGGAAATTCCTGAAAAAATGCTTGACAAATCGGTGAAAATTTATTAAAATTATGATAATGTATGTTTATATTTAAACATATGTCACGTTCTTTAAATGTATTTCTTTGCAAGTGTCGTTTTGCTATGGTTGTAGCAAATTGCGGCAAAATGGCGATGTGATTATATAATCTATGATTTATACGTCAAATTTGATATAGAGGAGGTGTAATACTATGGACGGAATAGAATTCATAATCCTCATTGGCATTGTGTTGCTGGCAGTTATTGGTATGTTTGTTACTTTCAGAATTGGATATTCATACCGCAAAAAGGTTGCAGAGCTTAGAATAAGCAGTGCTGAAGAGGAAGCAAAAAAGATTATTGAAAATGCAAAATCAAAAGCAGTTAAAGATGCAGAACACGCAAAAAAAGAAAGACTTTTAGAAGCAAAAGAAGAAATACATAGAGAACGAAATGAACTCGAAAAAGAAATAAAAGAAAGAAGAAATGAACTTCAGCGTCAGGAACGTCGAATTCAGCAGAAAGAAGACACGATTGATAAAAAGACTCAGGTTCTTGAAAAGAAAGAGGAACAGGTGCAAAACAAGATTGCTGAAGTTGACGAACTTAAAGAAGAGGTTGAAAAGGTTAAAAAGCTCCAGCTTTCACAACTTGAAAAGCTTGCTGAACTCTCTGTGGCAGAGGCAAAGGATATGCTTCTCAAACAGGTTGAAATCGATGCAAGACACGATGCTGCACTTCTTATAAAGAGCATCGAGGACCAGGCAAAAGAAGAGGGCGAGGCAAAGGCTCGAAACATTATTACAGGTGCTATTCAGCGCTGTGCTGCTGACCACGTTGCAGAAACAACAGTTTCTGTTGTTCAGCTTCCCAATGATGAAATGAAGGGCAGAATTATTGGTCGTGAGGGAAGAAATATTCGCTCTATTGAAACACTTACAGGGGTTGATTTGATTATTGACGATACTCCTGAGGCGGTTATTCTTTCAAGCTTTGATCCGGTAAGACGTGAGATTGCAAGACTTTCTCTTGAAAAACTTATTGTTGACGGAAGAATTCATCCGGGCAGAATTGAAGAAACAGTTGAAAAATCAAGAAAAGAAGTTGAAGCCATCATCAAACAAGAGGGTGAACAGGCTACGTTTGATACAGGTGTTCATGGCCTTCATCCTGAACTTATCAAGCTTCTGGGACGCCTTAAATATCGTACAAGTTACGGACAGAATGTTCTCAAACATTCAATCGAGGTTGCACACCTTGCAGGGCTTATGGCAGCTGAACTTGGTGCAGACGTTGCCTTTGCAAAGCGTTCAGGTCTTCTCCACGATATAGGAAAGGCTATTGACCATGAGGTTGAGGGCTCACACGTTACAATCGGTGCTGATGTTGCCAAGAAATACAAAGAAAACGACAAGGTTGTTCACGCTATTATGGCACACCACGGGGATGTTGAGCCAAACTCATGCGTTGCATGTCTCGTTCAGGCGGCTGATACAATTTCTGCAGCAAGAACAGGTGCAAGACGTGAAAACATCGAGTCTTATATCAAGAGACTTGAAGCCCTTGAAGAAATTGCAAACTCCTTTGAGGGTGTTGAAAAATCATTTGCAATTCAGGCTGGCCGTGAAGTGAGAATTATGGTTAAACCTGACCGCGTGAATGATGATGAAACAATCCTTTTGGCAAAAGATATTGTTAAGAAGATTGAGAGCACAATGGAATATCCTGGACAGATTAAAGTCAATGTTATCCGTGAGCTCAGAACAGTTGAATACGCTAAATAGGAGCCAAAGCTCCATGGAAAAAGGCTGCTGTTTGCAGCCTTTTTCTGACTTTTTAAATATAAAATTGAAAGGTAACTAGCCAATGAGAATTCTTACGGTAGGAGACATCGTGGCGTCTGACGGACGTGAATTTATATACAACAATTTAGGAAGAATAAAAAAGAAATTTAATATAGATTATTGCATAGCAAATGGCGAAAACTCAGCCAACACCAATGGCATCACACAGGATATTGCGAAAAACTTGATTATGTCGGGAGTGGATGTTATCACTTTGGGAAATCATACTTTTGCAAATCGTGAATATGCTCAGGTGCTTTCCGACAATGAAAGAGTTATAAGACCCGCGAACTATCCAAACGAAACAGAGGGCTGTGGGTATTTTGTTGACGATTTGGGAAACGCGAGAATAGGCGTTATAAATGCTATGGGCAGAATAAATATGGAGGCTCTTGATTGTCCATTCAGGGCTACCGAAAAAATTATTGAGAATATAAAAGACAAAACTGACATAATAATCATTGATTTTCATTGTGAAACCAGCAGTGAAAAACTTGCTTTTGGGAACTATTTTGACGGCAAGGTGACGGCGGTTTTTGGTACGCATACACATATCCAGACGGCTGATGAACATATTTTGCCAAATGGTACGGGATATATAAGCGACCTTGGTATGACTGGTGTCAGAGACTCTATTCTGGGCGTCAAAAAAGAGATAATAATGGACTTATACTATACCAGAAAAAAATATCGCTTTGAAAAAGCAGAGGGCGAAGTCTGGTTTTCGGGTGCAATCTTTGAAATTGATGACAAAACCAAAAAGATTTCGGGGATTGAAAGGCTGCATTTTTCAGTGGCAGAGCTTGCCAAAATGGAATAGGAGAATTTTTTGTGAGAATTGATATTGACGAAAGGGTCTACCTGAAAAGCGAAATCCTTTATAGAGTTGATAATATAAAGCATTGCTTCACTACAAAATGCGGTGGGGTGAGCTCAGGAGAAGTTTTGGGACTTAACCTTGGTTTTCGTTGCGGTGATAACCCCGATAGTGTTATAGAAAATTATAAGATAGTTGCAAAGGATGTGGGTTTTCCTTTTGGAAAAATTACAGCAGGCAGGCAGACCCATTCTGCAAACATCCGCATTATAACAACTGAAGATGCGGGCAAAGGAGTAAGCAAAAGCAGTGAAATGCAGGATGTTGACGGACTTGTTACAAATGTAGCGAATCTTCCTCTTGTGGTTTTTTATGCTGATTGTGTCCCAATTTTGCTTGCGGATGACGAAATGGGTGTAGTTGCAGCGGTTCATTCAGGTTGGCGGGGTACTGTAAGTGAGATTGCCGGAAAGGCAGTGGAAATAATGAAAAACAAATTTTCATCAAGCCCCCAAAATATAAAAGCGGCAATAGGTCCTTCCATAGGCAAATGTTGTTTTGAAACAGGACTCGAGGTTGCGAGTCAATTTGATAAAAAGCTGGTTTTGGAAAATAATAATGGAAAATTTTTTGTGGACCTTTGGCAAGCTAACAAAATGATACTTCAAAAATCAGGAGTAAAAGAAGAAAACATTGATGTGCTTGAGATTTGCACAGTATGTAATTCGGATATGCTGTATTCTTATCGTGCGCATAAGGATGCTACGGGGAGAATGGGCGCGTTTATTATGCTTAAAAAATAGAGGACAAAGATTTATGTTTAGAAGAATTTTGGCTGCCGTTTTGGCGGCTTTGATGGTGCTTTTACTTTTGTGCGGTTGTGGAGACTCACAAAAGGTTAAAGAGAAAAAATCACAAAATAAAAATACAGCCGAGGAGATAGTTATTTCTTCATACAAACCGGATACGTTTTGTCCTGTACTTAGTACAAACGCGACAAACATCGGGATGCTTTGCATTGTCTATGACAGCCTTATTTCGCTGCCGGACAATCTTTTTCCAGAAAGTTGTTTGGCTGAAAGTTGGTCTGTTTCAGAAAACGGAACAAAGTGGTATTTTACTCTCCGTAAGGACGTAAAGTGGCACGATGGTGCAACATTTAGTGCAGAGGATGTTATTTATACTGTTGAAACCATAAAGAAAAGTGAAAACAGTGTATACGCCTACAATGTGTCATTACTAGACAAAATACAGAAAAATGGTGATTTTGAAATTGAAATCAGCCTCAAGGAACCTTGCGTAAATTTTGCAAGCCTTTTGTATTTTCCAATTATAAAGAAACAGACTGATGAGATAAATAAAGATACATTCCGCCCAATAGGAACAGGACCATATCGTCTTGAAGACCGCGGTGAAGGAAATGTTCTTTATCTTGTAAAAAATGACAGTTGGTGGGGCGGAGAGGCTGTTACTGACTGTATTACTGTAAAAATGCTTCCGGATAACGACACTGCACTTTATACTTTCAGTTCAGGGAGTATAGATATGACTTTGGCTGATGATATGAACTGGGGAAGATTTGTTGACCCAATTTCAGCATCCTATGTTTCAATGCCAACGCCGATTTTTCACTTTTTGGGAATAAATCACAATAATGAAGTGTTGGGTATGAAAGAGGTAAGACGAACACTGTCTCTCGCAATAAACCGCAGCAAACTCACTGAAGAGGTGATGATGGGCTATGCCACAGAAAGCAGTATTCCCATCCATCCCAAGTGGTTTGTTTGGGGTGATAAAAAAATTGAATTCAAACAGAGTTTTAGCGGTGCAAAAAAAGAACTCCATGAAAATGGCTGGGAAATAAAGAATGAAAACTATCAGAAAACTGTTGATGACAAAACCTTGACTTTGGAGTTTGGGATACTTTATAACGAGGAAAATCAGCAGAGAAAAGAAATTGCTGAAATGGTGAAGCAAAACCTTGAAGAACTCGGTATAAAATCACATACAGAGGCGGTTCCTTTTGAAGAATATAACAATCGCATACAAGAGGGAGATTATGAAATATTTATAGGAAGCACCATTATTTCCCCTGACCTTACGTTTTCGCTTATCCTTGGTGAGAACAATGTATTTGGCTTTGAAAATGAGAAAATTGATACAGTTTTTGATGCTATCGGTACAAAGCACAGTGTATCGGGGATTGAAGAGGGGTATGGAACTCTGATTGATTGTTTTGATGAGCTTAATCCTGTTGTGGGGTTGTTCTTTGAAGAAAAAATAATGGTATATAACAAACGTATTGAAAACGGAATTACCCCGTCATATTTTGATGCATACAAGGGCATTGAATTTTTGCGGAAGGAAGAGAGCAAATAGTGAACAGAACTATTATCCACGTGGATATGGATGCGTTTTTTGCTTCCATTGAGGCGCGGGACAATCCAAAACTTTCAGGAAAGCCTCTTATTATCGGCGCATTGCCGGGGGAAAGAGGCGTGGTTTCTACCTGCAGTTATGAGGCAAGAAAATACGGAATTCACTCCGCTATGAGCATTGCGGAGGCGTACAGGCGGTGCCCCAACGGAATATATATGCACGGGGATATGCGGAAGTATGAAAAAGCTTCGGCCGAGATTCACAAGATTATGCTTCGGTTTACTGATATGATAGAGTTTGTGGCTCTTGATGAGGGGTATATGGATGTGACCAATTCCTTAAGACTTTTTGGCAGTGCTGAACAAATAGGAAAGCAACTGAAAGAAGAAATTTTGGGGAAAGTCGGGGTTACCTGTTCTGTTGGAATATCTTACTGCATGATGGGTGCAAAGCTTGCCAGTGAGGAAAAGAAACCAGATGGATTTTTTGTGATACCCGACAAAAAATCACTTGTGGAGCTTATAAGAAAGAGACCTGTCGGGGTTATTTACGGAATTGGAAGGAAGACCAAGGAAAAGCTGAAGAATATAGGAATTGAGACGGTGGAAGACCTGATAGAAACCCCACCTGAAAAGCTAAAAAATTTCGGTGCTGTGGGCAAAGAAATGCTTGATTTTGCAACGGGAAACGATGAAAGACGGGTTATTCCCATATCAGTTTCAAAATCCATAGGAAGAGAGTATACCTTTCAGGAAAATATAACTGAAAAAAGCATTATGGAAGAGACTCTTTTACTCCTTTGTCGAGATGTAAGCCTCAGAGCTAAAAGGCAAGGGCAATGGGGAAGAACAGTCACCCTAAAAATAAAATTCAGCAATATGCAAAGCATAACCCGTTCAAAGACCGGTGATGCGATAAATTCTGCCAAGGAAATTTTCGCAAGAGCAAAGGAGCTTTTAAAAGAGGAAAGGCTTAAAGCCTCGGTACGACTTGTGGGGGTTACTTTGGGAAATCTCCAAAGCTCATCTGAGGATGAAAATAAACAACTTTCGCTTTTTGACGAACTTGACAAATCCGAGAACACCGCCAAAGAAAAGGCAAAGGCTTTGGATGATACAATTTTTGAGCTTCACACAAAATACGGAAGAAATATTTTGAAAACGGGGAAAGAGCTTGAGGTTCACAAAAAAATAATAAATACGGAAGAAAATTGATTTTTGTGCGTGGCACAGAAAGGATGATAAAAATGAAACTTTTAGAGGTAAAAAAACTTTTGGATGCAGAGGTGCTTTGTGGTGAGGACTTGCTTGATGCCGAGGTGGACTCTGCTTTTGGCAGCGACCTTATGAGTGACGTTCTTGCTTTTGTGAACACAAGAGTATTGTTGCTTACCGGCTTGGTAAATCCTCAGGTGGTGAGGACCGCTGAAATGATGGATATTTCTGCAATAGTTTTTGTCAGGGGAAAACAGCCAGGTGAGGACATAATTGAGCTGGCAAAGAGTAAAAATATGGTGCTTTTGACAACCGAGAATACACTCTATACCGCCAGCGGAAAGCTCTATTTGGGAGGGCTCACGGGCGAAGAAAAGGGGGAAGTCGGAGGCCAAGCGGTCTTAGGAAGACAAGGTAGAGAGTCAACTCCTTGGCTCACAGAACGACATGGCTACGATCCGACTTGCAAAGAGTAAAAATATGGTGCTTTTGACAACCGAGAATACACTCTATACCGCCAGCGGAAAGCTCTATTTGGGAGGGCTCACGGGCGAAGAAAAGGGGG